>CAXSFE010000127.1:0-9552 GCA_964236585.1 uncultured Acetobacteraceae bacterium
CAAGGCTGGGCTCTGCCCAGACCCGCCAGGGGCGAGCCGCCCCTGGACCGGCACTCTGATAAGGGAGTCTTAAGTCCAGGTTTCCAAAGGCTCGGCCTTTGGCGGAGTTTGAGGCAGAGCCTCAACCTTGCTTTCTGTGTGCTGGAGATCGGGGTCATGGGCAGGCTGGTCTGGCTGGCGTCGTATCCGAAGTCGGGCAACACCTGGCTGCGGCTGCTGCTGCACAACTTCGTGCTGCAGCCGGACGCGCCGTTCGACATCAACCGGCTCGACGCGTTCTCCACCAGCGAGGACATGGCGCGGCACTACCGCAGGCTCGATCCGCGCCCCGCCCCCGAGTACACGGCCGGCGACGTGCAGCGGATGCGGCCGCTGGTGCACCGGGCGCTGCGCGACGGGCGGGACGGGGTCGTGTTCGTCAAGACGCACAACGCGGCGGTGGTCGTCGGCGGGGTGGCGCTGGTGACGCCGGACGCGACGTGGGGCGCGGTGGTGGTCGTGCGCGACCCGCGCGACGTGGCGGTGTCGTACAGCCACCATTTCGCGGTCGGGCTCGACGAGGCCATCGGGATCATGGAGCGCGCGGACGCCACCACCGGGGGGACACAGACACGGGTGCTCGGCTGGCCGGGGAGCTGGTCGCTGCACGTCGCGAGCTGGACGGCGCAGGCGAGCCCACGGGTGCACGTGATGCGCTACGAAGACCTGGTGGCGGACACGGCGGCGGCGGCGGCGGGGATGATCCGGTTCTTCGGGCTGGAGGTGCCCGAGGCGCGGCTGGCGCGTGCGGTGGCAAATAGCCGTTTCGAGGTGGCGCAGAGGCAGGAGCAGAAGGCAGGGTTCGTGGAGCATCCTCCCGGTCGGGGCGCGTTCTTCAGGCAGGGGCGCGCGGGCGGCTGGCGCGAGGTGCTGAGCGCCGCGCAGGCGGAGCGGGTCGAGGCGGCGCACGGCGAGCAGATGGCGCGGTTCGGGTATCGCTGAGGGCGGCCCGCGTGGGCATGGTGCCTGGACCGCGCCGGTGCGGGCTGCCTAATCTTGGCCTGACCGGGAAGGGGAATGCCATGAGCGCGAACGCGATCCGCGAGGCGCTGCGCCTGGCGATGGGACAGAGCACGGCGCCGATGGTGCTGTCCGATCCGTCGCTGCCGGACTGCCCGATGGTCGAGGCGAACCAGGCGTTCGCGACCCTGACCGGTTACCCGATGGACGAGATCGTCGGGCGAAACTGCCGCTTCCTGCAGGGGCGGGGCACGGACAGGGCGGCCGCCGCGCGGATCCGGACGTGCCTGGAGGCGGGGCAGGGGTGCATCGACTGGATCGTGAACTACCGGCGCAACGGCTCGGCGTTCTGGAACCTGCTGTTCATCTCGCCGGTGCACGACCGCGACGGGTCGCTGCTGTATTTCTTCGGCAACCAGCTCGACATCACGCTCGGCGCACCGGACTGGCTCGACGGCGTGACGCTCGGCGAGGCGCACGTGGTGCCGGCGCTGGAGCGCGAGTTCCACGCGCTGCTCGACGAGGTGGGGGCGGCGGCGCAAGCGCAAGCGCTGGAGCGGATCGTGGCGGCGGCGCACCGGCTGGCGGAGATCTCGACGCAGCTGGCGCCGGGGGCGCTGGAGCCGGTCAGGGCGGCGGGGGCGGCGGCGTACGGGGTGCCGGCCTGAAGGAAGGCCAGGGGCTCTGCCCCTGGACCCCGCCAAGGGAAGCCCCTTGGATGGCTTTCTTAAGTAGGGCCGGTCCAGGGGCGGCTCGCCCCTGGCGGGTCTGGGCAGCGCCCAGCCTTGCTTTCTTAGTCCGGCAGTCGCGTCCCGACCGTCTCGGTGGCGAACGGGATCACCAGCAGGCCGATGCCGAACGCGATCGCGGTGAGTGCCACCGGGGTGCCCAGCGTGCCCATGCCGTTGACCGCGGCGGCGAGGGCGAAGTTGACGACGGCGCCGATGAAGCGGCCGACGGAGGTGCAGAACGCGAAGGCGGTGGCGCGGACGTCTGTGCCGAACAGCTCGGGCAGCCAGAGCGTGAACATGGCGAAGTTGCCGCCGGACATGCCGAGGAAGAACAGCACGACGAGGAAGGCGGGCATCGCCGAGGCGGCGGGGAGGTAGAACGCCCAGCCGAAGGCGAGCGCAATGGTGACGAGCATGCCGGCGAAGTAGATCGAGAGGGCGCGGCGGCGGCCGAGGCGCTCGGCGAGGATGGGGGCGGCGAGGCAGCCGAGGATGGTGCCAATGGAGAGCAGGCCGGTGCACAGGGAGGCGACGATGGGCCCCGCGGTGGTGATGCCGGCGCGGCGCGCGAGCTGGATCGAGGCGGTGGGGACGTAGACCGAGCCGGCCCACAGGCCGATCACGGCCACGGTCAGCAGCAGCGACATGGAGATGGTGCGGCCGCGGTAGGGGGCCTGGAAGATGCGGGCCAGCGGGCTCCTGCGGGCGGCGGCGGGCGCGGCCGGGTCGTGCGCCTGGACCCAGCGGCGGGGCTCCTCGACCTTGAACAGGGTGACGAGGGAGACGACGACGGGGGCGAGGCCGCACAGGAACATCGCCCGCCAGCCGTACGTGGCGCCGACGGTGAGGTTCAGGGCGGCGGCCATGAAGAAGCCGGCGTAGTAGCCGGTCTGCAGCCAGCCGGCGCCCATCTTGCGGCGGTCCTCCGGCCAGGCCTCGGCGACGTAGGTGCCGGCCATCGCCCACTCGCCGCCGATGCCGATGCCGGCGAGGAAGCGGAACAGGCCCAGCTCGTAGACGTTCTGCGACAGGGCGGCGGCGCCGGTGAACACGGCGTAGATCATCACCGTGGCGGCGAGCGTGCGGGTGCGGCCGTAGCGGTCGGCGATCGGGCCCCAGACGAACGACAGGCCCCAGCCGACCAGGAAGGCGGCGAACAGGATCGAGCCCGTGGAGACGATGGCCTTGGGCGTGGGGTCGATGCCGGAGCGGGGGAGAAGCTCGGTCAGCGCGGGGCTGAGGACGAGGGCGTAGATCACGCTGTCCATGCCGTCGAGCGCCCAGCCGAACCAGGCGGCCCAGAAGCCGATGACCTGCTGGGCGCTGAGCGGGGTCCGGATGGATCGCGCGAGGGGGGTGGTTCTGGCAGCGGTCGACATGGTGGGCTCCTCCGTCGTGCCGGCCTTGTCACGCCCGCAGGTCGGGCACGCGGGCGGCTTGCGGGTCCGGTCTAGAGCAGACCGGGCGGCGGCGGGAGGTGGAAAGCGGACCGGTGGCAGGACGCACCCGCGTCGTTGACGGTCGGGCGCGCGGGCGTCGCGTCCCGTTGCCGGTGGCCCCGCGATGCCAACGGGCCTTGAGCGTGAGCGGTCAGGCAAGCAAGGTTGAGGCTCTGCCTCAAACTCCGCCAAAGGCAAGCCTTTGGAATCCACTCCTTAAGGACAGGGTTTCCAAAGGGCTCCGCCCTTTGGCGGGTTCGGGCGGAGCCCGACCTTGCTTGCTGACAGGGCGGTGTCAGAGGCCGCTGGTATAAGACCCGTCCCGAGCGGAGCCGGCTGTCCCGCCTGGCTAGTCGTTGCGCAGGAGGCCGAAGGTCGGGATGAGCTGGCGTTTGGCGTTGCCCGGCCGCGCCGCCTCGTTCAGGGAGTCGACCATGGGGGAGCGGGCGACCTTGCCGTGCATGAAGCCCTCGTGGTTCGCCTCGATCCGGTCGGGCGCGTAGAGGTAGTTCACCATCAGTCCGTAGGACTCGCTGATGCCGCAGGGCGCGATGTTGCCGAGCCAGTCGATGCGCTCGAGCTGGGCGCCGTTGCCGAGGTGGAAGCGCGCGACGGGATCGGACGGGCCGCGGCCGTCGCGGCCGTCGGTGAGGTAGGTGGCGCACAGGCGCAGCAACGGGCGGCGGACCGCCTCCGCCAGGGCAGGGTCGTCGAACCAGGGGGCTGCGGCGAGCACGCCGCGCCACAGGGCGAGCGGGTCCGCACCGGGCTCGCCGAAGGGGCGCAGGCCCTCGACCTCGTCGTCGCGCAGCAGCGCGGGGCGGCTCTCGGCAGGGACGCGGGAGGCAGGGGCCGGGGCGGCAGGGGGCGGAGTTCCGGGCGGGGCGGCTGTCGTCGGGGCAGGCGCGGCGGCGGACGGGGCGGGCTCGGGGCGGGCGGCGTCGGCGAGGCGCTGCTCCATCCAGCGGCGGAAGCCGGGGACGGGAGAGAGGGTGGCGAAGCGGCGGAGCTGGGGCAGCTCGGTCTTGAGCTCCTCGACCACCTGCTTGATCAGGAAGTTGCCGAAGCTGACGCCGCGCAGGCCGTCCTGGCAGTTGGAGATCGAGTAGAAGATCGCGGTGTCGGCGCGGCCGGCGAGCCTGCGGCGCTCCTCGTCCAGAGCGGCGCGGTCGGTCTCGTCGTCGCGCACCAGCAGGGGCTGCACCGCCGTGGCCAGGCCCTCGGTGAGGGCGACCTCGACGAAGATCAGCGGCTCGCCAGGCAGGGCGGGGTGGAAGAAGGCGAAGCAGCGGCGGTCGGGCGCCAGGCGGCGGCGCAGGTCGCTCCAGCCGGCGATCTCGTGCACCGCCTCGTAGGTGATGAGCTTCTCCAGGGTGGCGGCCGGCGTCTGCCAGTCGATGCGGCGCAGCTCGAGGAAGCCGCGGTTGAACCAGGAGCCGAACAGGTGCCGCAGGTCCGTGTCGAGCGGGCGCAGCGCCGGGTCGCCGCGGGCGCGCGCGAGCAGGTCGCGGCGCATGGCGACCAGGGCCGCGGTGCCGCCCGGGCTCATGTTCATGCGGCGCAGAAGCTCCTGCCGCGCGGGCTCTGCGGCGTCGAACAGGGAGGAGGCGGTGTGCGGGTCCGGGGTGGCGAGGTAGGCCTCGGCGGCCGCGCGCAGGGCAACCGGATCGGGGCCGAAGCCGTCGGAGAGGAAGCGGTAGAACTCCAGGAGCTGGGGGTCGGACAGGGCGCGGGCGGCGGCCTGCAGGTCGCGGGCGATGGCGGCGCCGGAGGCTTCGCCGCGCTGGGACAGCATGGCATGGGTGAGCAGGCGGGCGCGGTCGAGCGGGTCTGCGTCGGGGTGGGGAACCGGGGCGTAGGCGGAGCCGCGGTCGGCGATCGAGGCCCACAGGCGGTCGAGCCAGCTGCGCGAGCTGCCTGAGGCGGTGGTCGCCATGGTCGCGATCCTTCGTGCGGGGGCCGGGGTCGCCTGAGGTCGCGGGAGCGTAGCGCGAAGCGGGGCGGGCGGGAACCGCGGGGGAGGGGGAGCAAGGAAGGTTGAGGCTCTGCCTCAAACTCCGCCAGGGCGAGCCGCCCTGGACTGGCTTCTTTTAAGGAGGCCGGTCCAGGGGCGGCTCGCCCCTGGCGGGTCTGGGCAGAGCCCAGTCTTGCTTCTTGCTCAGCTCCGGCGCGCGGACAGCGAGAAGGCGAGCGGAAGCCAGGCCTGCTCCGGCCAGCGGAACATCCGATCCGGGTCGGCGCGCAGGCCCTCGTACAGTTGCCAGGGGAGGGCGTCGTGCTCGTGCAGGAACTCCACCGCGAGGCCGGTCCGGGCCAGCGCGGTGACGATGGCGCCGAGGGGGTGCTGGAAGGTGTACATCCGGGTGTTGGCCAGCATCGCGGCGGGGTCGGCGTAGTCGGCGGGGTCGTCGGACGGGATCGGGCCGGCGCCGAAGTAGGGCGTCTCGGGGCGGAAGCAGGGGCCGGGGTCGCAGCGCAGCGCCGTGGCGCAGGGGTGGGCGTCGGCGAGGTAGAGGCGGCCGCCAGACCTGAGGAAGTGCGCGACGATCGCGGCCCAGCGCTCGATGTCGGGGAGCCACATCAGGGCGCCCCAGGTGACGAGGACGAGGTCGAAGCCGGAGGGCGCGTCGATGGCGGCGGGAGCGTCGTGGAGGTCGGCCTCGACGAAGCGGGCGCGGGGCGAGAGGCCGAGGTCGTCGGCGAGGGCGCGGGCGGCGGCGATGGCGGCCGGGGAGAAGTCGAGGCCGGTGACGTCGGCGCCTTCGCGCGCGAGGACGAGGCTGTCGTAGCCGAAGTGGCACTGCAGGTGGAGGACGCGCAGGCCGGCCACGGGGCCGAGCTCGGCATGCTCGATCGGGTAGAGGCGGGCGGTTCCGGCGCGCAGGGCGGCGACGTCGTAGAAGTCGGAGCGGACGTGGATGGGGACGGACTCGTCCCAGGCGGCGAGGTTGGCGGCGCGCCAGTCGGGAGCCGGGGGTGCTTCGCTCATGGCGGGGATGGTGGCATCGTTGGCGCCGGCGGCGAAGCGGCGCGCGGCGGCCGGTGCGGCCAGAACGGAGGTCGGGGGACATGCGGCTGGGACGGGTGTGCGTTCGCCGGCGTGCTGCGCTGCGGGCAGGCGTGCTGCTCCAGGGGCTGCTCGCCCCTGCGGCTGCGTGGGCGCTGACGACGGCGGCCGAGCAGGCGATCCTGCCGGTGCATCAGGCGCTGCAGCGCGTGCGCGAGGCGCAGGAGCGCGCGGGGCCGCCGCGGGACCTGGCGGAGCGCCTGGTGCGGCTCGGCGCGCTGGACCAGGCGGGGCGGGAGGCGCTGCACGGCATCGATCTGTCGCTGCTGCCGGAGGCGGAGCGGGTGCCGGCGTCGGAGGCGTTGTGGCGCGAGATCAACGCGCAGGATGCCGCGGACCAGGAGGCGCTGGTCG
Organism: uncultured Acetobacteraceae bacterium; assembly: GCA_964236585.1. Lineage (GTDB taxonomy): Bacteria > Pseudomonadota > Alphaproteobacteria > Acetobacterales > Acetobacteraceae > CAXSEF01. The sequence goes on from CAXSFE010000127.1 coordinate 6,591, forward strand.
CGCTGCTGCCGGCGGGGGGGTGGTTCACGTCGGACCGGGTCGGGGACGCGGCGTCGACGGCGGCCTGGGAGGTGGTGCAGCACGCCACGGAGAACCTGCCGCTTATGCAGGGGGTGCTGGAGCGGATGACGCCGGCCGTGCAGGCGCGGCTGGTGGCGCCGGACGACTACGGCAAGCTGTTCGACCGCGTGGCGATGCTGCAGGGGAGGCCGCAGAGCTACGGCACGCAGTTCAAGTGCGTGGACCATGCGTGGACGCGATACCCGATGCTGGACCCGGAGCACGTCGAGGACCGGCGGCGGGCGCTGGGCATGGGCGCGACGGCGGCGGAGGATGCGGCGAGGATCGCGGCGTATCCGCCGTGCTGGTTCGGGAAGTAGCAAGCAAGGTTGAGGCTCTGCCTCAGACTCCGCCAGGGCGAGCCGCCCTGGACTGGCTTCTCTTCAGTAAGGCCGGTCCAGGGGCGGCTCGCCCCTGGCGGGTCCGGGCAGAGCCCGGTCTTGCTTGCTCCTACGCCTCCGCGATGGCCTCTCTCTGCATCTCCAGCGTGAGCCAGCGCTCCTCCGCGGACTGGAGCTGGGTCTCGGCGGCGGCGAGGCTGGCGGAGGTTGCCTGGAAGCGCTTGTTGTCGCGGGCGTAGAGGGCGGGGTCGGAGAGGGTGGCGCGCAGGCGGGCGGCCTCGGCCTGCAGCTTCTCCATCTGCAGCGGAAGCTCGGCGAGGTCGCGCTGGTCGCGGAAAGACATCTTCGGGCGGTTCGGCGCAGCGCCGGGCGCGCGGCGGCCGTTGGCGCGCAGCGCGGGCGTGGCGGCGTTGCCGGGCGTGGGAGGTGGGGTGCCGCGCTGGATCAGCATGTCGGTGTAGCCGCCGGCGTACTCGATCCAGGCGCCCTCGCCCTCCGCGGCCAGGGTGGAGCTGACCACGCGGTCGAGGAAGTCGCGGTCGTGGCTGACGAGCAGGACGGTGCCTTTGTACTCGCCGAGCATCTCCTGCAGCAGGTCGAGGGTTTCGAGGTCAAGGTCGTTGGTGGGCTCGTCGAGGACCAGGAGGTTGGACGGGCGGGCGAGGGCGCAGGCCAGCATGAGCCGGCCGCGCTCACCGCCGGAGAGCACGCCGACGGGGGTGCGCGCCTGCTCGGGGCGGAACAGGAAGTCCTTCATGTAGCCGATGACGTGGCGCTTCTGGCCGGCGACCATGACCTGGTCGCCGCCGCCGCCGGTCAGCGTGTCCTGCAGGGTGACGGCGGGGTCCAGCGTGGCGCGGAGCTGGTCGAGGGTGACCATCTCCAGCGACGCGCCGACGGTAATTGCTCCGGTGTCGGGGGCGAGGCGGCCGGTGAGCAGGTTGAGCAGCGTGGTCTTGCCGGCGCCGTTGGGGCCGACGATGCCGAGGCGGTCGCTGCGGAGCAGGCGCATGGACAGGTCGGCGACGATCGGGCGGCCGTCGTAGGACTTGGTGACGTGCTCGGCGACGGCGACGAGCTTGCCGGAGATCTCCGCGGTGGCGGCCTCCAGCTTGAGGCCGCCGGTGGCCTTGCGGCCCTCGCGGTGGGACTGGCGCAGGGCGGCGAGCTCGCCGACCCGGCGGACGTTGCGCTTGCGGCGCGCGGTCACGCCGTAACGCATCCAGTCCTCCTCGCGCCTGATCTGGCGGCCGAGCTTGTGCTGGTCGGCCTCCTCGGTCTCCAGCACCTCGTCGCGCCAAGCCTCGTAGGCGGCAAACCCCTGGTCGAGGCGGCGGACGATGCCGCGGTCGAGCCAGGCGACGTTGCGCGACAGGTTCTGCAGCATGCGCCGGTCGTGGCTGATCAGCACGATGCCGGCGCGCTGGCTGCCCAGCTCGGACTCCAGCCACTCGATCGCGGGCAGGTCGAGGTGGTTGGTGGGCTCGTCGAGCAGCAGGATGTCGGGGGACGGCGCCAGCGCGCGGGCCAGGGCTGCGCGTCGTGCCTCGCCGCCGGACAGGTTGCCGGGGTGCTCGGTGCCGTCGAGGCCGAGGCGGTCGAGCAGGGCGCGGCCGCGGTACGGGTCGTCGTTGGGGCCGAGGCCTTCGAGCACGTAGTCGAGCGTGGTGGCCGCGTCGCCGAAGTCGGGCTCCTGCGCCATGGTGCGCAGGGTGGCGCCGGGCTGGAGGAAGCGGGTGCCGCTGTCGGGCAGGATCTGGCCTGCGGCGATCTTGAGCAGCGTGGACTTGCCCGAGCCGTTGCGGCCGACGAGGCACAGGCGCTCGCCGGCGCCGACAGACAGCTCGGCGCCGTCGAGCAGCGGGGCGGTGCCGAGGGAGAGGCGGATGTCCTGGAGCAGGAGGAGGGGCGGGGCCATGGCGGGGTTTTGAGCCGCACGGTGGGGAGAAAGCAAGGCCAGGGGCTCTGCCCCTGGACCCCGCCAAAGGCTCGCCTTTGGAAACCTGGACCTCTGTCCGGAGTCCCCATTTGCGCCGGTCCAGGGGCGGCTCGCCCCTGGCGGGTCCAGGGCAGCGCCCTGGCCTTGCTCACTTCCCCTTAACCGCCCGGGCGCAGGCTGATCGCGACGGAGGTCGGAGGCGCGTGGTGTCGGAGGCTGTGGAGCTCGCGCCGGAGGAGCGCTTCGAGGCCGGGCTGGCGCTGCACGAGGCGGGCGAGCTGGACGCGGCGCAGGCGTCGTATCACGCGGTTTTGCGCGAGGCGCCCGGGCACGCGGACGCGCTGCACATGCTCGGGCTGCTGGCGGACCAGCGCGGCGAGGGCGAGGCGGCGGTGGCGCTGATCGGGCGCGCGATCGCGGGGGCGCCCGGCCGGGCGTACGCGCACGCGAACCTGGGCAACGCGCTGCACCGGCTGGGGCGGGTGGGCGAGGCGGTGGCGTCGCACCGGCGGGCGGTGGCGCTGCGGCCGGACTCGGCGGCGATGCTGGGCAACCTGGTGGCGGCGCTGCTGGCGGCGGCGGAGGGCGAGGCGGCGGTGGCGGCGGGGCGGCGGCTGGTGGC
>CAXSFE010000128.1:0-9520 GCA_964236585.1 uncultured Acetobacteraceae bacterium
CGGAGCCCAGCCTTGCTTGCTGGACAGGTCAGTGTCAGAGGCCGTTGGTATTAGTACGGTATGATATTCCGAAAATGAAAGTACAAGCTGACTTTAAAATGCTAAATGAAGGAGTTGAAAGCACTGCAGCTCTCGCCAAGCTTTTTGGCATTGCTAATATAAGTTCGTACTCGTCTGCATCAGCACATCACCGATACAGCGCTACTCAACTAGGCGAGAAATTGGGAGGAACGACGTGGCATGTTGCAAATAAACTAATTGAGCGTATAAAAAGAGAGAAGAATGTTGATATCAAAATTTCAGACAACATATATCACCGAACAGAATTACTTAATAAGAGTGTTTTTCACAAATACTCTGAAGCGGCATTTGTTATGTTGAAGAACGTACAAGAAGGGAAGCCATATGAGGTGGAGATCTGAGTCCGATGTTTATATCTATCTTCTTACCATCCTCGATCTAGCCCTACTGGCAAAACCGGCACGACAGGCTAAAACGCAACCCGACTTTAGCATATGACTCGGTTCGCCACCTGTGTTCCCGAACCCCGTCGAGGTTTCCAAAGGGCTCGCCCTTTGGCGGAGTTTGAGGCAGCGCCTCAACCTTCCTCCCTCCGCTTCACCCCGCCGCGAACCGCACCGCTTCCTCCGCCGCCCTGAACAGCGCCCGCGACTTCTGCCGCGTCTCCTCGAACTCCCCCGCCGGCGTGCTGTCCGCGACCACGCCGCCCCCGGCCTGCACGTGCATCACCCCGTCCTTCACGACCGCCGTGCGCAGCCCGATGCACGTGTCCATCGTCCCGTCCGGCGCAAAGTACCCGATGCACCCCGCGTAGATCCCCCGCCGCACCGGCTCCAGCTCCTCGATGATCTGCATCGCCCGGATCTTCGGCGCCCCCGTCAGCGTCCCCGCCGGGAACCCCGCCACCAGCGCCTCGACCGCATCGACCCCCGGCCGCGCCTGCCCCTCCACCGTCGATGAGATGTGCATGACGTGGCTGAACCGCTCGATCGCAAAGCTCTGCGTCACCCGCACCGTCCCGATCTTCGCCACCCGCCCCACGTCGTTGCGCCCGAGATCGACCAGCATCAGATGCTCCGCCCGCTCCTTCGGGTCGCTCAGCAGGTCCGCCTCCAGCGCCGCATCCTCCTCCGGCGTCGCCCCCCTTGGCCGCGTCCCCGCGAGCGGCCGGATCGTCACCACCCCGTCGCGCAGCCGCACCAGCACCTCCGGCGACGCGCCGACGACCGCGAACTCCCCGAAGTCCAGGAAGAAAAGAAACGGCGCCGGATTGATCCGCCGGAGCGCCCGGTACAGCGCGAACGGCGGCAGCGCGAACGGCACCGAGAACCGCTGGCTCGGCACCACCTGGAACGCGTCGCCCGCCGCGATGTACTCCTGCATCCGCACGACCATCGCCTCGAACTGCGCCCGGCTCATGTTCGACACCGGTTCCGGCTGCGCGGGCAGCACGACCGCCGGCGCCGCCACCCCCATCGGCCGCGCCAGCGCCTCCCGCGCCGCCGCCAGCCGCGCCTCTCCCACCGCCCGCGCCGCCCCCGCGCCCACCCCCGCCTGCGGCCACACGGGCGCCGCCAGCGTCAGCTCGTCCTTCACCGTGTCGAACACCGCGAACAGCGTCGGCCGCAGCATCACCGCCTCCGGCAGCTCCAGCACGTCCACGTTCTTCTCCGGCAGCCGCTCCATCTGCCGCACCATGTCGTAGCCCAGATACCCGACCAGCCCCCCGATCATCGGCGGCAGCCCCGCCGGCACCGCGAGCCGCGTCTCCCCCAGCAACGCCCGCAGCGCCTCCAGCGGCGCCCCGTCCTGCGCCACGAACGCGTGCGGCGCCGCCAGCGCGTCCCGGTTGATCTCCGCCCGCCCGTCCCGGCACCGCCACACCAGGTCCGGCGCCATCCCGATGATCGAGTACCGCCCCCGCGCCGCCCCGCCCTCGACGCTCTCGAGCAAAAAACTGTTCGCCTGCCCATGCGCCAGCTTGAGGAACGCGGCCACCGGCGTCAGCAGGTCCGACACCAGGCTGCTCCACAGCAGCGCGCCCTGGCCACCCTCGTACGCCTGCGTGAAATCGTCCATGCGCGCAGCCCCCCAGCAAGCAAGGCCAGGGCTCTGCCCTGGACCCGCCAGGGCGAGCCGCCCTGGACCGGCCTCCGTTAAGGCACGCTCACCGGCGGCGCCACTGCCCTTCGTCACGCCGGTCCAGGGGCGGCTCGCCCCTGGCGGGTCCGGGCAGAGCCCGGCCTTGCTTCCTTGCCGCCCGTTAAGGCTGCTCCGCCACCCGATCCAGCACCGCCTCGTTGATCCGCGGTTTCGCCAGCGCCCGCAGCGCCGACGCGTAGGTGATCTCCGCGTCGTCCCCCATCCCGCGCGCGAGCGCGTCGCGGATCTGCCCGTAGCCGATCGGGTCGTCCGCCTGCGTCGCCGGCGCCACCTTCGTGAGCACCGCGACCATGAACCCCCCGCCCGCCTCGCCCGCCGTGTCCTCCACCATCGTCGCCTCGCCGTCCTTGAGCCCGAACGCCGCCTGCGCCAGCACCCCCGGCACCCCCTTCGGCGGCCCCTGCCGCATGATCGGCGGCGTCGCCGCGACATGCGCCCCCTCGACAGCCGCCGCGGTGGCGAGAGCCTGCCCGCCCTGCACCGCCGCCAGCACCCGCGCCGCCTGCGCCTCCCGCCCGTGCCGCACCTGGTCCGCCCGCCAGTCCGCCAGCACCGCGTCCGCCACCTCCGCGTACGGCTTCGGGCTGGGCGGCGTCACCGCGTCCACCACCAGCGCGAACGCCGACTGCCCCGGCCCCTGCACGACCTGCGCCGCGTCGCCGACCTTCTGCGCGAACGCCTGCTTGATCACCGCCTCGTGCAGCGCCGCGTCGCCGGGCAGCGGCGCCGGCTCGCCCGCCGCCGTGCGCCCCTGCGCGTCCAGCGTGCCCTGCAGCGCCGCCGCCCCCAGGTCGCCCGGCAGCTCGTCGAGCGACGTCCCGCCCGCCAGCGCATCCTGCAGCCGGCTCACCCGCCCGTCGACCTGCCCCGCCGCCAGCCCGAGCGCCACCTCCGCCCGCAGCCCCTCCTTCGCGGCCGCAAAATCCTGCGACACCGCCGGCGTCACCTTCGACACCTTCAGCACGACCCACCCCAGCGACCCCTGCACCGCCCCCACGACCTCGCCCGCCTTGGCCGCGAACACCGCCTGCGCCAGCTCGGGCGAGGGGATCTGGTCCGCCGTCGTGTCGTCGAGCGACACCGCCGTCGCCGTCGATGCAGCAGCCCCCGCCCCGCCTGCCGCCGCCCCGCCCGCCGCCGCCCCGGCCGCCCCGCTCCCGGCCTGCGTCGCCGCCGCCTGGATGCCCGACCACGCGACGCCCCCCCGCCACAGCGTCGCCAGCGTCTCCGCCCGCGCCTTGTCCGCCGCCGTCACCACGTCCACCGACCGCTTCTCCGCCTGGTGGAACTGCGCCGCCTTCGCGTCGTACGCCGCCTGCAGCTGCGCGTCCGTCACGTCGATCGAGCGCGCCACCGTGTCGGGCGAGATCACCACCGCCTTGATCCGCCGCAGCTCGGGCGTCCGGTAGTCCTCCGGGTGGTTCGCGTACCACCGCTGCAGCACCGCGATCGCCGGCGCCGCCGGCACCGCCACCCCGGCGAGCGGGAAGGCCGCCGTCTCCAGCACCCGCGTCTCGCCCTCATAAGCGAAGACGGGCCCGACCAGCCCCGCCGGCGCGCTCACTCCCGCCTTGAACGCCTCGATCAGCTCGCGCTGCGTCATGTCGTCGCGCATCAGCTGCAGGAACCGCTTCTCGCTCAGCCCCGCCCGCCCCAGCGCCGCGTTCATCACCGAGCGGTCGAACGTCCCGCCCGCGCCATGGAACGCCGGGATCGCGAACACCGCGTCGCGCAGCTCGGCGTCCGGCACCGTGAGGTCCATCCGCGCCGCCCGCGCCTGCACCGCCTCCTGCACGATCAGCCGGTTCAGCGTCTGCTGCGCCACCATCCGCCGCAGCCCGGGGGGCACCTGGTCCGCCGAGCCGAACTGCCCGCCCACCTGCTCCAGGTCGTGGCGCACCTGCCGGTCGAAGTCCTGCACGCCGATCGTGCGCCCGTCGACGCTGGCCACGCTGTCCGCGCCCACGCCGCCGCCGGTGAACACCCCCGCGATCCCCCACGCGCCCAGCGCCGCCACCATCACCAGGATGAGCAGCCGCGCCGGCCAGGTGTTCATGAAGCCGCGAAGCAGAGCGAGCATGGGGCAGGGGTCCGACGCTTGAGGAACGAGCGGCGCACCATAGGCACCGCCCCGAGCCCGCGCCAGCCGGGAAGGGCAGGGAAGCAAGGCCTTCTTTTTCTGAAGAAAAAGAAGCAAAAAGACTCTGCCCACAAGCTCCGGACCCTATCCGGCTGGCACAGGCCAATGTGCAGAAGTTCTTTGGTTCTTTCTTTCAAGAAAGAACTCGCTTGCTTTCTCCGACCGAACTTCCCCAGCCGCGCCTCAGGCCTCCTTGCCGTCCCACCTCAGCGTGACCTTGAACTCGGCCTCGCCCGCGCCGGACACGACCCACAGGTTGCAGTCCCCCTTCAGCGAGGCCGAGAACTCGACCTCCACCCCGTCCGGCCTGCGCTCCAGCCCGCCGATCGCCGCCTCCAGCCGCGCCACCACGTCGCCCAGCGCCCCCAGCGCCCGGTCGAACGTCTCCGCGGTCTGCGCCACCACGCTGTCGCGCACCCCCACGGGGCTCAGCCCGCCGCCCGCCTGGCTGCCGAACTGGACGGTGTTGCCACTGGCGAACTTCACCTTGATGGTGTCGGGCATGACGTCCTCCGGATGCTGCGATGATCGAAGGCGGCCTCGTCTACATCCATTCCGATCGGGACTCGAGCGGCTTCGCGGGCGGCGGCGCGCTCGTCCAGGGTCCGTTCGTCGTCACCTGCCGCCACGTCCGGGACCAGGCCCGCGAGGCAGCCCCCGGCGTCCCCGCACGCCCAGGCTGACGCGTTCGGCTGACCTCTTCCATGCCACCCGCCCCACCCCCGTTGCCCCAACCCCCCGCCTGCTCTAACTCCGCTCCACCCACGTCACGGAGCCCCCCATGCGCCAGATCATCGCCGGCAACTGGAAGATGAACGGCCTCGCCGCCCCTTCGCAGGCGCTCGCCCAGGCCCTGCGCGACGCCGCCCCCTCGCTGCCCTGCGACCTGGTCGTCTGCCCCCCCTTCACCCAGCTCGCGGCGCTGGCCGCCACCCTGGCCGGCAGCGCCGTCGCCCTGGGCGCCCAGGACTGCCACCAGGCCGAGAGCGGCCCCCACACCGGCGACATCTCCGCCCCCATGCTGGCCGAGTGCGGCGTGCGCTACGTCATCCTCGGCCACTCCGAGCGCCGCCTGAACCACGGCGAGATCGACGAGACCGTGCGCCAGAAGGCCAAGGCCGCGATGGCCGCCGGCCTCGTCCCCATCGTCTGCGTCGGCGAGTCCGCCGACCAGCGCAGCGCCGGCGAGCACCAGGACACGGTCGGCTGGATGATCGAGGGCTCGCTCCCCGAGGGCTTCCGCGGCCTCCTCGCCTACGAGCCGGTCTGGGCGATCGGCGCCGGCCGCAGCGCCACGGCCGAGGACATCGCGGAGATGCACGCCTTCGTCCACGGCGAGCTGGCCCGCCAGTTCCCCGACGCCGCAATCCCGCTGCTCTACGGCGGCTCGGTCAGCGCCGACAACGCGGCCGCGATCCTCGCCGTGCCCCACGTCGGCGGCGCTCTGGTCGGCGGCGCCAGCCTCGACGCCGACGCCTTCCTCGCCATCGCCCGCGCCGCCACCCCCGGCTGAGCGGCCGACAGCGCCCGGAGCCGAACCCCCCGCCGGCGTTGCGGCCCGCGGCAACGCCCCCTCCCGTCCGGAAGCCTGCAATGCGAACGCCCGCCACGATCCTGGCCTGCCTGGCAGCACTCCCGCTCGCCGCCATCCCCGCCGCGGCCCAGCCCGCACCGGACCAGGCCCCGAAGCAGCCCTCCGGCCAGACCCTGGCGAAGCGGCCGACGGACGGGAAGAACCAGACCTCGCCATCCGGCTCCAAGGCGGCCGACGACAAGGGCAGGCTCGGCGAGACCCGGGAGCAGCACGACCACTACCTCCGGCGCAACTCCGAGGACCAGCCGATCACCAGCCGCACCGTGAGCCAGGGCCACGACGACGACGACTAGAGGGTGCCACGAACTCCACAACAGCTCCCTGTCCGGAAGGAACAGCAAGACCCTTCTTTTTCTGAAGAAAAAGAAGCAAAAAGACTTTGCCCATGAGGCCCTGGCCACGCGGGCAGCTCCGAACCCATCGGGCAAAGTTCTTTGGTTCTTTCTTTCAAGAAAGAACTCGCTTTCTTCCTGCTGCGACGCCTGAGATCGGGCCTCCAGGGTCATGACACCCTCCAGCCCGCGGCCACCGCACGGCGGCGCCCTCGCCAACCCGGCGCGCGGCCCCACCTCCTCCCGACACGCCGCAGCCGGAGCGCCACCCCGATGGACCAGGACCTCCACGACCGCCTGACCGGATGGCGCCGCGACCTGCACCGCCACCCCGAGACCTCCCTGAACGAGGCCGGCACCGCCCGCTTCATCCAGGCCCGCCTCGCCGAACTGGACATCCCCTTCGAGTCCGGCATCGGCGGCCACGGCATCGTCGCCACCCTCTCCCGCCCCGACCGGGCCGGCAGCAACGCCTCGCCCAGCGTCGGCCTGCGCACCGACATGGACGCCCTGCCCATCCACGAGACCACCGGCGCCGCCCACGCCTCCGGAACCGCCGGCGTGATGCACGCCTGCGGCCACGACGGCCACATGGCAGGCCTGCTCGGCGCCGCGGTCCTGCTGCAGCGCGACCCCGGCTGGACTGGCACCGTCCGCCTGCTGTTCCAGCCCGCCGAGGAGGGCTTCGGCGGCGCCGACGCCATGCTCGCCGACGGCCTGCTCGACCGCTTCCCGATGGACCGCATCTTCGGCCTGCACAACTGGCCCGGCCTGCCCGCCGGCACGGTCGCCGTCCACGGCGGCGACGGGCGCCGCGCCCCCGTGATGGCCGCCGGCACCCGCCTGCGCATCACGCTCGACGGCCACGCCGGCCACGCCGCCCAGCCCCACCTGACCCGCGATCCCATGCTCGGCGCCGCCCACCTGCTGCTCGCGCTCCAGTCCGTCGTCTCGCGCAACACCGACCCGCTCGACTCCGCCGTGCTCTCGATCTGCCGCATCGACGGCGGCGACGCCGAGAACCAGATCCCCGACCGCGCCACCCTGCGCGGCACCATGCGCTCCCACGACCCCGCCGTGCACGACGCCATGACCGCCCGCGTGCGCGCCATCTCCGAGGGCATCGCGAGCGCCCTCGACCTGCGCGCCTCCTTCGACCTCGACACCCACGTCACCGCCACGATCAACCACGCGGCCGAGGCCGACCTCGCCGCCGCCGCCGCCGCCACGCTCGGCGCCGAGCTGCGCCGCGACCTCGCCCCCTCCATGGCCAGCGAGGACTTCGGCGCCTACCTGGAGCAGCGCCCGGGCGCCTTCGTCTGGGTCGGCAACGGCCCCGCCGAGGGCGGCCGCGGCCTGCACAACTCGGGCTACGACTTCAACGACGCGATCCTGCCGACCACGGCCGGGTGGCTCGCCGCGGTGGCCAAGGGCGCGCTCGCGCAGGAGTGAGCAAGGCCAGGGCTCTGCCCTGGACCCGCCAGGGGCGAGCCGCCCCTGGACCGGCGTGACTTAAGTCCAGGTTTCCAAAGGCTCGCCTTTGGCGGAGTTTGAGGCAGAGCCTCAACCGTCCTTTGTCCCACCCGAAAGGTCACCCCATGACCGCCGACGAACTGACCGCCTGGGCCCTGGCGAACGGCTGGCAGATGCTGGCCGGCTCCCCGAGCCTGACCAAGCCCTCCTCGCCCAAGGAGGCGATCGTCCGCATGGTTCTCAAGGAAACCGTCGTGAACCTCGAGGCCAAGAAGCCCGCCGGCAAGTGGGAGAAGATCAGCGGCGCTCCCTACGCCAAGGTCGTGCCCGACGAGGACGGCCGCCCGCAGGGCCTCGGCTTCGAGAGGATCCCCTCGTTCTCCATGCTGATGCGCGAGAACAAGGACCGCCAGGTGTTCGCCGCCTTCAAGCCCTGAAGGGAGCAAGGTCGGGCTCTGCCCGAACCCGCAAAGGGTCCGAGGACCCTTTGATCCCCTTCCTCAAGAAGTGGATTCCAAAGGCTTGCCTTTGGCGGAGTTTGAGGCAGAGCCTCAACCTTGCTTCCTTCCTGGGCTCAGCCCGCCGCCGCCTTCTTCGCCTTCGCCACCGACTGGTCCGACCGTGCCTTCCACAGCGCCATGTCCGCGTCCTTGGCGAACATCACGCGCACGCCCTTGCCGCCCTGGCTGACGCGCACCTTGCCGCCGTTGGACGCCTTGTGGGTGGCCATCCACTCCAGGAACTCCGGGTCCTCGTTGGAGCGGCCCTCGAACTCGAGCACCCCTGCGATCTCTTCCTCTTTGCGACGCTTGGTCATCGGTCATGCCTCCAGAGCGGCCGCGGCGCCCGGCGGGGCCACGTCGCGAAAATGCCTGAACAGGCGATCCGCCTGCCTCGCCGCAGCGTCTACGCCGACGCGGGGCTTTCGCACAGACGCAACCGCGCGACCGCCGGCCTGCAGCAGCGCGAACCGCGCGGGGCGGGGGCCGGCCGGGAGGGCAGGGCAGGGGCCGCGCCGCCGCCGTTCCACCCGCCGCGGCGGCCCTACCCCGGCGCCACCCGCCCCAGCGGATCGAGCAGCCCGGTGGCCGTCAGCGCCTCGACCCCGATCTCGCGGCACGGCCTGGCCAGCAGCCCGGCCACCGCGGCCCGCGTCGCCGCCATCCGCGCCTGCCACGTCCCCGCCAGCACCGGCCGCAGCGGCTCGCTGCGCAGCGCCTCCCCCTCCTGCCAAGCCAGGATGTCCGTCCACGCCTCGCGCCGCACCACCACGCGCCCCGGCCCGCTCCCCCCGCCCGAACCTCCACCGCCCGAACCGTCCCCGACGCCGCGGACCCCGCTCGCGCCGGCAGGCGTGCCGGCCCCGGCGGCCCCGCGCACCCCCCCGCCAGGCTCCGCGCCGTCGCCCCTGGGTGTCGCCAGCACCGCCTCGTAGAGCAGCCGCACCCGCCGGTCGTCCGGCACCGCCACCAGGCGCAGCCCGAGCCGGCGCGGCCCCGACCCGTGCCAGTCCCAGCTCTCCACCGCCAGGATGCGAAGCTGCGCCCCGTCCCAGCCGACCAGCACCGCCAGCACCTGCCCCGACGGCAGGCTCACCCCGGCCGCCACCGCCTGCCGCCCCGCCACCGGCAGCGCCGCGACCCGCTCCGGCGCGCCCGGCAGCAGCACCGATCCCCCGTCCAGCAGCAGCCGGCTGCGCGCACCCTCGGCGCGCAGCGTGACCGCGCCCGCCACGCCCCCGGGCCGCAGCCGCACCGTCGCGGCGATCTCGCGTCCTGCCGCCGCGCCGCCCTCGGC
>CAXSFE010000129.1:0-9511 GCA_964236585.1 uncultured Acetobacteraceae bacterium
GCTCTGCCCAGACCCGCCAGGGGCGAGCCGCCCCTGGACCGGCCTCCCTTAAGGATGGCGATCCAAGGGCCCAGCCCTTGGCGGAGTTTGAGGCAGAGCCTCAACCTTCCTGCCCCGCCATCGTGGCCGCCAGGACGAGCGTGCTCTGGAACACGCCGCCCCCGCCCTGTAAGCAGGGCCCGACATCGCAACGACGAGGGACGTCTCCATGGCCGTACAGGTTGCCATCAACGGGTTCGGGCGCATCGGTCGCCTGGTGCTGCGCGCCATCGTGGAGAGCCGACGCGACGACGTGGTCCCGGTGGCGATCAACGACCTCGGCAGCGTCGAGGCAAACGCCCACCTGCTGCGCTACGACAGCGTGCACGGCCGCTTCCCCGCCGAGGTGGTCGTCGACGGCGACACCATCACCATCCGCCACGGCGGGCGCACCATCGGCCCGATCCGCGTCTCCGCCGAGCGCGACCCCTCGAAGGTCCCCTACCAGGGCGTCGACGTGGCGATGGAGTGCACCGGCCTGTTCACGTCGAAGGACAAGGCCTCCGCCCTGCTGGCGGCCGGGGCGAAGCGGGTGCTGGTCTCGGCCCCTGGCGACGGAGTGGACGCGACCATCGTGTTCGGGGTCAACGAGGACACCCTGACCCCGGAGATGACCGTCGTCTCGAACGCGTCGTGCACGACCAACTGCCTGGTGCCGATGGTCAAGGTGCTGCAGGACAGCTTCGGCGTGGCGCGCGGCTACATGACCACGATCCACTCCTACACCGGCGACCAGAACACCGTGGACACGCTGCACAAGGACCTGCGCCGCGCCCGCGCCGCCGCGCTATCCATGATCCCGACCAGCACCGGCGCCGCCAAGGCCGTCGGCCTGGTGATGCCGGAGCTGCGCGGCCGGCTGGACGGCACCTCGATCCGCGTGCCCACGCCCAACGTCTCCCTGGTCAGCCTCGACGTGAACCTGGAGCGCAGCGCCACGGTCGCCGAGATCAACGCCGCGATGCAGGCCGCCAGCGAGGGCCGGATGCGCGGCATCCTCGAGTACAGCACCGCCGAACTGGTCAGCAGCGACTTCAACCACTCGCCGGCGTCCTGCTCCTTCGACGCGACCCAGACCCAGGTCGTCGACGGTGGCGCGATGGCGCACGTCGTCGGGTGGTATGACAACGAGTGGGGCTTCTCGAACCGCATGGTCGACACCGCGGCACGGCTCGGCAGCCTCTAAGGCAAGGCCAGGGGCTCTGCCCCTGGACCCCGCCAGGGCGAGCCGCCCTGGACCGGCGCACACAAGGCAAGGGGGCATGTGCCCCCGACCCGAAGCAGTGGTTTCCAAGGGCCTCGGCCTTTAGCGGGTCCAGGGCAGAGCCCTGGCCTTTCTTCCTCAGGGGCACCCCATGGCATTCAGCACGATCGACGCGTTCAACCCCTACGGCCAGCGGGTGCTGCTGCGCGTGGACTTCAACCTGCCGATGCGCGACGGGAAGATCACCGACATCTCCCGCCTGCAGCGCGTGGCGCCGACGATCAGCGAGCTGGCCGACAAGGGCGCCCGCGTGATCGTGGCCAGCCACTTCGACCGCCCCAAGGGCCAGGTGGTGCCTGCGATGTCGCTGCGCCCGATGGCCGCGGCGCTGCAGGAGGCGATCGGCCGCCCGGTGGCGTTCGCGCCCGACTGCATCGGCCCGGTGGCCGAGGACGCGGTGGCCGCGATGCGCGACGGCGACATCCTGCTCCTGGAGAACACCCGGTTCCACGCCGGCGAGGAGGCGAACGACCCCGAGCTGGCCCGCCACCTGGCGAAGCTCGCGGACGTCTACGTCAACGACGCGTTCTCCGCGGCGCACCGCGCGCACGCCAGCACGCACGGGGTGGCGCAGTACCTGCCGTCCCACGCCGGCCGCCTGATGCAGCGCGAGCTGGAGGCGCTGAGCGCGGCGCTCGACGACCCCGAGCGGCCGGTCGCCGCGATCGTGGGCGGCGCCAAGGTGAGCACCAAGCTCGACCTGATCGGCAACGTGCTCGGGCGCGTGGACGTGCTGGTGATCGGCGGCGCCATGGCCAACACCTTCCTTGCCGCCCAGGGCGTGCGCGTGGGCAGGTCGCTGCAGGAGCCGGACATGCACGGCACCGCGCTCGACATCCTGGGCCGCGCGAAGGCCGGCGGGTGCGAGATCGTGCTGCCGGTCGACGCAGTCACCGCGACGGAGTTCCGCGCCCACGCGCCGACGCGGATGGTGGCGATCGAGGACGTGGCGAGCGACGCGATGATCCTCGACGTCGGGCCGCGCACGGTGGCGTCGCTGGTGGCGCGGCTGCCCTCGCTGCGCACGCTGGTGTGGAACGGCCCGCTGGGGGCGTTCGAGACGCCGCCGTTCGACGCGGCGACCGTGGCGCTGGCGCACGCGGTGGCGGCCGCGACGCAGGCCGGGCGCCTGCGCAGCGTCGCGGGCGGCGGCGACACGGTCTCGGCGCTGCGCCACGCGGGCGTGCTGGACCAGATGAGCTACGTCTCGACCGCGGGCGGCGCGTTCCTGGAGTGGCTGGAGGGCAAGGTGCTGCCCGGGATCGCGGCCCTGGAGGGCACGATCTTCCCGGGGTGAGGCCGGGTGCCGGCGCGGCAAGGCAAGGTTGAGGCTCTGCCTCAAACTCCGCCAAAGGCAAGCCTTTGGAATCCAATCCTTAAGTGAAGGGTTTCCAAAGGGCTCGGCCCTTTGGCGGGTCCGGGCAGCGCCCGGCCTTGCTTGCTGGCAGCTCGGTGCCAGAGGCCGCCAGTATAACGGATCGGGCTTTCGGGGCTCAGGCCCTCGGAGCCTCCGCCCACGCTTAACCGTCCGGTAACGAAGCTGCGCTAGGGTTGGCGCATGGTATCCCTGGCATCGCTCTCCGCGTTCTCGCAGTCTGCCGCCACGGCGCGCCAGGCTTCCCTGCGCCCGGCTCTGGTCGCCGCGCGCGACATCGCGGAGCGGGCCGCCCCGCTTGCCGGCCTGTCGGCGGCGACCCCGCAGCCGACGCCGGGCAAGCCGGCCCCGCGGGGATCGCTGCTCAACCTCTCGGTCTGACGGGGCGCCCGCACGAGCACCCGCCTGCGCGGGAGCCTGTATACAGGCGTGCCCGGCGTTCGAGCTGCACGCCGGATCCATCGCGGTGTATCCGGCCCGGCGTTTCGTTCCCTGTAACAAAAATCACTTCTGCTCGCGCCGTGTTGATGAGTCGCGGGCCGTGGTGCACTCTTCGGGCATGCCGGAGTTTTCCCTCAGCATCCCTGACGGCGACACGCACGAGCGCCTGGTCTGCTCGACGTGCGGCCACGTGGACTACCGCAACCCCAAGGTCGTCGTCGGGTCCGTCGTGTCGCAGGCGGGCCGTGTGCTGCTGTGCCGCCGGGCGATCGAGCCGCGGCGCGGCTTCTGGACCCTGCCGGCGGGCTACCTTGAGCTGGACGAGACCCCCGAGGAGGGCGCGCGCCGCGAGGCGGACGAGGAGGCCGGCGCCGCCATCGTCACCGACGGGCTGCTCGCGGTGTTCAGCATCAGCCGCATCGGCCAGGTGCTGATGATGTTCCGCGCGCGCTTCGCCGACGAGGACGCGGAGCGGCTGATCCTCGCCGGCGAGGAGAGCCTGGAGGTCGGGCTGTTCGCGTGGTCCGAAATCCCCTGGGACGCGCTGGCGTTCCCCACCGTGCGCTGGGCGCTGGAGGCGTGGCACGCATCCGGCGACGGCCCGCTCGGCGCGCCGGCCGGCAATCCCGCCGAGGACCGACGCGGCACGCAGCGCCTCCCGCACGAAGGAGCCCTGTCGTGACGCACGCCCGCGCGGCATGCCGTCCCTCCGCGCCCGGCCGCACCGGTCCGGCCGCGATCGCCGTGGCGACGCGGGGGATCGCGGCCCTCCTGCTCGCGGGTGCGGCGGTGCTGGCGCTGCCGGCGCGCGCGGCCGGCCCGCTGCTGCAGTTCGCCACCTCGTCGCCGCTCGACCTGCCGGTCACGACGCCTGGCGAGGACACCGCCGGCCGCCCGGCGGACGGCACGCCGCTGTACGAGCGGGCGCCGATGCCGAACCAGAACGCGCTCGAGCCGCACTACGACGCCGGCGGCGCCAGCGACCCGGTGCAGCCCTCGGTGATCGACCGCGGCAGCAAGGTCGGCGAGAGCGGCGGCTATTCGCGCAACACCTCGGTGAACTCGGCGCAGGACAGCCGCATGAAGCCCGGCCTGGGCTTCGCGCTGCACGTGCCCACGGAGTAGGCGGTTGCTGCAAGGCCTGACGACCCTCGTCCTCTGCCAGTTCGCCGGAGAGGTGATCGCCCGCGCCTTCGGGCTCAGCCTGCCCGGGCCGGTGATCGGCCTGGTGCTGCTGTTCGTCGCCCTCGTCGTGCGCGGGGGAAGCGGCCCGGAGCTGCGCCTCGCCTCGGCGGGGCTGCTGCGCCACCTGTCGCTGCTGTTCGTCCCGGCCGGGGTCGGCGTGATGACGCAGCTCGGCGCGCTGCGCGACAACTGGCTGCCGGCGTCGGTGTCGATCGTGGTGTCCACCGCGCTCGGGCTGGCGGTGACCGGGTGGGTGATGCAGCGCCTGGCGCGGGACTGAGCGCCTGGGGCAGCAGCAGGCAGGGCCGGGCTCTCCCCCCGCCGGCCATCCCGGCGGCCCAGGAGCGCCGTCGGACCCTCCGGCCAGCCACGCCCGGACCCGCCAAAAGGCCGAGCCCCCCGGAAACCCTGTCCTCGAGTACCGGATTCCAAAGGCGAGCCTTTGGCGGAGTCCAGAGGCAGAGCCTCTGGCCTTTCCTGCCGGCCGGACGCGCCCGACCATCGCTGCCGCGGTCGCCCGGCGGTGAACCTCGCGCATGTCTGGGTCTACCTGGAGGCGACGCCGCTGCTCGGCCTCGCCTGCACGCTGGTCGCGTGGCAGGCGGCGGTGGCGCTGGCGGGCCGGCTCGGCAACGCCGCGCTGGCGAGCCCGGTGCTGCTGGCGATCGTGATGCTGGTGGCGCTGCTGCTGGCGACGGGCACGTCGTACGAGGCCTACTTCCAGGGCGCGCAGTACGTGCACTTCCTGCTCGGGCCGGCGACGGTCGCGCTGGCGGTGCCGATGCACGACAACTGGGCGCAGATCAGGCGGTCGGCGCCCGCCCTGGTGCCGGCGCTGCTGGCGGGGTCGGTCACCACGGCGGCGAGCGCCATGCTGGTGGCGCGCGCGCTGGGGGGGCAGCCGGGTGATCGTGTTGTCGCTGGCGCCGAAGTCGGTGACCACGCCGATCGCGATGGGGGTGAGCGAGCAGATCGGCGGCGCGCCCTCGCTGACGGCGGTGTTCGTGCTGATCACCGGGCTGGTGGCGATCGGCCTGGTCGGGCCGGTGATGCGCCTGGCGCGGGTGCGCGACTGGCGGGCGTACGGGCTGGCGGCGGGCACGGCGGGGCACGGGCTGGCCACGGCACAGGTGCTGCTGCTCGACGAGACGGCCGGCGCGTTCGCGGGGCTGGCGATCGGGGTCAACGGGGTGGTCACCGCGGTGATCGTGCCACCGCTGGCGGGATGGATCGCGGGGTGACCGCCTGGGCAAAGAAAGGCCAGGGGCTCTGCCCCTGGACCCCGCCAAAGGCCGAGCCTTTGGAATCCATCTCTTAAGTAGAGCCGGTCCAGGGGCGGCTCGCCCCTGGCGGGTCTGGGCAGAGCCCAGCCTTGCTTCCCTGCCTTGCCCTTCCGCACCGGGTGGATGCGACCCGGGGGCGAGTGCGGCGTTCTGGGCAAGCAACCCTTTGGAGGAGAACGACCATGGTCGAGAGCAGCCAGATCCAGGAGCATGCCGAGGTGATCGGGGCGGACGGCGTGCACGTCGGCACGGTCGATCACGTGCAGGGCGACCGCATCAAGCTGACGAAGAAGGACTCCGGGGACCAGCACCACCACTACATCTCCCTGGGGCTGGTGGCGGAGGTCGAGGACGGCACGGTGCGGCTGTCGGCGAACGCGGACGTCGCGGTGACGATGGAAGAGAGCGAGTAGCCCCCGAGCGTCTCGGGTACAAGGGTCGCGTCGGGTCCGGCGCGGCCGGGCAGGGGCAGGCCGGCCGGTTCGAGCGGGCGCCTGTGCCGGTTTCCCGGTCACGCACCGCATGCCTGGCAGAGGTGACCGGCGCTGCGGCGGGTGGTCCGATCATTGTCCGCAGGGTCGCCTGCGAGGGAGAGACTGGGATGGGTGAGCTCGGGTCGGGGGTCCACCCACGGCTGGATGCCGTGGGGCGGGCGCATGGCTTCAGCCTCGCGGCGACCTTGTGCCTGCACCGTGCGCTGGCGGCCGGAGGCGGGATGGCGCAGTTCAGCCACCCGGAGCTGGGCGGCCTGGGGCAGTGGGCCGGGGGCGGCATGATCATGATCGGCGAGATGGGCAACGCGGCGCTGCGCCGCCGGGTGGGCGCCCTGTGCGCGGAGCTTGCCGCGTTGCCGGTCGCGGAGACCGGGCGCGTCGACCCGGGCGTGGCCGGGCCGGCGGGAAGCGCAACGGCCACTGCGGAGTTCGCGGTGCCGGCGTCGGACGCAGGCCCCTGGTGGCCGATCGGACTCGGCAGGCCGTCCTCCAGCGGCGCCCAGGATGGGGTTGCGTACGCCTGGTTCCCGCAGGCGAGGCGGCTGGCCGTGCGGCGCGGCGACAGCGTCGCGGTGTACGACACCGGCGAGCACGGGATCACCGGGCTGTCGCAAGCCGGCAGCGCTGCGTCGCTCCGGCTGCGGGCGGGCGCGCGCGAGATCGAGCTTTCCGAACTCGCCGAGGTCGGGAAAGCGGCGCCGGACTGAACGAGACCGCGCGTGACGGAGGCGGCGGGCAGGCCCACGTCGCCGACCATGGAGGCGCCGGCACGGAGCCGAGGCGTCGATGCCCCCGCCGGCGCCATGGCTGGCTCGAGCGACCCGCTCGCGACGATCGAACGGCTGGCAGCACTGCGCGCGGCGGGCGCGCTGACCGACCAGGAATTCGCGGCCAAGAAGACGGAGCTGCTCGCCCGGGTATGACCCTGTTGCGGGTGAGGATCGGACCATCCGGCGCATCGCCTGACCAGAGGCCGGTCCAGGGGCGGCTCCCTCCGGTGGCCTTTCCAACGATCCAAGCGGATCGTTGGAACCTTTGGCGACCTTCGCCTGGCGGGTCCGGGCAGAGCCCGGCTTGCTTGCTTTCCCTCTACGCCCCCGCCCCCCCGAGCACGCTCAGCGCCACCGCCTCTGCCGCCCGGATGCCGTCGATCCCCGCCGACAGGATGCCCCCCGCGTGCCCCGCGCCCTCGCCCGACGGGTAGAGCCCCGCGACGTTGACGCTGCGCCCGTCGCGGCGGCGGAGCATGCGCACCGGCGAGGAGGTCCGTGTCTCCACGCCGGTCATCACCGCGTCGGCCATGGCGAAGCCCGGGATCTGGCGGTCGAAGGCCGGCAGCGCCTCGCGGATGGCCTCGGCGGCGAAGCCGGGCAGGCAGAGCGCGAGGTCCGTGGGCCGCACGCCCGGGCGATACGAGGGCACGACGCTGCCCAGCCCTGTCGACGCCCGGCCCGCGAGGAAGTCGCCGACGCGCTGCGCGGGCGCCGCGTAGGTGCCGCCGCCGGCCGCGAACGCCGCCTCCTCCCAGCGCCGCTGGAACGCGATCCCGGCGAGCGCGTCGCCGGGGTAGTCGTCGGGTGTGACGGCGACGACGATGCCGGCGTTGGCGTTCCGCTCGTTGCGCGAGTACTGGCTCATCCCGTTGGTGACCAGGCGCCCCGGCTCGGAGGCCGCCGCGACCACGGTCCCCCCCGGGCACATGCAGAAGCTGTAGGCCGAGCGCCCGTTGGCCGCGTGGTGCACCAGCTTGTAGTCCGCCGCCCCCAGCAGGGCGTGGCCGGCCTGGCTGCCGAAGCGGGCGCGGTCGATCAGGGACTGCGGGTGCTCGATCCGCACGCCCAGCGAGAACGGCTTGGCCCGCATGGCCACGCCGTCGCGGTGCAGCGCCTCCACCGTGTCCCGCGCGCTGTGCCCGACCGCAAGCACCACGTGATCCGCCGCGATCCGCGTCCCGTCGGCCAGGGTGAGGCCCGCCACGCGCAGCCGCGGCCCGTCCCAGGCATCCGGGTCGCCGCCCGGCTCGGACGCCGTCGGCGGATCGGCCGCGTCGTCGTCCCGCAGGTCGAGCGAGGCGACGCGCGCGCCGAACCGGTACTCGCCGCCGAGCGACTCGATGGTGGCGCGCATCCGCTCGACCATGCCCACCAGGCGGAAGGTGCCGATGTGCGGCTTGCTGACGGTGAGGATCTCCTCCGGCGCGCCCGCCAGCACGAACTCGTCGAGCACCTTGCGCCCGTAGTGGCGCGGGTCGCTGACCTGGCTCCACAGCTTGCCGTCCGAGAACGTCCCGGCGCCGCCCTCGCCGAACTGCACGTTGCTTTCCGGGTCGAGCGTGGAGCGCCGCCACAGCGCCCAGGTGTCCTGCGTGCGCCGGCGCACCGACTGCCCGCGCTCCAGCACGATCGGCCGCAGCCCCATCTGCGCCAGCAGCAGCGCCGCGAACAGCCCGCACGGCCCGGCGCCGACCACCACCGGCCGCGGCGCGTCCGCGGACCGGTCCTGCGCGCGGGCGACGAAGCGGTAGCGGGTGTCCGGCGCGCGCGCGATGCCCGGGGCGGACACGGCCGCCTCGTCGCGCACCGCGACGTCGAGCGTGTAGACCAGGCGGATGTCGCCGCGCCGCCGGGCGTCGTAGCCGCGTCGCGCGACGTGGTGCGCACCGACATCGGCTGCAGGAATACCAAGCCGGGCCGCGATCGCGGGGACCAGCGCGTCTGCGGCGTGGTCGAGGGGCAGGCGAAGCTCTGTGACACGCAGCATTGGGCGCAGATCGGGCGGCGGCGGGAAGGAAGCAAGGTCGGGCTCTGCCCGAACCCGCAAAGGGTCCGAGGACCCTTTGATCCCTTGACCTAGGGAAGGCGATCCAAGGGCCCAGCCCTTGGCGGAGTTTGAGGCAGAGCCTCAACCTTGCTTCCTGTTCTGTTCCGGGCCGCCGATTCCTTGTGCTACAGGCTGTTCCACGACGTCGTTCAGCCGGAGCCGCCGCATGGCCACACTCGCCCAGACCCGCCGCGCCGTGCCGCCCGCCGCCTCCGGCCACCTTGCCTCGCCCGAGATCCGCAGGCTTGCGCGCCAGCGTCTGGGCGAGCTGGGCGCGCTGGCGCTGGGCCTGTGCGGGGTGGGCCTGCTGGTGGCGCTGGCGAGCTACAACCCGCGCGACCCGTCGCTGAACACCGCGACCTCCGTGCACGTGACCAACCTGGTGGGCCCCGCCGGCGCGGTGCTGTCGGACCTGCTGCTGCAGGGATTCGGGCTGGCCGGCGCGCTGCCGGGGCTGGCGATGCTGGCCTGGGCGTGGCGGATCGCCATGGGCCGCGGCCTGGGCCGGGTGTCGGTGCGCCTGGGCGCCACGCTGCTGGCGCTGCCGGTGCTCGGCGCGGCGCTGGGCACGCTGCCGGCGGGCGCGGGGACGGCGGGCACGCCGGGCAGC
>CAXSFE010000130.1:0-9398 GCA_964236585.1 uncultured Acetobacteraceae bacterium
GCCGGGCGACGCCGGCCCGGTCGCCCCGGCGAAGCCGGGGACGGCCGCGAAGCCGGAGCCGGCGACCCCGCAGGACGCCATCGTCGCCGTGATCAACAGCGAGCCGGTGACCCGCTCCGACGTCACCGCCCGCGCCAGGCTGTTCGCCCTGTCCACCGGCCTGCCGATCTCCCCGGACCTGCTCGAGCGGCTGCGCCCGCAGATCACCAAGCAACTGATCGACGAGCGCCTGCGCGCCCAGGAGATCCAGCGCCGCAAGATCGTCGTCTCGGACAACGACGTCGCCGAGGCGATCGGCGAGATCGAGAAGCGCAACAACCTGCCGCCCGGCCAGCTCCGCGCCAAGCTGGAGGGCGAGGGCGTGGCCGCGCGCACCCTCTACGACCAGATCCGCACCCAGATCGGCTGGACCCGCGTGCTGCGCGAGATGGTCGGCGAGAAGATCCGCCCCACCGAGGCCGACCTCGCAGAGCGGCAGCGGACGTTCACCGCCGACACCGGCAAGCCCGAGTTCCGCGTGGGCGAGATCTTCGTCACCGCCGACGACCCCACCCACCAGCAGGACGCCCTGCGCTTCGCCGACACGGTGATCCAGCAGCTTCGCGCCGGCGCGCCGTTCGCCGTCGTCGCCGCGCAGTTCAGCCAGAACCAGACCGCGCTGGAGGGCGGCGACCTCGGCTGGGTGCGCCTCGACCAGCTCGACCCGCCGGTCGCCGAGATCGTCAAGGCGATGCCCGACGGCGCCATCAGCAACCCGATCGCGGTACCGGGCGGCGTCGCCATCGTCACCCAGCACGGCCACCGCGAGCTGGGCCGCGACACCGCCACGGTGATGTCGATCCGCGAGGCGTTCCTGCCGTTCACCGCGGCGCTCGACCCGCACAACCCCACCGACCAGCAGAAGCACCAGCTCGCCAGCGCCACCGAGCTGAGCCGCGCCCAGACCTGCGACGCCGTCGAGGCCGCCAACAAGGCCGCAGGCTCCGTGCGGCCCGCGGACCCGGGCCCGCTGACGCTCGAGGCCGTGAACCCGCAGATGCGCGCGCTGCTGGCCTCGCTGCAGCCGGGGCACGCCAGCAAGCCGCTCGTGGCGCCCGAGGGCATCGCCGTCATCATGGTCTGCTCGCGCGAGACCAAGGCGGCCGCTGCGCCGGACAAGCAGGCGCTGCTCGGGCAGATGGTCGAGGAGCGCGTCGAGCTGGCGTCGCGCCAGCTGCAGCGCGACCTGCGGCGCAGGGCGCTGATCGAGCAGCGGTCCTGAGCTCAGGGCAGCAGGCAAGGCCGGGCTCTGCCCGGACCCGCCAGGGGCGAGCCGCCCCTGGACCGACCTCCCAAAGTCTAGGTTTCCAAAGACGAGTCTTTGGCGAAATCCCTGCCTTCAGGCTTGGGGGGCAGCGCCCCCGGCCTTCCTTTTGACGGACCTTCCCCCCCTGCGCGAGGTCATCGCCCGCCACGGCCTCGACGCCCGGCGCAAGCTCGGCCAGCACTTCCTGCTCGACGGCAACCTAGTGGCGCGCATCGCCCGCCAGGCCGGCGCCCTGCACGGCCGCCACGTGGTCGAGGTCGGTCCCGGGCCCGGCGGCCTCACCCGTGCCCTGCTCGACACCGACCTCGCG
Source organism: uncultured Acetobacteraceae bacterium (assembly GCA_964236585.1). GTDB lineage: Bacteria > Pseudomonadota > Alphaproteobacteria > Acetobacterales > Acetobacteraceae > CAXSEF01. The sequence goes on from CAXSFE010000130.1 coordinate 1,617, forward strand.
ACGCTGACTGCGGTCGAGGTCGACCCGCGCGCCATCGCCGCGATCGAGGAGCTACGCGCCACCGCCGGAGAGCGCCTGCGCGTGCTCGACGCCGACGCCCTGTCGCTCGACCTCGCGACGCTGGTGCCGGCGCCGCGCCAGATCGTGGCCAACCTGCCCTACAACATCGCGAGCCCCCTGCTCGTCGGCTGGCTGCGCCAGGCGGCGGCGTGGGAGCGCCTGACGCTGATGTTCCAGCTCGAGGTCGCCGAGCGCATCTGCGCCGCCCCGGACACCGAGGCCTACGGGCGCCTGTCCGTGCTGGCGCAGTGGTGCTGCACCACCTCGCTGCTGCAGCGCATCCCGCCCTCCGCGTTCACGCCGCCGCCCAGGGTGCACTCGGCGGTGGTCGGCCTCGTGCCGCTGCCGACCCAGCCGCCCCCCGAGCTGTTCCGCACCATGGAGCGCGTCACCGCCGCAGCCTTCGGCCAGCGCCGCAAGATGCTGCGCGGCTCGCTGAAGCCGCTCGGCGGCGAGGCCCTCCTGGAGCGCGTCGGCATCGCGGCGGAACGGCGGGCGGAAACGCTGTCGACCGCCGAGTTCGATCGCCTCGCGCGGGCGGTGGGGGGCTGATCGGCAGGCAGAAGGAAGCCTTCTTTTTCTGAAGAAAAAGAAGCAAAAAGACTTTGCACGTTCGGCATTGAGCCAGGACATCGGCCCGGAACCCGAGTTGCAGAAGTTTTTTGGTTCTTTTTTTCAAAAAAGAACTCGCTTGCCTCGCCTTCCTTAGAGAACTGCCCCTCAGGGGATCTTGCGCGTCTCGATCCTGGGCCGCGCCGCCTTCTCGGCGATGCCGCTGACGCCCTCGCGCCGCACCAGCTCGCCCCACACCTCGCCCGGCTGCACGCCCGCGTCCACCCACAGCACCAGCAGGTGGTAGAGGACGTCCGCGCTCTCCGCGACCAGCGCCATGCGGTTGCCGGCGACGGCCTCGATCAGGCACTCGACCGCCTCCTCGCCGAACTTCTGCGCGACCTTGGCCGTGCCGCGCCCGAGCAGGCGGGCGGAGTGGCTCGACGCCGGGTCGGCGTTGCGGCGCGCCTGCACCACGGCCCACAGCCGGTCCAGCACCTCGGCGCCCGCGGCGGCATTGTCGCGCGAGACCGGGAGGGCGGCGCGGCCGGCGGGTGCCGACGCGGGCCCTGACAGCGGTTTCCGCTTCGCGGTCTTGGCCGCCGTGGAAGCCTTGGGCTTGGCGACCTTCTGCTTCGTGAGCTTGGTGGAGATGTTCATGTCCTTGCCCGCTGCCCGCCCACCCTGGACGCCAGGGCGGGCTGCGCGCCCATGGCCCTGGCTCCGTCCGCGCCGCCTGCCCGGGGTTCAGGCGGCGCCGCGGGCAGCAGGCGCACGGGATGGCCTGCCTCGTGCAGCGCCTGCTTGACCTGGGCCACGCTGAACGTCGCGAAATGGAACACGCTGGCGGCGAGCAGACCGCTCGCGCCCGCAGCAGCCCCCTCCGCGAAATGCGACAGCGCGCCCACGCCGCCGGACGCCACCACCGGCACGGTGACCGCGCCGCACACCGCGCGCAGCAGGTCGAGGTCGAAGCCGGTGCCGGTGCCGTCGCGGTCCATGCTGGTCAGCAGGATCTCCCCGGCGCCCAGCGACGCGACGTGCCGGCACCACTCGACCGCGTCCAGCCCGGTGGCCTCGCGTCCGCCGCGGGTGAACACCTCCCAGCGCCCCGGCGCCACCGCGCGGGCGTCGACCGCGACCACCACGCACTGGCTGCCGAACTTGCGCGCCGCCTCCGCCACCAGCTCCGGGCGCACGACGGCCGAGGAGTTCATGCTGCACTTGTCGGCGCCCGCCAGCAGCAGGCGGCGCATGTCGTCGACGCTGCGGATGCCGCCGCCCACGGTGAGCGGCAGGAACACACGCGCCGCCGTGCGGCTGACCACGTCGAGGATGGTGTCGCGGTTCTCGTGGCTCGCGGTGATGTCGAGGAAGGTCAGCTCGTCCGCGCCCGCGGCGTCGTACACCATGGCCTGCTCGACCGGGTCGCCGGCGTCGCGCAGCGCCACGAAGTTCACGCCCTTCACGACCCGCCCGTCCTTCACGTCGAGACAGGGAATCACCCGCAGCTTCAGCACATCATCGCCCCCCGATGATTCCTTATACGGCCAGTCGCCCGCATGACAACGCGCGATGGCGCAACCACCGGCTGCAGCCCCGAGTCGCGGGCCAGGGGTGGCGAACGGCCGTGACGCGGTTCAGCCGGCGAGCAGGGCCAGAGCTGCCGCCGGGTCCACCCGGCCGTCGTACAGCGCCCGGCCGACGATCACGCCCTCGATCAGCCCGGCGCCCTCGCGCCGCAGCGCCGCGAGGTGCCCGAGGCTGCCCACCCCGCCGCTGGCGATCACCGGCACCGCGACGGCGCGCGCCAGCGCCACCGTCGCCTCGACGTTCACCCCGGACAGCATCCCATCGCGGGCGATGTCGGTGTGGATCAGCGCCGCGACGCCCGCGCCCTCGAAGCGCTGCGCCAGCTCCACGGCCTCCAGCGCCGAGGTCTCCGCCCAGCCCTCGGTTGCCACCATCCCGTCGCGCGCGTCGATGCCCACCGCGACCCGGCCGGGATGCGCCCGGCACGCCTCGCGCACCAGCGCCGGGTCCTTCACCGCGGCGCTGCCCAGGATCACCCGCGACACCCCGGCCGACAGCCAGCGCTCGATGCCGGCCCGGTCGCGCAGGCCGCCGCCGAGCTGCACCGGCACGGCCGCCGCCGCCAGGATCGACTCGACCGCGGCCACGTTGGCCGAGCGCCCGGCGAACGCCCCGTCGAGGTCGACGACGTGCAGCCACCGGCAGCCCGCGCGCTGCCACGCCAGCGCCTGCGCGCCCGGGTCGTCGGAGTACACCGTGGCGTCGCCCATCTCGCCGCGCCGCAGCCGCACGCACTGGCCGCCCTTGAGGTCGATCGCCGGATACAGCGTCATGCCCCGTGCGGCGGCAGGGTCCACGACCGGGCCGGACCCGTGCGCCTCGCCCACGCTCACGCCTTCGGGTCCCGCTGCAGCCGCTTGCAGTAGTACAGCCCGCTGACCGTGCGGCCGCCGACCCGCGCATAGGCCGGGTGGGTGCCCCAGTGCTCGTAGCCCAGCGACTCGTAGAGCGCGATCGCCGCCGTCTGCGTCTCGCGCACGTCGAGGTTCAGCACCTGGTAGCCCAGCGCCCGCGCGCCCTCCTCCGCCGTCGTGGTCATCAGCCGCGCCAGCCCGAACCCGCGCGCATACGGCGCCACGAAGGCGTGCATCAGCGTCGCCGCGAAGGCCTGGGCCTCGTTGTTGCGCGGCGGCCGCACCAGCTGCGCCGAGCCCACCACCACGCCGTCGAGCCGCGCCACGAACAGGGAACGCTCCGGCACCATCAGCACACCCGTGAAATAGCGCTCCAGCGCCGCGCGCCCCGGCGGCGTGACCCAGCCGAACCCGCCACCCTCCAGGATCGCGGCGTCGCTGGCCTCGCACAGCGCCAGCAGGTCGTCCTCGCCGAGCCGCTGCACGCGCTCCACCATCACCGCGCCGACGCGCAGGCCGGGCGGCGCGGGCATGGGCCCGCCGGTCACGGCGCCCACCGCAGGAAGTTCGCCAGGATGCGCAGCCCCACCGCCTGGCTCTTCTCGACGTGGAACTGGGTGCCGGCGCGGTTGCCCCGCGCCACGATCGCCGGCACCGGGCCGCCGTACTCCGCGCTGGCCAGCACGTCGTCGGGATCGTGGCCCTGCAGCGCGTAGCTGTGCACGAAATACACGTGCTCCCCCGCCTCGACTCCGTGCAGCAGCGGGTGGTCCGGGCGGTGCAGGTCCAGCGCGTTCCAGCCCATCTGCGGCAGCCGCAGCCCCGGCGCCGCCATGCGCGCAATCTCGCCGCCGACCCAGCCGAACCCCTCCGTCACGCCGTGCTCCAGCCCGCGCTGCGCCATCAGCTGCATGCCCACGCAGATCCCGAGGTAGGGCGCGCCCGCCTCGACCCGCGCCTCGATCGCGGCCCGCAGGCCCGGGATCGCCGCGACGCCCTGCGCGCAGTCGGCGAACGCTCCCTGCCCGGGCAGCACGATCCTGTCGGCGCGCAGCACCTCCTCCGGGTCCCCGGTGACCACGATCTCGGCCGCCAGCCCCGCGCGCTCCGCCACCGCCACCAGCGCGCGCGACGCGGACGCCAGGTTGCCGCTGCCGTGGTCCACCACCGCGACCCGCATCACGCCCGCTCCGCCAGAACCGTGCGCAGCCACCCGTCGCGCAGGTCGGCGCGCGCATTGAGCAGCCGCGCCAGCGCCGCGTCGCGGCCCCGCGCCACCACCACGCCCGCCATCGCCAGCCCCCGCCGCCGCAGGCTCCAGCGGCGCAGGTCCTGGCCGAGCAGGCCCTGCAGCACCACCACCGCGGCGACCGCCGGCGGGAACAGCGCGCCGCACACGGCCCACAGCGCGGCCACCAGCAGCGCCGGCAGCCACGCGCCGACGAGCGCGAACCACAGCGGGCCGAGGAACAGCGCGCCCCAGGAGAAGCGCTCGGGCACCAGCGTCACGCCGGCGTTGCGCGGACCGGCGGCGGCGTGCGGGTCGGGGGGCGCGGGGCGGACGTGCACGGTGTAGCGGCGCATCATCGGCGGTCCGGGAAGGAAGCAAGGCTGGGCTCTGCCCAGACCCGCAAAGGGTCCGAAGACCCTTTGATCCCTTGACTTGAGGAAGGGATTCTCAAGGCAATTGCCTTGAGCGGGGTCCCCGCTTCAGACATTGGGGGCAGAGCCCCTGGCCTTCCTCCCGGCAGGTCACAGCGACCCCTTCGTGGACGGGATCGCGCCCTCGGCCCGCGGGTCTGCCTCGACGGCCATGCGCAGTGCCCGTGCCACCGCCTTGAACGCCGCCTCCGCCACGTGGTGCGCGTTGCGCCCCGCCCGCCGCGTGACGTGCAGCGTGAGCAGGCCGTTCATGGCAAAGGCGCGGAAGAACTCCTCGAACAGCTCGGTGTCCATCGGCCCGATCTTGTCGCGCTCGAACGCCACGTCCCAGGCGAGGAACGGCCGGCCCGACAGGTCCAGCGCCGCCTCGACCAGCGCCTCGTCCATCGGCAGCAGCGACTGGCCGTAGCGCCGGACGCCGCGCTTGTCGCCGACGGCGCGGGCCAGCGCCTGGCCGAGCACGATCCCCACGTCCTCGGTGGTGTGGTGGAAGTCGATGTGCAGGTCGCCCTTCGCACGGACCACGAGGTCGAGCATCGCGTGGCGCGCGAAGGCGGTCAGCATGTGGTCGAGGAAGCCGATGCCGGTGTCGACCTCCGAGGTGCCCGCGCCGTCGAGCGACAGCGTCACGGCGATGTCGGTCTCTGCGGTGCGGCGCGCGACGGTGGCGCTGCGGGAAGGGTGCGGGGCGTCCATGAGTGTTGACTACAGGAACACCGCGCGCCCCGCCAAGCGCGACCATCCTCCGGGAACAGACACGGCCGGAGATTGGCCGCCCCGCTAGGCGGCCCGCATCGCCTCCATGAAGCCGCGCACCGCGTCCGAGACGGCGGCGCACTGCTCGCTGAGCCGCCCTGCCGCCACCCGCCCGACCGAGGCCGCCAGGCCGGTGCGCCCCGTGCTGTCGGCCAGCGCGTCGAGCGTCGCGAACACGCTCTCGGTGCCGGCCGCCGCATCCCGGGCGCTGCGGCCGATCTCGCGGGTCATCGCATGCTGCTGCTCCACCGCCTCGGCCACCGAGGCGGTCAGCCCGCCCAGCTCGCCGATGGTGGCGGAGATGCCGCCGATCGCGGCCACCGCGCTCGTGGTCTCGGCCTGGATGGCGCGCACGTGGCCGCCGATCTCGTCCGTGGCGCGCGCGGTCTGCGCGGCCAGCACCTTCACCTCGCCGGCGACCACGCTGAACCCCTTGCCGGCGTCGCCCGCCCGCGCCGCCTCGATCGTGGCGTTCAGCGCCAGCAGGTTGGTCTGCGCGGCGATGCCCCTGACCAGGCCCACGACCTCGCCGATCCGCGCGGCGCTGGCGGCCAGGTGCTGCACCATCCTGTCGGTGCGCCCGGCCTCCTCCGTCGCCAGCCCGGCGACGACCGCGGCGCGCGCCATGTGGCCGGTGATCTGGCGCACCGAGGCCGACAGCTCTTCCACCGCGACAGTCACCGCCTGCATCCCCGTCGCCGTCTGGCCCGAGGCGCTCGCCAGCGCGCCGGTCTGCGACATCGCCTCCGCCGCCGCCTCCGCGAGCGCGCAGGCGGTCCCGTCGACCTCGGACGCGGCGCTCGCCGCCTCGAGCACCAGGCCGCCGACGTCGGCCTCGAGGCGCGCCGCCAGCAGCAGGGCCCCCGCGCGGCGGTCCGCCTGCACGCGCATCTGCAGCGACGCCTGCTCCGCGTGCGCCCGCTCGGTCTCCTCCCGTGCCGCCTCCGCGGCCGCCGTGGAGGCCGCGGCCAGGGCGAACAGCGCGACGATCTTGCAGCTCAGCCAGGCCAGGATCGACACCTCCAGCATCACCACGGCCGCGTGCAGCGCCACGCGCGGCAGGTCCGAGCCGCCCGGGTAGACCGCCTGCGGCATCAGCCCGTTCAGCACCAGGTGGTGCAGCGTCGCCGCCGTGCCGGCCATCAGCAGCGCGCGCCAGTCGCAGTACGCCGTCAGCGCCGCCAGGCCCACGAAGAAGTACATGTGCCCGTCGAGCTGCCACGGATGGCCGGACAGCTCCGCCACGATCAGCGCCACCATGCCCATCAGGGCGACCGCCACCACCAGCCGGGTCAGCAGGCTGCTGCCGGTGCGCAGCCAGCAGGCCGTGGCCGTGGCCGCCAGGCACACGGCAAGCACCCCCGGCATCAGCCAGGCGTTGCCCACCGCCAGCGCCACCGCGCAGTTCAGCGGCACGTGCACCCACAGCAGCGCGATCAGGCCGCGACTGGCCGCGGCGCGCAGTCGGTCGAGGCTGGACGGCGGCGTTGGCATCACGGTGCTTCCGGCAGGACGGAGCAGCCGCCGAGCGACCGCGGATCAAGGATCAGCCACGCCCCGGCCGCCCGCAGGCGCTCGCCGAGACCCGGCACGCGTGCGGCGCCGGCACCGGGCGGGCCGTCCCCGCCGGGCAGGGCATCGGCCGCGACCACCACCGCCGGCCAGGCTCCGGCGCGCACCATCACGGCCTGCGCCAGAGCGGTCGCCTCGAACGAGCGCCGCGCATCCCACCAGGGCGGGAACACCGCGGCCACCGGCCCGCCCGGCCGGGGCGCAAAGGCGAGCGGCGCCGTCGCCATCAGGGCGCAGGCCAGGAAGCCGGTTGCCGTCAGCCACGCCGCCGGGCCTTCGCCACGGCCCGATACGTTCGCCATGGCCACGGACCTCCGCATGATCTCGCAACCCTAGCCGCGCCAGCGTTGAGGAAGCGTTACTGGCCGCCGGCGCGGTGCGGGCCGCCTCGCTTGTGCAGCGCCGCCCGCCATCCCAGATCACCGGCCATGCGAAACGAACACTCCCCCGCTCCCTACGACCCCGTCGGCTGGCACGGCACCACCATCCTCTGCGTCCGCAAGGGGGCCAGCGTCGCCATGGCCGGCGACGGCCAAGTCACGCTCGGGCAGACCGTCATCAAGGGCAACGCCCGCAAGGTCCGCCGCATCGGCGGCGGCAGCGTCATCTCCGGGTTCGCCGGCGCCACCGCGGACGCCTTCACCCTGCTGGAGCGCCTGGAGGCCAAGCTGGAGCGCTTCCCCAACCAGCTGGAGCGCGCCTGCGTCGAGCTGGCCAAGGACTGGCGCACCGA
>CAXSFE010000131.1:0-9140 GCA_964236585.1 uncultured Acetobacteraceae bacterium
GGTCCAGGGGCGGCTCGCCCCTGGCGGGTCTGGGCAGAGCCCAGCCTTGCTTGCGGGCCGGCAAACCCCGTCGGCATCAAGCCTTCCAACGCCAGGCGACCTCGCCGGCGGACGACCGCTCGCCGTCCGGCACACACCCCGCCCACAACCATTGCGGTACCCTGCGAACTCCGCTCAACTCCCGGCTGCAGCCTCGACGCAGCCTCTTGGCCGTGGGCGACGGAGCCGGACCGCAACCGCCGCCCCCGTGCCGCCGCCCTCCGCCGCCGTCGGGGTCTCCCAAGAAACGCCCCAGGAGGACCGCACCATGACCCGCCGCACGACGTCCCGCCGCCCCGCGCTCGCCACCGCCGCCCGCGCGCTCGCCTTCCTCGCCGCGGGCAGCGCCGCAGCGCTTGCCGCCCCGCCCGCAGAGCTGTCCGAGCCGCTGCTCCCCGCGCCCGTGCCCTCCGGCCTCACGCTGGACCTGCAGGACTTTGCCACCCTGCCCCGCCACGCCGACGGCTCGGCGGCCCGGCCGCAGTTCCTCTGCCCCGCCCCCGGCTGGATGGGCGGCCTGTTCGCCACCGACATCGCCGGGATCGTCTACCGCGTCAGCGCCGACGGCACGAAGGTCACGCCCTTCCTCGACCTGCGCGCGCAGGCGATCTCGTTCATCGCGCCCACCAGCGAGGAGGGCCTCGTCGGCTTCGCGCTCCACCCCAACTTCGCCGGCAGCCCCTCGCTGCCCGGCTACGGCACGTTCTACACCGCCTTCAGCGCCGACCGCAGCAGCGGCACCCCCGACTTCCTCGCCGACGACGACGCCGACCACCACCAGGTGATCCGCGAGTGGACCGCCACCAACCCGATGGCCGCGACCTTCGCCGGCACCTCGCGCGAGGTGCTGCGCGTCGGCAAGTACGCCTCCAACCACAACGGCGGCGTGATCCGCTTCGACCCGAACGCGGCGCCCGGCTTCCGCGACTACGGCACCCTCTACATCGGCTTCGGCGACGGCGGCGGGGCCAACGACCCGCACGGCAACGGCCAGAACCTCGCGAGCCCCCTCGGCAAGATCCTGCGCATCGACCCGCTCGCCGGCCCCGGCGGCGCCAAGTACACGATCCCCGCCGACAACCCGTTCCGCAGCCTCGGCGGTGCCGCCCCCCTGGTCTGGGCCTACGGCCTGCGCAACCCGCAGCAGTTCAGCTTCCAGCTCGGCCGCCTGGACCGCCTGTTCATCGACGACATCGGCCAGAACCAGGTCGAGGAGGTGAACCTCGGCGCGCGCGGCGCCAATTACGGCTGGCAGCAGCGCGAGGGCAGCTTCGCCACCGGCGCCGCGGTCGGCAGCGCCGGCGGCAAGAACGACTACGGCGTCTACCCGCTGCCCGGCAGCGACGCCGCCGCCGGCTTCACCGACCCGATCGCCGAGTACGACCACAGCGACCCCGCGCGCGACGGCGGCACCGTCGCCGCGGGCATCGGCAGCGGCTTCGCCTACGGGGGCACGCGGCTGCCCGCCCTGCGCGGCACCTACGTGTTCGCCGACTTCGTGCAGGGCCGCCTGTTCGCGATCCCCACCGCCACGCTGCCGGCCCGCGCGCGGCAGGTCTCCTCGATCGCGCTCCGCTACAGGGGCGTCAGCTACGACTCCCTGAGCGCGTCGCCAATCGGCGAGGGCGACCGCTCCGACCTGCGCCTCGGCGAGGACGCCGGCGGCGAGCTGTACGCCCTGCTCAAGGGACCCGGCGCGATCTACCGGATCGTCCAGCGGCCGTAAGCAAGGTTGAGGCTCTGCCTCAAACTCCGCCAAAGGCAAGCCTTTGGAATCCAATACTTAGGGAAGGCCGGTCCAGGGGGGGCTCCCCCTGGCGGGGTCCAGGGGCAGAGCCCCTGGCCTTGCTTCCTACGCCTTCCCCTGCCCGATCGCCGCCCCGCCCGTCATCCCCGCCAGTACCTCCGCCACATGGCGCACCCGCACGGCACTCCCCTCGCGCGACAGCCGCCCCGCGATGTTGAGCAGGCACCCCATGTCCCCGGCCAGCAGCGTGTCGGCGCCGCTCGCCGCCACCTCCGCCGCCTTGTCCGTGACCATGCGCGTCGAGATCTCCGGGTACTTCACGCAGAACGTCCCTCCGAAGCCGCAGCACACCTCCGCCCCCGGCAGCTCCACCAGCGACAGCCCGTCCACGCCCGCCAGCAGCGCGCGCGGCTGCGCCTTGACCCCCAGCTCGCGCAGGCCGGAGCAGCTGTCGTGGTACGCCGCCACCCCCTCGAAGCGCGGCGCCGCCACGTCGCGCACCCCCATCACGTCCGTCAGGAACGACACCAGCTCCCAGGTCTTCGCCCCCAGCGCCTCCGCACGCACCCGCAGGTTCGGGTCGTCGGCGAACAGGCCCGGCAGGTGGGAGCGGATCATCCCCCCGCACGAACCCGACGGCACCACGACGTAGTCGTAGCCGCCGAACGCGTCGAGGATGCCCCGCCCCAGGTCGCGCGCGGTCGCCCGGTCGCCGGTGTTGTAGGCCGGCTGCCCGCAGCAGGTCTGCGCGCGCGGCACCTCCACCAGGCACCCCGCGCGCTCCAGCAGCGCGATCGACGCGAACCCCACGGTCGGGCGGTGCAGATCGACCAGGCAGGTGACGAACAGGGCGACGCGGGGGGAAGGGGACATCCCCCCGATTTAGACCCGCCCGGCCCCGGCTACCAGGGGCCTGGGCCTGTGCGCGCCGCGCCACGCCCGCGGCCCTGCCGGAACGCCGCCCGCCGCAGGACCAGCCCGCCGCCGGCCCTGCGCCAGGCCCGCAAACACGCTCCTGAGAGCCCGGCAACTCCGCCGCCCTGTCCGCGCTTGCCGGAAACACAAATCCGGAAATACCGATGACACCGCAGTTCTGGCTCTGGCTCGACGCGATCGCGATGGCGGTCGGCGGCGCCGCGATCCTCTTCCTCGGCAAGCGCCGCACCGCGTCCGAGGAGTCGCACACGATCTACCACGGCATCGTGCCGCTCATTGCGGCCGTGTCCTACCTTGCCATGGCCGCCGGCCAGGGCGCAGTGCCGATCGCCACCGCCCTGCTCGGGGATCCGGCCCAGGGCACCGACCTCGTGCTGACCCGCACCTTCTACTTCGCGCGCTACATCGACTGGGCGTTCACCACGCCCCTGCTGCTGCTGCCGCTCGGCCTGCTCGCCACCCACGCCAGGCCGCGCCACCTCGGCCTCGTCGCGGGCCTGCTGCTCGCCGACCTGATGATGATCCTCACCGCGCTATTTTTCGGCCTCTCGATCGCCTACTGGATCAAGTGGACTTGGTTCCTCGTCTCGTGCGGCGCCTTCGCGGCGGTGTTCTGGGTGATGTGGGTGCCGCTGCGCCAGCAGGCCGCCCTTGAGCGTGCCGACGTGCAGGCCAGCTACCGGGCCAACGCCTCCATCCTGTCCGTGCTGTGGCTGATCTACCCGATCATCCTGTTCTTCGACACCGACGGCCTCGGCCTGTTCAACGAGACGCTGGGGGTCGCCCTGATCGCGATCATCGATTTCGTCTCCAAGGTCGTCTACGGCCTCTACACGATCCGGGGCTTCGGTCAGATCACGGACAGCGACCTTTCTGGCCGCCCCGCCACGGTGGCCGACACGACTCTGGGCACGTCCGCCCTGCCGCCAACCGGCCTTGCGCCGGTGACCGCCTGAGCCGGCGGGCAGGGACGCGCACGTCATGACCACGCAGTCCCTGCCCATCCTGCCGCCGGCCGCCTGGCCCCTCGGCCATCCGGGCCGGAAAGCCGCCGCGCCGGCACGGGCCACACGCTCGCCCGCCTGGGCGCTGCACTCCTGGACCACTCGCCTCGCGACCCTGCAGCCGGCGCTGCTTGCCGTCATGCCGCTTGCAGCCACCGCGCTACTCGCCCCAGCGCCGCGCCAGATCGCGGCGCTGTCCGCAATCATCCTGCTCGGCGTCCCGCATGGCGCGCTTGACGGCGAGATCGCCCGCACCCTGCTCCGCCCCCGCTTCGGCCGGCTGTGGTTCGCGGTATTCTCGCTCCCCTACCTCGCGCTATCCGCCCTGGTGCTGCTGTGCTGGACCGCTGCTCCGCTCACCACCCTCGCCGGCTTCCTCGCTCTGTCAGCGCTGCACTTCGGCGCTGAGGACGCACCGGGAGGCGACGTGCTCGACCGCGCGTTCCGCGGCGGCGCCCCGATCGCGCCTGCCGTGCTGCTCCATCCCGCGGCGACCGCCCACCTGTTCGGCACTGTCGCCGGTGTCCCCCTCGCCGCCCCGCCGCCCTGGATGCTGGCTGCCGCCCTGCTGTGGCTGCTGCCCGCCGGCCTCTGGTGCCGCCGCGCCCTTCGCGCACCTCGCGCCACCCGCGCCGCCGCACCCTCCCGCGCGGCCACGCTCGCAGAGCCCGCCTCGATGCTCGCGTTGTTCGCCGCCCTGCCGCCGATCACGGCCTTCGCGATCTACTTCGTGGCGATCCACGCGCCCCGCCACGTCGCCGCTCTCGTCGCGGACCCCCATCGCGCGCCCAGGGTTGCCAGCCGCGCCACGGCGCTGGTCCGTGCAGCACCGATCACCGTGCTGACCCTGCTGCTCGGCACGGCGCTGTGGCCCGTATACACCGGGGCCACACCCGACCGCCTCCTCGAGCTGACCCTGCAGGGCCTTGCCGCGCTGACCCTGCCGCACATGCTGCTCGACCTTCTGGTGGGGGAACAGCAGCCCAGCACAGGCAAGGCTGGGTTCTGCCCAGACCCGCAAAGGGCCGAAGCTCCTTTGATCTCTTGACTTAAAAAGAGAAGTCTCACGGCAAGCGCCCTGAGCGGAGGCCGAAGACGGAGCCTCTGGCTTCTCTCGCCCGTCGCCGGTCTGGCAACGCATCGCGAAACGACTCTCGTTGCTCGACTGCCCTGATCTTTGCTTGCCAGCGCCTCCCGCCATGTCCTCTACTTGCGCGGCACGACGCCGCCCCTGACGCTTGGTGGCTCCCCGTGCGCAGCAACACAGCGACATCTGGGGCGGGACAGCGATGCGGTCCATCACCACCGACAGCGGCGAGGTTTGCGCCCCACGAACGCCGCCGCACGCCGGCAGCCCGGCCTTTGTCGCCGGCATGGGACACCGCATGGCTGCCGCAGCACTCCGTCCCCGGCAGGCCTCGTCACGCCTTGGTACCGCGCCACCCCTCGAAGCCGCCGCAGGCCGTGTCGAGCTCCCGCTGCGCCGGCTTCCCGACCCCGACCTCCGCCTGCACGTCGCTCCGAACTCGATACCTGACGCTCCGCAGCACCCCGACCTCGGGATGATCTGCCAAATCGTGGCGTTTTGTGCCGTTGCGGCCACCGGCGCCGCCCTGCTGTACTGGCAGAAATCCGGCGGCCGCGTCGAGGACCGGGAGATCGGCCGCGTGCTGCAGGCCACGCAGCAGGCCCGTGCCCGCACCTCCCTGCTGCGAGCCGAATGGGCCCAGCTGAACGAGCCCGAACGCCTGCAGGACTTGGCCGACCGCACCCTTGACCTGCGCCCAATCGCGCCCGAGCAGTTCGTGGCGCCCGCGCAGCTGAACGCTTGGCTCCAGGCCCCGGCCTCCATCCCGCCTGCCCCGCCGCCTGACCCAACCCTTGACCCGGCAGCCGAGCCGGGCATCCAGGCTCCCCCTGGACCCCCGCCCGCCGCCTCCAGGCCCCCGCCCCGTCCACGGCTCGTCGCCCTAGCCCTTCCCGCGCCGCCGCTGCTGCCCGCGCTGCCGCTTCCTGTACCGCCGCACCCTCGTCCCCAGCGCCCCGCGCCGGTCATGCTGGCCGCCCTCCCCGAACCCTCCCCGCCGCCGCCTCCCGGCCGCATGGCGGTCCCGTCCCGCTACGAACTGCCGCGCTGGCTGACGCAGGCACCGCTCCGGCGCCCCACAGTGCCCGCTATGTCCGAGCCGCCGCATGCTCTTGCCCTGCCGGCAGCGGCCCAGCCGTCGGCGCCCCGGCCCGTCGCCGTGCCTGCGGACCCATGGCCCGCGCCTCCGCGGAGCTTCGCCGTGGTCGCCGCCTCGCCAGGTATCTCGCCCTACGACGGCCGCGTTATCGGCTGGGAGCCGAGGCAGCCCTTCGCACCCTGGCCCTACGCCGCCGCGCCGCCGCCATACGGCTGGACGCCGGCCTACTAGGCTCCACGCCCGACCCACGTCCCGGCCGCTCCGGGCGCCACGCCCGAAAACGGCGCGCCTGCTGCTCCGGCAGCGTCGCCGCTTGCCGCAGTAGCCGGCTCGACAGACATTGCCGCAATGCCCGACCCGTCGCCCTGCGTCCCCGCCGCCCCGATGTCGCTCGACGAGGTCCGCGCCTTCCTGGCCGCGATCGCCGCGCCCGACGCCGACCTGCAGACCGAGTTGGCCTTCTCCGACCCGTTCACCCTGCTCGTCGCCGTCGTGCTGTCCGCCCAGGCCACCGACGCCTCGGTGAACCGTGCTACCCCCGCCCTGTTCGCCGCCGCCCCGACCTCTGCCGCGATGGCCGCCCTCGGCGCCGACGGCATCGCTCCCTACATCCGCCAGGTCGGCCTATGGCAGTCCAAGGCCCGCAACCTCGCCGCCCTCGCCGCCCGTCTGGTCGATCGCCACGAAGGCCGCGTCCCCCCCGACCGCGAGTCGCTTGAAGCTCTGCCCGGCGTTGGTCGCAAGACCGCAAACGTCGTGCTCAACGTCGCCTTTGGCGAGTCCACGATGGCGGTCGACACCCACGTCTTCCGCCTCGGCAATCGCACCGGCCTGGCTCCCGGCGCCACCGTGCGCGCCGTGGAGGACGCGCTGCTGGCTCGCATCCCCGCCGAAATCCTGCGCCCCGCGCACCACTGGCTCATCCTGCACGGCCGCTACACCTGCAAGGCCCGTGCGCCGGAGTGCTGGCGCTGCCCGGCGGCGCCATGGTGCCACTACGGAGACAAAACGCCGGAGCCGAAAGCAAAGAGAACAAGGCTGGGCGCTGCCCAGACCCGCAAAGGGCCCGAGGCCCTTTGATCCCGTTACTTAAGTAAGGGTTTCAAAGGATCGGCCTTTGGCGGAGTGTGAGGCAGAGCCTTAACCTTGCTCGCTCTCCACCCGCCACACGCACACCCGCGCCGCCCCGTGCCTCCGCTCGTCCAGCAGCATGCCCACCTCCGGCACCGCCTCTTCGCGCCCGACCTCGCCCACCACCAGCGCGCCCTCCGCCACCCACCCCGTCCCGCGCAGCGCCCGCACTGCCCGCGCCACCAGGTCCTGCCCGTACGGCGGGTCGAGGAATACCACCGCGCACGCCCGCCCCGCCGGCGGCCGCAGCACGTTGCCCGGCAGCACCGCCGCACGCCCCTGCGCCCCGCACGCCGCCACGTTGGCCCGCAGCGCCTCCAGCGCCCCCCGATCGCGCTCGATGAACGACGCGTGCCCCGCCCCGCGCGACAACGCTTCCAGCCCGAGCGCCCCGGTCCCCGCGAACGCGTCGAGCACCGCCAGCCCGTCGAGCCGCCCACCCCACGGCGCATGCACCAGCGCGTCGAACAGCGCCTGCCGCACCCGGTCCGCCGTGGGTCGCGTGGCCACGCCCGCCGGCACGTGCAGCGCCCGCCCGCGGAACGCGCCTGCGATGATGCGGGTCAGGACAGAAAGGCCAGGGCTCTGCCCTGGACCCGCCAGGGCGAGCCGCCCTGGACCGGCCTCCATGGCGGCACGCCGCTCGGCAGGGTACCCCTTCGTTGCGCCGGTCCAGGGGCGCTGCCCCTGGCGGGTCCAGGGCAGAACCCTGGCCTTCCTGTCCGCGTGAACCTCACAGCTCCGGGATCTGCTCGCGCAGCACCTTCGCCGTGACCTCCTCGACGCTGCCCCGCGTCAGCAGCCCGAGCTGGAACGGCCCGTACGCCACCCGGATCAGCCGCGTCACCCGCAGCCCGAGGTGCTCCATCACCCGCCGGACCTCGCGGTTGCGCCCCTCGCGCAGCCCCACCGTGACCCAGCCGTTGTTGCCCTTGCGGCTGTCGAGCGCCGCCTCGATCGGCCCGTAGCGCACCCCGTCGATCTCGATCCCCGCCGAGAGCGCCGCCAGCGCCGCCTCGTCCACCACGCCGTACACCCGCACGCGGTAGCGCCGCAGCCATCCGTTAGCCGGCATCTCCAGCCGCCGCGCCAGTCCGCCGTCGTTGGTGAGCAGCAGCAGCCCCTCGCTGTTGAGGTCGAGCCGCCCGATGCTGACCACCCGCGGCATCCCCGGCGGCAGGGCCGCGAATACCGTGTCGCGCCCCTCGGGGTCGCGATGCGTCGTCACCAAGCCGTCCGGCTTGTGGTAGCGCCACAGCCGCGCCCGCCCCGGCGCATCGACCAGCACGCCCCCCACCTGCACCAAGTCGCCCGCCCCCACGAACGTCGCCGGATGGGTGATGACCGCGTTGTTCACCCGGACCTTGCCCTCGGCAAGCAGCTTCTCCGCGTCGCGCCGGCTGGCAACGCCCGCGCGGGCGAGCCACTTGGCGATGCGCTCGCCCCGCTCCGCGCCAGCAGCCGCCTCGCCCGGCCCCACCTTGCCGCCCGCGGCCGGCGCCTTCGCCTCGGGCTTCGCGGCATGGCTGCGGGTCTGGCGCACCGGCCGGGACCGCCGCAGGGCACCCGGCCCCTTCGGCGCCTCCGTACCTGACGCCCACGCCTCTGGCCGCACGGCTTCTGGGGGCACAGCCTCGGGCCGCGCCGCCCTTGCATCCACGCTGCCGGACCCTGCCGCCTCGCGACGGGCCACACCCGCCTTGCCGGCGCGCGCACCGCCCGCCGGAACGAGCGCCGCCTCCGGGCGCCCACCCGACCGGCCCGTATCCGGACGCTCCGGCCTCGAACGACCCGCCTCCTGCCCACTTGGCCGCGGACCGCCCTTGTCCGGCAGGCCTGCATCCTGCCCACGCGCCCTTCCCGGCAACCCGGCAGCCCGCCCCGTCTCCGAACGCCTGACCTCCGGACGCCCCGCATCCGCGCGCACCGGTGCCCCTGGACCCTCTACCCGCCTCGCCACCCCCTTCTCCGCAGCCGCGCTCCCGAACGGTGGCCGCTTCAGGAACGGCCGCGCGCCCGCCACGCGTCCCGCATCCGCCGCCGGATGCTCGCCGTCCTGCCGCGCCGCCGGATGCGCCGCCCGCCCTGCCCGCGCCG
>CAXSFE010000132.1:0-9097 GCA_964236585.1 uncultured Acetobacteraceae bacterium
TGCCGCCGGCGTGAGACCGACCCCCGGGCCGCGGCCGGAACACCGGCGCGCGCGTGGCGCTCCTAGTCCAGCCGCACCCCCGGCCGCACCGCCCGCCCGAGGTCGTCCGCCAGCCAGCCGATCCCCCCGCGCACCACCCCCCGCAGGTCCATCTGGTGCATCCGGTACAGCGCCGCGTGGCTCAGCTGCGCCACCCGCCCCGGCAGGAAGCCGCCGCGGAACACGCCGTACGACCCCAGCGTCCCGTACGCCGCGTAGTCGCCCAGCGACACCACGCTGCCCATGTCGCGGAACGCGAACGCGCGCAGCGCCCGCCCCCGCCGCGCCCGCGCCGCCAGGCTGCGCGCCAGGAACACCGCCTGCTGCCGCGCCACCTGCGCCGTCGCCGGCAGCGGCCGCCCGCCCGCCCCCGCCAGGCTCGCGCAGTCCCCGATCGCGAACACCGCCGGGTCCGTGACGCTCTGCAGCGTCGGCCCCACCACCACCTGCCTGTGCCGCCCGACCGCCAGTCCGTCCAGCGCCCCCACCACCCGCGGCGCGCGCACCCCCGCCGCCCACACCGACAGCGCCGCGTCCACCCGCCCGCCCTCCAGCACCACCCCGCCCGCGTCCGCGCCCACCACCTTCGTGCCCACCCGCACGTCCACCCCCAGCCCGCGCAGCACCTGCAGCGCCTGCCCCGAGATCCGCTCCGGGAACGCCGGCAGCAGCCGCGGCCCCGCCTCGACCAGCGTCAGCCGCAGCGCCGTGCGCAGGCCCCCCGCCGCATACCCGCCCAGGAGGTCCATGTGCCGGCGCAGCTCCGCCGCCAGTTCCACCCCGGTCGCCCCCCCGCCCACGATCGCCACGCCGACGTCGCGCCCCGCGTCCACCCCCTGGATCAGCCGCGAGCGCAGCAGGTCGTTGAACCGCTCCGCCTCCCGGATCTCGTCGATGAACCGGCAGTGCTCCGCCACCCCCGGCGTGCCGAAGTCGTCCGCCCGGCTGCCCACCGCCAGCACCAGCGTGTCGTACGCCACCTCGCGCCCCGCCAGCATGTCCGTCCCGTCCGGCAGCCGCACCGGCCCCAGCTTGACCACGCGCCGTGCCCGGTCCAGCCCCGCCAGCACCCCCGGCCAGAAGCGGAATCCGCTGCGCGCCGCCTGCGCCACGAAGCTGATCGCCTCGTTGGCATACACCGAGGTGCCGGCGGCAAAGGTGTGCAGCATCGGCTTCCACACGTGCGCCGGATTCTGGTCCACCAGCAGGACCTCCGCCGCCTGCGCCGCCGGCAGCCGCCGCGCCAGATGCGTCGCCAGCACCACCCCCGCGATCCCGCCGCCCACCACCACGATCCGCGCCATGCCGCACCCCTCTGACCCGCAGACAAAGGCGCAGCAGCGCCGGGCGTTCCCGAACAGGAAGGCAAGGCCAGGGCTCTGCCCTGGACCCGCCAGGGCGAGCCGCCCTGGACCGGCGCACATGAAGGCAAGGCGGAAGGTGCCGCAGGCCCAATCACAGGTTTCCAAAGGCTTGGCCTTTGGCGGTGTCCAGGGGCAGAGCCCCTGGCCTTCCTGAACCCCTCCCATCCGCCCGCGTTCATCCCATATACGACCGGCAGGGCAGGGGCCCGCGCAGCCGGCATCGGGGCACCATGGATCTCCTGCAGAAACTCGAGATCCTCGCCGACGCCGCCAAGTACGACGCGTCCTGCGCCTCCTCCGGCACCGAGAAGCGCAGCAGCAAGGGCGAGACCGCCGGCATCGGCTCCACCGAGGGCATGGGCATCTGCCACGCCTACGCCCCGGACGGCCGCTGCATCTCGCTCCTCAAGATCCTGATGACCAATTCCTGCATCTACGAGTGCAAGTACTGCATCAACCGCCGCTCCTCGAACGTGCAGCGCGCCCGCTTCACCGTCGACGAGGTCGTCAAGCTCACCCTCGGCTTCTACCGCCGCAACTGCATCGAGGGCCTGTTCCTCAGCTCCGGCATCATCCGCGATCCCGACTACACCATGGAGCAGATCGTCGAGATCGCCCGCACGCTGCGCGAGGACCACGGCTTCCGCGGCTACATCCACCTCAAGACCATCCCCGACGCCTCCCCCGAGCTGCTCGCCGAGGCCGGCCGCCACGCCGACCGCCTGTCGATCAACGTCGAGCTGCCCACCGAGGCCGCGCTCACCGAGCTGGCCCCCGAGAAGGACCTGCCGCGCATCCGCCGCTCCATGGGGCGCATGCGCCTGCGCATCGACGAGGCCGTCCACGCGAAGAAGACCTCGCGCGGCGCCGCCACCCCCCGCTTCGCGCCCGCCGGCCAGAGCACCCAGGTCATCATCGGCGCCGACGCCAGCACCGACCGCTCGATCCTGGACATGAGCACCAACCTCTACGGCTCCTACGGCCTGCGCCGCGTCTACTACTCCGCGTTCAGCCCGATCCCCGACGCCTCCGCGGCCCTGCCGCCCGCCGCCGCCCCCCTGCTGCGCGAGCACCGCCTCTACCAGGCCGACTGGCTGCTCCGCTTCTACGGCTTCGAGGCCGGCGAACTGGCCCTCGACGCCGCCGGCAATATGCCGCTGGAGATGGACCCCAAGCTCGCCTGGGCGCTCGAGCACCGCGAGCTGTTCCCCGTCGACCTCAACCGCGCCGACCGCGACATGCTGCTCCGCGTCCCCGGCCTCGGCGTGAAGTCCGTCGAGCGCATCATCGCCGCCCGCCGCCACCGCTCCGTGCGCCTGGAGGACCTGGCCCGCCTGCGCCTGCCCGTCGCCAAGCTCGCGCCCTTCGTCGTCACCCCGGACCACACCCCGCGCGCGGCGCTCGACAGCGCCGGCCTGCTCGCCCGACTCACGCCGAAGCCGAAGCAGCTCGCCCTGCTGTAGAAAGCAAGGTTGAGGCTCTGCCTCAAACTCCGCCAAGGGCTGGGCCCTTGGATCGCCATCTCTTAAGTGGGGCCGGTCCAGGGGCGGCTCGCCCCTGGCGGGTCCAGGGCAGAGCCCTGGCCTTCCTTCGCCCCGCCACGAACTCCGCGCATTCCCCCAACGTTGGACGCCCATGCGCAGCATCGTCCTCGACACCGAGACCGACTTCCCAGGCTGGCGCCGCGCCGCCCGCGCCCTTGCCCTCGAAGGCGTCGCCCCCGAAGACGCCGTCTGGTCCGTCGCCGAGGCCACCGACCTGTTCGCCGCCCCCCCCCCCGACGCCCCCCCGCCCGCCGGCACCTTCAGCGTCTCCCGCGCCCTCGTCGACCTGGCCGAGACCGCGATCCAGGCCCGAGACGCCGAGCGCTTCGCCCTGCTCTACCGCCTGGTCTGGCGCGCGCACCACGGGGAGAAGCACCTGCTGGAGGACGCCGCCGACCCCCAGGTGCAGCGCGTGCAGCGCCTCGCCCAGGCCGTGCGCCGCGACACCCACAAGATGCGCGCCTTCGTCCGCTTCCGCGAGGTCCGCGACACCGGCGGCCTCGGCCCGTCCCCCGCCCCGCCCGACGACGCCGGGGAAGACGACGCCCCCGCCGCCCCCGCGCGCGCCGGCCTGCACGAGGCGCCCATCGTCGCCCCCTCTCCCGGCCTTCCGTCTCCCGCCGCCCACGCGCCCGGCGCCCGCGAGCACGAGTCCCCCGCCGACCTGCTGGCCGCCATCGACGCGCGCCCCGCCGGCGCCCTCGCCCCCGCCCGCTACGTCGCCTGGTTCGAGCCCGACCACTTCATCGTCGAGGCCAACGCCCCGTTCTTCGTGCGCCGCTTCGCCACCATGCAGTGGTCGATCCTGACGCCCGACCGCTGCGCCCATTGGGACGGCGAGACGCTCAGCTTCACCCCCGGCGCCGACCGCTCGCAGCTCCCCGACGACGACGCCCTGGCCGAGTACTGGCGCGCCTACTTCTCCTCCATCTTCAACCCCGCCCGCCTGAAGATCGGCGCCATGACCTCGGAGATGCCCCGCAAGTACTGGAAGAACCTGCCCGAGGCCGCCGCCATCCCCGGCCTGATCCGCGACGCCCAGAGCCGCACCGAGCAGATGGTCGAGCGCCCGACCCTCTCGCCCCCGAAAGAGAAGAAGATGGCCAAGACCCCCGCCTCCGCCCCCGCCGACGCCCCGCCCGCAACCGTCGCCCACCTGTCCGGCGACCTGGTCGCCCTCGCCACGGACGCCGCCGCCTGCCGCCTCTGCCCGCTCTGGGAGCCCGCCACCCAGACCGTGTTCGGCGAGGGCCCCGCCGACGCCCGCCTGATGTTCGTCGGCGAGCAGCCCGGCGACCAGGAGGACCTCGCCGGCCGCCCGTTCATCGGCCCCGCCGGCCAGATGTTCGACCGCGCCCTCGCCGAGGCCGGCATCGACCGCACCACCGTCTACGTCACCAACTCCGTCAAGCACTTCAAGTTCGAGCCCCGCGGCCGCCGCCGCATCCACGTCAAGCCCGGCGTCTCCGAGATCAACGCCTGCAACGTCTGGCTCAAGGCCGAACGCGCCGCCATCCGCCCTGCGCTCACCGTCGCCCTCGGCGCCACCGCCGCCCGCGCCGTCCTCGGCCGCGCCGTCACCATCGGCCGAGAGCGCTCCCGCCCCATCGCGCTCGACGGCAACGCCCAGGCCTTCATCACCGTCCACCCGTCCTACCTGCTCCGCCTCCCCGACGAGGACGCCAAGGCCCGCGAATACGCCGCCTTCGTCCAGGACCTCAAGCATGTGGCGTCCCTGCTCGCGTAGGCAGAAAGCAAGACTGGGCTCTGCCCAGACCCGCCAGGGGCGAGCCGCCCCTGGACCGGCGTGAATCAAGAAGATGTCTCCGATGGCCGCTTTCGATCCCTAGTACGCCATCCGCAGGGCTAACAAGGCTGGCGATAAGCGGACACCACAGCAAGGCACGTCTCGCACAAACCTCACGACTAAATGGGCGAGCTATTCAGCCTCGCGCTGGCGGCGCTATGAAGGGCTGATAGACTTCACGAAACTCGGCCCGTGCCTCACAAAGATTTCGATGTGCGGTCAACTTAGGCCAGCGCGCTGCGTCGAGGTCATAGCTTATTGCTTCTATCATCTGCGTCAGAACGCACGTTACGATAATATCGGCATGGCCGATGGCTTCGCTGAACCAATAAGTGGATGCGCGTATCATCCTGTTGCTCTCGAGTACATCTAACGTGCTGGAGACTTGACGGTAGCAACGCTCCATCCATTCAGGTGTGTCCCGGCCATGGATGGCGCGTTCGTAAATCAGGGAAACCACTTTATCGCCCAGCCCAGATGCGAGCGCACAAATTCGAAGTTGGCGCCGCCGCTCCGGTCCAGAGGCGGGTATCAGTGCGCGTCCGTCACCAACGATGTCATCCAGTCCGTCAAGTATTGCTGCACTCTCGACAAGCACTTCGCCATCATCCAACACCAGTGTGGGCACTCGCATTAGCGGATTGAACGCGGCCACTTGTGCGGCATCGCTGAATACCGACAAGGGCCGATGTTCGAATGGGATTTCGTACAGCCGCATTGCAATTGCGACGCGGCGGACAAAAAGGCTATCGTATTGTCCGATGAGAGTCATTACAGATACCTTAATCATATGCGCCACTGTTATCGACTTCAAGGCACTATACAGAGGGGAGCTGTCCAGCGTTAACCCGAAGGCGGCACGGATGTCTGCTATAGCCGAGGGTTAAAGTCGGCTATTTCAGTTTTTGTTTTGAAGCGGACATGCGGCTTTCCCACCAAACCCAGTCACTCTGCCGGCCGTCAGAGACATTGTCTCAAGAATGCCGGTCCAGGGGGGCTCCCCCTGGCGGAGTTTGAGGCAGAGCCTCAACCTTGCCTTCCCCACCCACCCCCTGACGCCCCACCCCCCCATAGCCCTACCCCTTCCTGAACACCCAAGCGCTCGCGTCCCACAGCACGAACGGCGTCTCCCCCGCCCGCTCCAGCACCATCCCCGCCGCCCCCGCCCACCTCTGCGCATCCGCCAGGTCCGCCCCCGCGTCCCCCCGATACGACAGGTTCAGCACCGCCAGCGCCCCGCCCGCCCGCAGCGCCCGCGCCGCCCCCGCGACATGCCCCCCCGCCAGCCCCGCCTGCACCAGGTACGGGAAGCAGTCCGCCCCCAGCACCAGGTCGAACCCCCCCTCCGCCACCCCCGCCAGGTCCCGCCCGTGCGTCACCGCGAACCGCAGCCGCACGTCCGGGCAGCGCCGCTGCGCCTCCGCCACCATCCCCGCCGACACGTCCAGCCCCAGCACCGAGCGCGCCCGCGGCAGCATCGCCGCCGCCACCCGCCCGATCCCGCACCCCAGGTCGAGCACGTCCGCCCCCTCCGGCAGCACCCCCGCGCCCTCCAGCCACCCCACCAGCTCCCCCGTCGCCCGCGCCAGCGTCGCCGCATCCCCCAGCGAGTACGCCGCCACGCTGGCCTCCGGCGAGCGCGCCACCGCGAGGTCGAACGCCGCCGCCACCCGCGCGATCAGCTCCGTCCCCCCCGACTCCGCATGATCGAGCCCCGTCCCCGCGAACACCTCGACCAGCCGCTCTAGCGACCCCCGGCACCCCGCCACCAGCGC
Source organism: uncultured Acetobacteraceae bacterium (assembly GCA_964236585.1). Lineage (GTDB taxonomy): Bacteria > Pseudomonadota > Alphaproteobacteria > Acetobacterales > Acetobacteraceae > CAXSEF01. Next base: position 6,530 of record CAXSFE010000132.1, read on the forward strand.
GAGCATCCCCGCCGCCGCCGGCACGCCCGCGTGCACCGCCAGCGCCGCCTCGACCTCCGCGACGCTCGCCCCGCCCAGCACCATCCGCGCCAGCGCGATCTCCGGCGAGATCCGCCCCGCCAGCGCCATGTCGATCGCCGTCATCCCCGGCCCGAGGCAAGGCAAGTCCAGGGCTCTGCCCCATGTCTTGAAAGTGGGGACCCGCTGGGGGCACGCGCCCCCAGACCCGCATCACGGGCGGCACATCGCCACGGCCGGTGCCACAGGCCCCCAACGAATGGTTTCCAAAGGGCTCGCTCTTTGGCGGGTCCCCTCTCCGAGACCATAGGGCAGAGCCCTGGCCTTCCTGCCTTCGTCACGCCTCCCGCCTCAGCCTGCGCCCGACGTTCATCCGGTCCACCCCGCCCCACGCGTACTTGTACCCTTCCGCTCCCCGCAGGAAGTGCAGCTCCCGCCGCCCCTCCTCGATCGCCTCCCGGATCAGGTGCCCGAGCAGCAGCGTCCCGGGCCGGACCGCCTCCAGCGCCGGGTCGAACCCCGTCAGGTAGTGCAGCAGCCGCCCCTCGCACAGCAGCGACAGGTGCGCCGCCGCCGCCCGCCCGCCCACCCGCAGCACCTCCAGCCGCAGCGCCCCCTCTGCCAGCAGCCCCGGCGCCGCCGCCCGGTGGAACGCCCGCACCCGCGCGTCCGCCAGCACCCCCGCCTCGTCGCGCGCCTCCCAGCGCAACGCGTGCAGCGCGAACAGCACGTCGAGCGCCTCGCCCACCCCGACCTCGCGCCCCGCCCGCTCCACCCGAACCTCGCCCGCCCGCCTGCACGCCTCCTGCCAGTACCGCCGCGTCCCCCGCGACACCCCCGCCAGCAGCGCAGCAAAGCTCTCCGGCAGCGCCAGCACCGGGCACGGATCGCCGACCCAGCGCGTCTCCGCCCACCCCTCCGGCAGCGCCGCGCCGAGCAGCCCCGCCTCCGGCGCCAGCTCCGGCAGGTCGCACGCCGCCTCCCCCTCCAGCACCGCCTCCAGCAACCCCCCCGCCGGCCCCAGCGCGTCCAGATGATCCGTCAGCCCCACCCCCACCGGCAGCAGCCGCCGCCCATGGTCGTCGTCGATCTCGTACAACGCCAGCAGCGAAAGCAGGGCAGGGACCCCCATGTGCGCCGGTCCAGGGGCGCTGCCCCTGGCGGGTCCAGGGCAGAGCCCTGGCCTTCCTTCCTCTCCCCACCGCACCGCCACCCTTGGCGCCCCCGTCCCGAACTGCCCCCACCACGGCACCAGCCACGCCGGCGACAGGAACGGCGACGCTCCCGGCACCGAGCGCCACAGCGCCCGCCACGCCGGCACCAGCGCCGCCAGCCCCGCCTCGTCGCGCACCACCTCGACGCGCCCCGCCGCGACGCCGCTCACGCCGCCAGCCTGCCGTACAGCGCCAGGTATTCTCCCGTCATCCGCTCCGCCGAGAACCGCGCCACCGCGTCCGCCCGGCACGCCGCACGGTCCAGCGCGCCCACCTGCCCGATCGCGTCCGCCATCCCCGCCACGCCGTCCACCAGGAACCCCGTCACCCCGTCGCGCACGATCCCCGGCAGCGCGCCGGCCGGGAACGCGACCACCGGCGTGCCGCACGCCAGCGCCTCCATCGCCACCAGCGAGCTGGTCTCCTCCGCCAGGCTCGGCACCAGCAGGCACCGCGCCGACGCCAGCATCCGCCGCTTGCGCGCGAACCCCACCGCCCCCACGAACCGCCGCCGCCCGTCCAGCCGCGGCGCCACCTCGCCCGCGAAATACGCCTCGTGCTCCGGATACCCGAACACCTCCCCTGCGATCAGCAGCGCCACCCCCGCCCGCCGCGCCGCCTCCGCCGCGAGGTGCTGCCCCTTCTCCGGGCACACCCGCCCCAGGCATACCGCATACCCCCGGCACGCGTGCCGCGCCTCGCCCAGCGCCCCCACGTCCACCCCGTTCCCGATCGGCGGCAGCAGCCCCCCCGACGGCGGGCACCGCGCGTGCTGCGCCCCGGACACGCACACCAGCCACACCCCCGCCCCCGGCCGCAGCGCCCCCTCCGGATACCACGCCGGCGGCAGGTGCAGCGTCACCAGCACCGGCGCCCCCGCCCCCCGCGGCATCGTCGCCGCGAAGTCGACCCCGTGCATGTGCACCAGGTCCACCCCGCCCCGCGCCAGCGCCTCCTCCGCCGCCGCCCGAGTCGCCGCCTCCGCCTCTGCGCGCCTCTCCGGCCCCAGCGCCCCGGACATGGCCGGCACCGCCACCAGCTCCCCCGCCACCACCGAGCCCGCCTGCGCCACCACCACCGAGCGGTGCCCCGCCCGCACCAGCGCCCGGTCCAGCGCCGACAGCACCTGCTCCGCCCCGCCCACCGCGTCCGGCCCAACCGGCGCCAGCGCATACGCCACGCTCAGCACGGTCAGGGGCACGCGAGGCCCCGGCAAAGCAAGCAAGACTGGGCTCTGCCCAGACCCGCAAAGGGTCCGAGGACCCTTTGATCCCTTGACTGAAGAGAAGCCATCCAAGGGGCTTCCCTTGGCGGGGTCCAGGGGCAGAGCCCCTGG
>CAXSFE010000133.1:0-9059 GCA_964236585.1 uncultured Acetobacteraceae bacterium
CGAGCAGGGTGATGACGGAGCCGATCAGCCCTTCGGTCTGGCGCAGCGCCAGCCGGAACACGGCCCGCAGCGTCAGCGCCGTGGCGATGGCCAGGGCCGAGTAGAGCGCCTGGCCGCCTCGCGTGATGCGTGGCTCGGCTTTCCAAGCTGCGATCGCCGCGTCGGTGAACCAGACGGTCAGGCTGCCGCGCTGGCGCAGGGCTGCATCATAGGCGGCTGAGTTCGTCACCTGTCGCTACCGGGGGGATGTGGTGGCGGCAGTCAGCGTTGGCCTTGAACGGCACGATAGTTCCCTCAGGACAGCCACGATGCTTCCCCCGCACCTTACCTCAGGTAACCCGCCCGCCGACCCGTGCAACAAGGTTCCCCGCCGCCATCACTGGCGGTGTTACTTCAGCCTCACGGCAGCCACCAGATCCGTCATTGACGCGAACGCTGACAAAACTTGTCTGACATCAGACGGGTTACGGAGGTCGCAGGAGGCCAACGGAAGCTTGAGCTGCGGGTCATTCCAAACTGAACCACTGCCACAGACCGCCAAGCCTTCGCGAGTCTGGGCAGAGCCTAGCCTTGTTTTCCTTCAGGCCGATCATCCTCGGCCAATGAACGGCATCGCGTTGGCCATGACTGTCAGGAACGGGATGTTGGTGTCGAGTGGCAGCGACGCCATCAGCACCACGCTGCGGCCGACGTCGCGTACGTCCATCATCGGCTCGACGGCGATGTGCCCTGCCGCCTGCTTGGCCCCGGTCTGCATCGTGGCCGCCATCGCCGTCGCGGCGTTGCCGATGTCGATCTGGCCACAGGCGATGTCGTGGGCGCGGCCGTCGAGCGACAGCGTCTTGGTCAGCCCGGTGACGCCATGCTTGGTGACGGTGTAGGGCGCAGAGTCGGGACGGGGCGCGTAGGCCGAGATCGACCCGTTGTTGATGATCCGGCCGCCCCGCGGCGACTGCGCCTTCATCGCCCGGAACGCGCCCTGCGCGCACAGGAACATGCCGGTCAGGTTCACCGACACGACCCTGTTCCAGTCCTCGATCCCCAGCGCCTCGAACGGCACCCCGCTCACGTTTGTCCCGGCGTTGTTGAACAGCAAGTCAAGTCGTCCAAACCGCTCCTGAACCGCGGCGAACAGCGCATCGACGGAGGCCGGGTCGGCGACGTCGGTCGCGTGCGTCAGCGTGCGCCCGGCCACATCCCCGGCCTGCCGGACGGTCTCGTCCAGCGCATCGGCTCGGCGACCCGCCAGCGCCACCGACCAGCCCTCGGCGAGCAGAGCCAGGGTCACCGCTCGGCCGATGCCGCTGCCCGCGCCGGTGATGAGCGCGATCCTGCTCTGCCCCGGACCCTTGGTCATGAAGCCCATCCTCCCGTGGTGCATGGTCCCGGTGCGGCGGGGCGAAGCAGGCAGGATTGAGGCTCTGCCTCAAACTCCGCCAAAGGCCAAGCCTTCAGAACCCAACAATCAAGCACGAAGCCTCCAAAGGGACCGGCCCTCTGGCGGGTCCGGCAGAGCCTGGCCTTGCTGCCTTCTCAGCGATCCCTCCGGCGCTCTGCAGGCTCACTCATCACCGCGATGCTGCCACGCCCGCGCCACGTCGGTTCAGGTATATCGCGTAGACCTCGTGGCTGGCGCAGATGAACAGGCGGCTGCTGCGTCTGCCGCCAAACACCACGTTGGACACCGGGTTCGGGACCCTGATGCGGCCCAGCAACTCGCCCTGCGGACTGACGCAGTGCACGCCGTCGCCAGCGCTGGTCCAGACGTTGCCGTCCTCGTCGCAGCGGAAGCCGTCCGCCGCGCCGATCGCCGGCGCATAGAACGCCCGTCCCTCGCCGAGCCGGCCGGTGTCGCCGTCCAGCACGTCGAACACTCTGATCTGCCGCTCGACGGACCGATCGTTCAGGCGGCCGGTCTCCGCGATGTAGAGCAGCCGTTCGTCGGGCGAGAAGCACAGGCCGTTCGGGCAGGCGAACGCATCCGTCACCACGTCCAGCCGGCCGCCCGGGTCGAGCCGGTAGACCTGGCACGCCACCTCCTCCTCGGCGCGCTCGCCCTCATAGTCCATGGCGATGCCGTAGTGCGGGTCAGTGAACCAGATCGATCCGTCCGAGCGCACCACCACGTCGTTGGGCGAGTTCAGCCGTGCGCCCTGGTAGCGGTCGGCCAGGGTGGTGATCCGCCCGTCATGCTCGGTGCGCACCACCGCGCGCGCGCCGTGCAGGCACGAGACCAGCCGGCCCTGCAGGTCGCGCGTGCCGCCGTTGGCGAACCCGCTCGGCTGTCGGTACACCGACACGCCCACTCCCTCGATCCAGCGCAGGATGCGGTTGTTCGGGATGTCACTGAACAGCAGGCAGCCCGCGTCGCCGAACCAGACCGGGCCCTCGGTCCAGCGGCAGCCCTCCGCGATCCGCTCCAGGGATGCATTGAGCAGCACGTAGCTCGAAAACCGATCGTCGAGGCTCTCGAACGGGCCCATTGCTCAGCCCCCCCAGATCTTGCGGTAGGCGTCGCGGTAGCCGTTGTCCGGGTCGTAGATGTCCTTCTTGCCGCCGTCGAGGTCGACGTTCGCCTTGGTCACCAGGTGCACCGGCGCCACGTAGCCCGACGCCGGCTGCCCGGCAAAGCCGCGGTTCATCTCGTCAACCACCTGCCAGCCCTGCAGCAGCAGCGGTTCCGGCACCGTCGCCGCCTGGAACTGTCCGCCGCGGATGCGCTCGTACGCGGAATTGCTGCCGTCGCCGGCGCTGATGTCGGCCGGCGGCCCGTCGGGATCGCGCCCGGCCGAGAGCAGCGGCGGACCGATGAAGTCGAAGTACAGGTCGTTGATCGCCAGCGTGTAGGTCCACTTGGCGCCGTAGCGCTGCAGCAGCGCCGTGGTGAGCTGCGACATGCGCGTCGAGGTGTCGGCCAGCGGCGTGTCCTCGAACGACAGCACAGTGCAGGTGAGACACGTCTTGATCTCGTCGCGCATCATCTGCGCCTTGGACAGCGCGATCGCATAGGCGCTGTCGGTGAAGATCACCACGCCGGCCTTGCCGCCGCTCTGCGCGATCGCATAGTCCGCGGCCACCTTGGCCACCTTGGCGCTGTCGCTGCCGATGTTGCTGACGATCTTGTACTCGGGCATCGGCCCCGGCGTCGGCGCGCCGTGCCACGACACGATGGTGATCCCGGCCGCCGTCGCCTGCGCGATATCGGCCGCGTTCTGCACCACGTCGTAGCCGCCGATGACGATCCCGGCCGGCTTCAGCGCCACGGCCTGGCTGAATGCCGAGTGGATGCCCGACACGCTGCCCTGGCCATCCAGCACCCGCACGTCCCAGCCGATCGCGCGGCCGGCCTCCTTGACCCCCTCGCCGACCTCCTGGATGCCGCCGTTGCGCTGGTCGGCCGCAACGTAGATCACCACCTTGCCCGGCAGCGCCTTCGGGCCTGTTGTCGGGCCGTCCCAGGTCGAGGACGGCCTTGTCGCGGCGGCCACGACCGCCTGCGCCCGGTCCAGCACGTCGTCCGCATGCGCGGGCGGCGTGCTGGCCAGCCCGAGCCCGGCCGCGACGACTGCGGCGGAGACGGACGCCGAGCGGCTGATCGGGCGGCGTGCCGGAGACACGCAGGCCAGCAAGGCCGGAGGCTCTGCCCCAGGATCCCGCCAAAGGCTCGCCCCTGGACTCCGATGTTCCAGTGAATGGCTTTCAGGGCTCTCGGGTCCTTGACGGGTCCGGACACAGCCCAGCCTCGCTTGCTGCCTTTGCCTGGGCATCCCGCCTGCGCGAACCGGCCCGCCAACCATAAAACACTGCGTCATCGTCTCGCTCCCTGCATGGCCCGCGTTGCGCGGTGCCGGCTATTCCGCCAGTCCCGGGTCCGCGGCCGCCATCGGGCGGGCCACCCGCGCCGTCACCCGCCGCCCGGTCCAGCCGGCCAGGCCGATGGCGATCAGCAGCGTGGCGCCGTTGAACGCCGGCTCGACCCAGAAGGCGCCGCCGAGCTGCTCGATGCCGGAGATGCCGATCGCCAGGATCACCACGCCAACCACCGTGCCCCAGACGTTGACCCGCCCCGGGTTGATCGTGGTCGAACCGAGGAATGCGCCGACCAGCGCCGGCAGCAGGAACTCCAGCCCGACGCTCGCCTGGCCGACCCGCAGCCGCGCCGCCAGCACCACGCCGGCGAACGCGGTGATCAGGCCCGAGGTCATGAACGCCAGCATGACATAGCGGCGCGTGGCGATGCCGTTCAGTTCGGCGGCGCGCGGGTTGGCGCCGATCGCATAAAGGTAGCGCCCGAGCGGCGTGTAGGTTGAGACCACCCAGAGCAGCGCGGCCAGCCCAAGCACGTAGAAGGCCGGGACCGGGACACCGGCGACGGTGGCGGTGTCGAGCGCGAAGAACGCGGGCGACAGGTGGCCGATCACCTGTCGGCCGCCGGTCCACCACAGCGCGATCGCATAGGTCAGCGTGCCGGTGCCGAGCGTGGCGATGAAGCTGTCGATCTGCGCGACCTCGACCAGCAGGCCGTTGAGCAGCCCGAACACCACGCCGAGCGCCAGCACGATCAGCACGGCAAGCGGCCACGGCACGCCGGCGACCTGCAGCGAGATCGCCAGGATGTGCCACAGCACCACGCCGTAGCCCACGGTGAGGTCGATCTTGCCGGTCATCATCGGCACGGTGGCGGCCAGCGACAGCATCGCCACGACCGCCTTGTCGGCCAGGATCGAGCGCACGTTCAGCCAGGTCGGGAACGTGTCCGGCAGCATCGCCGAGAACACCGCCGCCAGCAGCACCGTCAGCACCAGAAGCCCGTAGACCGGCAGCAGGCCGGCGACGCGCTGGCCGAGCGGCAGCCCGCGCAGGCTGCCCGGCGCCGGCTCCAGGGCGGTGGACTTGAGCGAGTTCATGGGCGTGCCCCTGCGCCGGCCGCCACGCCCGGGGGTGCGCCGCCGGCGGAGGCGGCCTGCAGCAGGCTCTGCACCGACAGCGCCTCGCGGCCGATCTCGGCGACGACCGCGCCCTGGCTGAACACCAGGGCGCGATGGCAGATCGCAGCGACCTCCTCGAAATCGGTGGCGACGACGACGATCGCGAGCCCGTCGGACAGGGCGCGGCGCAGCAGGGCGTAGATCTCGGCCTTGGCGCCGACGTCCACGCCCGCGGTCGGCTCCTCCAGGATCAGCAGGCGCTTCGCGATCCCAAGCCAGCGCGCCAGCACCACCTTCTGCTGGTTGCCGCCCGACAGGGTCTCCACGGGGAGCCGCGGGTCATTCGGCCGCAGGCTCATGCGCGCGCCGGCCTTCACGCAGTCCGCACGCTCCGCCAACGGCGAGCGCAGGCCGAGCAGACCGTGGCCCAGCGCGCCGGGATTGAGGAAGACGTTCTCGCGCACGCTGAGCATCATGCCGAGGCTCTCCGCCACACGCTCGCCCGCGACCAGCCCGACGCCCCGCGCCATCGCCTCGGACGGCGTGGCGGGCCGGTACGGCTGCCCGTCCAGGCTGGCGCTGCCGGCCTCGACGGTGCGGCAGCCGAACAGCGCCCGCCCGATCGGATCCTGCCCGGCGCCGCGCAGGCCCACCAGGCCGACGATCTCGCCGCGGCGCAGCGTCAGGCTGACCGGGCCTGTGCCGTCCACCATCAGCCGGTCCAGCACCAGGCAGGTCGTCTCCAGCGCGGGGCCGGGCGCCTGAAACACCTGCTCGGGCGGGCGGCCAACGATCATCGTGACCAGACCGGACGGATCGGTGTCCGCCACCGCCTTGCGCCCGACCAGCCGGCCGTCGCGCAACACCGCGACCTGGTCGGCGACCCGGAACACCTCGTCCAGGCGGTGCGAGACGTAGATCATGCCGATCCCGGTACGCCGCAGCCCGCGCAACACCTCCAGCAGCCGTTCCACCTCGTCGGCGGGCAGGCTGGCGGTCGGCTCATCCAGCACCAGCAACTCGGCCTGCGCCGCCAGCGCGCGGCCGATCGCCACCAGCGAGCGCTCGGTGCGCGACAGGTGCATGATGCGCGAATCCGGGTTGATGTCGGCGCTCATGACCCGCAGCACCGACTCGGCCTGCCGGCGCGACGCGGCCCACGAGATCAGCCCGCCGCGCCGCCTGTAACCGACGCCCAGGGCGATGTTTTCCGCCACCGTCATCCAGTCGATCAGGCCGAGATCCTGGTGGATGAACGCGACCAGCTGTCGCCGGCCCTTGCGCGCACCGAGGTGGTGGTAGGGCTGACCGCGGAACAGGATCTGCCCGGAGTCCGGCGCGTGGATGCCCGCCAGCATCTTGATCAAGGTGGACTTGCCGGCGCCGTTCTCGCCCAGCAGCGCCAGGATCTCGCCCTGCGCCACGCCGACCGACACGTCGTCTACGGCGAGCGTGCCGCCGAACCGCTTGGTGACGCGGCGGAACTCCAGCAGGGGCGGGCCGGCTTGGTTCATCGTGCGGTGTCTCCCGACGGGGCGATCGAGTTCGTTGGTCGTCAAGCAGGCCAGGCCGGGCTCTGCCCGGACCCGCCAAGGCGCCACTCCCTTTGCAAACCCATCCCTTGAGCAGACGGCCTCCAAAGGCGAGTCTCTGGCGAGGACCGGAGGCCCGCCTCCAAGCAACGGAGCCTCGGCCCTGCTTGCCTGGCGGGGCCCGGACTCAGCCGATCTCCAGGTGCACCTTGATCGCGCGCTGCCGGTCGCCCGCCAGCGCGAACGCCTGCGCCGCGTCGCGCAGCGGGAAGATCGCCGACAGGATCGGTGTGACGTCGATCCGCCTGCCGGCCAGCAGGGCGACCGCGATGTCGAAGGCGTCGTGGAACCGGAACGATCCCACCAGGTCGATCTCGCGCGCCATCAGCAGGTTGATCGGCAGCGGCACCGCATCGGGCGGCAGCATCCCGAGCTGCACGATGCGCCCTCCGGGCCTCACCAGCATCGGCATCTGCATCACCGACGCCGCAGCGCCGGTCGCCTCGATGGCGATGTCGAATCCGCCCAGCGCCGCCGCCTCGGCCGCGAGCCGGTCCGGTTCGGCCTGCACGTCGATCGTGCGCGCAGCACCCATCGTTTCGGCCACTCGCAGCGGCGGCACGCACAGATCGGTGATGGTCACGGCCTGCGCGCCGGCATGCAGGCTGGCGGCGAGGCACAGCAGGCCGATCGGCCCGGCGCCGGCGACCAGCACCTGCCGCCCCGACATGGTCCCGGCGCGCGAGACGGCGTGCAGCGCCACGGCCAGCGGCTCGGCGCAGGCCGCCAGGCGCAGCGGCATCGCGTCCGGCACCGGCACGCACTGGTCCGCGCGCACGATGACATGCTCGCTGAAGCCGCCCTGCACGTGCGGCATCAGCGCCGCGCTGCCGAGGAAGCGCATGGTGCGGCACAGGTTGCTCCGGCCCTCGCGGCAGCGGCTGCAGTGAAGGCAGGGCCGGCTCGGATTGATCGCCACCCGCGTTCCGACCGCGAGGCCGGCGCGCAGCGGGAAGTCCGGCGGGGCCAGCTCAACCACCGTGCCGGAAACCTCATGGCCCAGCGTCAGCGGCTCGCGGACGCGGAAATCACCCACGCCGCCCTTGTTGAAATAGGACAGGTCCGAGCCGCAGATGCCGCCGCAGGCGACCCGCAACCGAGCCTCTCCCGGCGTCAGCACGCGGTCCTCCCTGTGTTCGACACGCAGGTCACGCGCACCGTGCAGCACGGCAGCGAGCATGGTTTTCCCCCCCGACCACCGTCCTCAGGCGGGCTTTCGTGCCCGCTCTTGCAGTGTGACCGTGCGCATCGGTATGCCATCTTGGCCCAGGCGACGGAAGCGCATTCGTCGGCTGTGACACGCGAACAAGTCGCCCCGCCCCGAAGCGGGGCGCCACGGGGGATGTCGCATGAGCGGGATCAGCGCCTTCGACCTGACCGGGCGGCTGGCGCTCGTCACCGGATCGAGCCAGGGGATCGGCTTCGCGCTCGCCCGCGGCCTGGCCGAGGCCGGCGCGCGCGTGGTGCTCAACGGACGCGGCGGGGAGCGGCTCGCCGACGCCGCCGGCCGGATCGGCACGGCGGCCTTCGCGCCGGGCGACGGGCTCGGCGTGTTTGACGTGACCGATCCCGACGCGGTCGAGGCCGGCGTGGCGCGCATCGAACGCGAGGCCGGCCCGATCGACATCCTGGTCAACAATGCAGGCATCCAGCGCCGCCGGCCGCTGGATGAGTTTCCGGTCGAGACCTGGCGAGAGGTGATGCGCACCAACCTCGACAGCGTGTTCTTCGCCGGCCAGGCCGTCGCCAGGCGCATGATCCCGCGCGGGCGCGGCAAGATCATCAACATCGCCAGCCTGCAGAGCGAGGCGTCCCGCCCGGGCATCGCCCCGTATGCCGCGTCGAAGGGAGCGGTGAAGATGCTGACGCGCGGCATGTGCGCCGACTGGGCGAGGCACGGCCTGCAGGTCAACGCGATCGGGCCCGGCTACTTCGAGACCGAGCTGAACCGTCCGTTGCGCGAGGACCCCGTGTTCGACGCGTGGCTGCGCGGGCGCACGCCGGCCGGTCGCTGGGGCAGAGTCGAGGAGCTGTGCGGCGCCGCCGTGTTCCTCGCCTCCGGCGCATCGGACTTCGTCAACGGACAGATCCTCTACGTGGATGGCGGCGTGCTGTCGGTCTTGTAGGGGTTGATCCCGGTTTGTCAGAAAGCAGGACCGGGCTTTGCTCGAACCTGCCAGGGATCTCGTGATCTGACCCCCTAGGAGTGATCCGCCGGTAATGTATGGCCGGTGGGCGAATGGAGGGTGGGACGGCGCGCAAGCATCACAAGCCGGAGGAGATCGTCGGCAAGCTGCGGCAGGTCGAGGTTTTGGTCGGCCAGGGCAGGCCGGTGGCGGAGGCGATCCGGACGATCGGCGTGACGGAGCCGACGTACTACCGGTGGCGTGCGGAGTATGGCGGGTTGAAGCTGGACCAGGTGCGTCGCCTGAAGCAGCTGGAGGAGGAGAATGGCCGCCTGCGCCGGGCGGTGTCGGACCTGACGCGACTGTGTTGCACGGAGCTGACGACGAACGTGGAGCGCCTGTCTGCATCGGCT
>CAXSFE010000134.1:0-8998 GCA_964236585.1 uncultured Acetobacteraceae bacterium
TCCCCGCGGCGGCGCGGGGCGGAGGCCTCATCGGGGCCCGCGCCGGGCCGGGGAGCGCGCCGGCGCCGGTGGAACCCGGGCCGGGCGCGGGTGTTCCGGCCTGGCAACCGTCAAGGGGAATACGCCGTGCGCCACCGTCCGCTCCTGCTTGCTGCCGCCCTGGCCGTGCCCCTGGCCGTGCTGGGGGCGTCCGTCGCGCGCTCTGCCGACGCGGTGTCCGCCGCCGACCGCAGCTTCGTCGCCATGGTCAGCCAGGGTGGCATGTTCGAGGTCAAGGCCGGCCAGGCCGGCGCCGAGCAGGGGTCCAGGCAGGACATCCGCGACCAGGGCACCACGGAGGCGCACGACCACCAGCTCGTCGGCGACAAGCTGAAGTCGGTCTCGGCGGCGGCCGGCATCGAGTTCGGCGACACCCTGAACGCGCAGTTCCAGAGGAAGCTGGACGCGCTGAAGGCGCTGTCCGGCGAGGCGTTCGACGCGGCCTACCTGCGCGAGATGGAGGACATCCACGCCAAGGACGGGGCTGCGTTCCTGAAGGAGTCCGAGTCCGGCAGCAACCCCGGGCTGAAGGCGTTCGCCGCGGAGACGCACCGGATCGTGGAGCGCCACATCGGCGAGCTGAAGGCCGTCGGCCCGACCGGCAGGTAGGCCGTCGCCGGAAGCGCCGGGCCCGGGCGGGCCGGTCCAGGGGCGGCTCCCTCCGGTGGCCTTTCCGACGATCCAGGAAGATCGTCGGAACCTTTGGCCACCTCCGCCTGGCGGGGTCCCCGCCTTCGGGCAACGGGGGCAGGGCCCCTGGCCCTGCCGTCCCCCGGTTGCCACGACCGGCCCGCCGCCTCTAGATCGCAAGGCCGCCGCACCGGGCGGCCGACCGTCCGGAGTCCGCGCGATGCCCCGCCCCCTGCTGCGTGCCCTTCTCGTGCTGTCGGCCCTCGGCGCGGTCCCGGCGCGGGCCGAGGAGAAGGTGCTCAACATCTACAACTGGTCCGACTACATCGGCGCCGACACGGTGGCGCAGTTCGAGCACGCGACCGGGATCACCGTGCACTACGACGTCTACGATTCCAACGAGGTGCTGGAGGCCAAGCTGCTGGCCGGGCACTCCGGCTACGACCTGGTGGTGCCGAGCGCGGAGCCGTTCCTCGCGCGCCAGATCAAGGCCGGGGTGTACCGCCCGCTCGACCGTGCGCGCATCCCGAACTGGGGCAACCTCGACCCCGCGATGATGGCGGGCGTCGCCGGCGCCGACCCGGGCAACGCGCACGGCGCGATCTGGGCGTGGTCGACCACCGGGCTGGGCGAGAACGTGGCCAAGGTCCGCGCGGCGCTCGGCCCCGACGCGCCGCTGGACAGCCTCGCGCTGCTGTTCGACCCGAAGAACGCGGCGAAGCTGAAGGGCTGCGGCGTCACGATGCTGGACACGCCGTCCGAGGTGGTGCCGGTGGCGCTGCACTACCTGGGGCTCGACCCGGCGTCGCAGGACCTCGGCGACCTGAAGCGCGCGCAGGCGCTGCTGATGTCGGTGCGGCCGTTCGTGAAGTATTTCCATTCCTCCCAGTATATCAACGATCTGGCCAACGGCGGGGTGTGCCTTTCGCTGGGGTTCTCCGGCGACGTGCTGATCGCGGCGCAGCGGGCGCACGAGGCAGGCAACGGCGTCGAGGTCGAGTACTACCTGCCGCGCGAGGGCACGATCGAGTCGTTCGACATGATGGCGATCCCCGCCGACGCGCCGCACCCGGAGGCCGCCGAGGCGTTCATCAACTTCGTGCTGCAGCCCGCGGTGATGGCGGGGATCAGCAACACCGTGTCCTACGCCAACGCGGTGCCCGCCACGAAGCCGCTGCTGCGCCCGGCGCTGGCGGACAACCCGAACGTGTTCCCCGCGCCGGCGATGGCGGCCAAGCTGTTCCCGGGCAGCGAGGTGGGGGCGCGGTACGAGCGGGAGCGGACGCGGGCCTGGACCAGCGTGACCACGGGGCACTGATGGGACGGCAAGGAAGGCCAGGGGCTCTGCCCCTGGACCCCGCCAAAGGCCAAGCCTTTGGAAACCTCGACGGGGCCGGCGGCACGTCCCGTTCTTCCTTGTGTGTGCGGGTCTGGGGGCGCTCGCCCCCAGCGGGTCCAGGGCAGAGCCCTGGCCTTCCTTCCTGATGCCCGCCCCCTGCGTGACGATCGAGGCCGCCACCAAGCGCTACGGCGACGTGGCCGCGGTGGACCGGGTGAGCCTGGAGGTGGCGGCTGGCGAGCTGTTCGCGCTGCTGGGCGGGTCGGGGTCGGGCAAGACGACGCTGCTGCGCATGGTGGCGGGGTTCGTGGAGCCGAGCGGCGGGCGGATCGCGATCGACGGCGTGGACATGGCGGGCGTGCCGCCGCACCGGCGGCCGGTGAACATGATGTTCCAGAGCTACGCGCTGTTCCCGCACATGAGTGTCGCGCGCAACATCGGCTACGGGCTGCGCCAGGCGGGGGTGCGCGGGGCGGAGCTGTCGGGGCGGGTGGACGAGGCGCTGGCGCTGGTGCAGCTCACAGGGTTCGGGGGGCGCAGACCGGACGAGCTGTCGGGGGGGCAGCGGCAGCGGGTGGCGCTGGCGAGGAGCCTGGTGATGCGGCCGCGGGTGCTGCTGCTCGACGAGCCGATGGGGGCGCTGGACCGCAAGCTGCGCGAGGAGACGCGGCGCGAGCTGGTGGCGATCCAGCGCGCGGTGGGGATCACCTTCCTGATGGTCACGCACGACCAGGAGGAGGCGATGGGCATGGCGGACCGGATCGCGGTGATGCACGCGGGGCGGATCGCGCAGCTCGGCACGCCGGTGTCGCTGTACCGGCGGCCGTCGAGCCGGCTGGTGGCGGAGTTCGTGGGGTCGGTGAACCTGCTGGCGGGGCGGGTGGCGCGGACGGGGCCGCAGGGGTGCGTGGTGGAGAGCGAGCACGCGGGGCTGCTGCACGCGCCGGCGACGGAGGTGGCGGCGGGGCAGGCGGTGTGGGTGGCGCTGCGGCCGGAGGACGTCCGGCTGGTGCGCGAGGGGGCGGCGGGGGCGGTGTCGGAGGGGGGCGCGGCGCGCGGGGGCGGCGTGAACGCGGCGGCCGGCGTGGTGGAGGACGTGTCGTGCCTGGGCCCGCAGACGCTGTGCCAGGTGGCGCTCGAGGGGGGGCACCGGCTGCGGGTCAGCCTGCACGGGGTCGCCGAGGTGGGCATGGGGGAGCGGGTCCAGGCGAGCTGGGCGGCGTCGGCGCTCTCGGTGCTGCTGCGGTGAGCGGCGAGGTGCAGGGGGGCGCGCAGGCACGGGATGCGGGCCTGCGGCGGGCGGTGCGCGCGCAGGGGTGGCTGCGGGCGCTGGTGCCGGGGGCGCCGCTGCTGTGGCTGGGGGCGTTCTTCCTGCTGCCGTGCCTGGTGGTGCTGCGGATGAGCTTCTCCGAGGCGGTGGTGGCGCAGCCGCCGGTCTCGCCGCTGTGGGCGTGGGCGGACGGGGCGCTGACGCTGACGCTGCACCTCGACACGTACGGCACGCTGTTCGGCGACTGGCTGTATGCGCGGGCGCTGCTCGGCTCGGTGTGGATCGCGGGGGTCTCGACGGCGGCGTGCCTGCTGCTGGGCTACCCGATTGCGCTGGCCATCGCGCGGACGGCGCCGTCGCGGCGCGGGCCGCTGCTGATGGCGGTGATGCTGCCGTTCTGGACCAGCTTCCTGATCCGCGTGTACGCGTGGATCCTGATCCTGAAGGACGAGGGGCTGCTGAACCAGGCGCTGGGGGCGCTGGGGCTCGGGCGGCTGCACGTGATGAACACCGACCTCGCGGTGTGCATCGGCATCACCTACTCGTACCTGCCGTTCATGGTGCTGCCGCTGTACGCGACGCTGGTGGCGCAGGACGCCAGCCTGCGCGAGGCGGCGGCCGACCTGCGCGCCTCGCCGTGGCGGGTGTTCCTGACGGTGACGCTGCCGCTGTCGCTGCCCGGCGTGCTGGCGGGGTGCCTGCTGGTGTTCATCCCGGCGTGCGGGGAGTTCGTGATCCCCGACCTGCTGGGGGGCCCCGATACGCTGATGATCGGCAAGGTGCTGTGGGGGGAGTTCTTCTCCAACCACGACTGGCCGGTGGCGTCGGCGGTGGCGGTGGCGCTGCTCGCGGCGCTGGCGCTGCCGGCGGCGCTGCTGCAGCGGGGACGGGCGGGGGCGCTGGCGGCGGGCGATGTCTCTGGCGGGGATGCGGAGTGAGGAAGGAAGGCCAAAGGCTCCGCCTCTGGACTCCGCTCAAGGCGGAGCCTTGAGAATCCAATACTTAGGCAAGCCTTCCTGCCTTCGTGTGCCGGTCCAGGGCGGCTCGCCCTGGCGGGGTCCAGGGGCAGAGCCCCTGGCCTTGCTTCCCTTCGCATGACCCGCCCCCGCCCCCTGACCGCGTGCCTGTGGGCCGGCTACCTGTTCCTGTACGCGCCGATCGCGCTGGTGGTGCTGTACTCGTTCAACAGCTCGACGCTGGTGACGGTGTGGGGCGGCTGGTCGCTGCGCTGGTACGGGCGGCTGCTGTCGGACCGGGCGATCCTGGACGCGGCGTGGCTGTCGCTGCGGGTGGGGGCGGTGTCGGCGAGCCTGGCGGTGGGGCTGGGCACGATGGCCGGGGTGGCGCTGGCGCGGCACGGGCGGTTCCGGGGCCGCGCGCTGCTGTCGGGGCTGGTGGTGGCGCCGATGGTGATGCCGGAGGTGATCATCGGGCTGGCGAGCCTGCTGCTGTTCGTCTCGCTCGGCGTGGGGCGGGGGTTCTGGACCATCGTGATCGCGCACGTCTCGTTCACCACGAGCGTGGTCAGCGTGGTGGTGCGCGCGCGCCTGGCCGCGTTCGACCGGTCGCTGGAGGAGGCGGCGCAGGACCTCGGCGCGTCGCCGGCGCGGGTGTTCGCGGACGTGACGCTGCCGCTGATCGCGCCGGCGGTGGTGGCGGGGTGGCTGCTGGCGTTCACGCTGTCGGTGGACCAGCTGGTGATCAGCTCGTTCGTGTCGGGGCCGCAGTCGACCACGCTGCCGATGATCGTGTACTCCAAGGTCAGGCTGGGGCTGACGCCGGACGTCAACGCGCTGGCGACGCTGATCGTGGCGGCGGTGGGGGTGGTGACCGTCGCGGCGGCGCTGGTGGCCGGGCGGCGCGGCGGAGCAGGGCGCACAGGCTGAGGAGGACGGCGCCGCATTGCCTTCCACCTGCTTCCGCGGCCAGGGCAACCATGCTTCCGGCAGGCTGACACCCGGACCCGCAGGCGACCGCACCCTCAACCCCAGGGCCGGATATGGCACGGCCTGGTCATCTCCATGCGCAGGACATTGCGGCTGGGCGTGCCCTGGGGTGCCGACAGTACCCGGGGCGAGGACCAGAGGCGGACCCGCTCGCCATCCCTCGGCACGCAGAGATGCGGGTTGACGTAGGGCATCAGGAACGTCTGCCCGGACACATCAAACAGGTGCCAGGCAGTCCTGCCAAAGCCCTCAAATCGGGCATTGGCCACTGTCCCGTCAGAGTACACCGCCGTCCCGCGCGCCAGCGGAATACGCATGTCGTAGTGGCCGGTGCTGCAGGTCGCGACCTGCACCCCAAGCAGGAACATTGTGACGACGCTGGCGACAGCCTTCCAGGGCGCAGGGTTGCTCCCGACCGGAGCATCGTATTGCCACCCACGTTTCTGGAGGCGCCAAGCCGCAGTTGCGACGACCCAGAACACAAGCCCGGCAAATGCCCAGCCCACCCAGGGAACCCACGATTCGCGCACGTCCCAGGCCGGGAAGAACCGCAGTGCAGGCTGATCCACCCCGTCCAACACAGTCCTCCCAGCGTCGCCGCGCCAGGGATGCTACACGAGGAGGCACCACCGGTCCGTCGCGACTCTTTCCACCTTTCCCCCCACCAAGCTTCCCGGACGAGGCACCCGGCGGTGGCGGTACCCGATCCCTGTCTTGCCAGCCCGCCAGCGCCGCGAGAACGACGGCACCCGACCCGCGTTGCAGCCGCGACGGGGCAATCCCCCAAGGAGAACCGCCATGCCCGCTTCCCGCAGTGCCCTGCTGATCGGCGCCTCGCGCGGCCTCGGCCTCGGCCTCGCGCAGGCGTTCGCCGGCCGCGGCTGGGCCGTCACCGCGACCGCCCGCGACCCGGACCGCGCGCCGGCGCTGGCCGCCGTGCCGGGCGTGCGGGTGGAGCGGGCCGACATCACCGACGACGCGGGGATGGCCGCGTTGCACGGGCGCTGCCCCGGTCCGTTCGACCTGGTGTTCGTGGTCGCGGGCATCGCCGACGACGCCACGCTGCCGGTGCACGAGGTCAGCCCCGCCGTCGCCGCCCGCGTGTTCGAGACCAACGCCCACGCGCCGCTGCGGGTGATGGAGCGCTTCACGGACCGGCTCGCGCCCGGCGGGACGATGGCGGTGATGACCTCGATCCTGGGCAGCGTGGACGCGAACACCGCCGGCGGCTGGGAGATCTACCGCGCCAGCAAGGCCGCACTGAACACGCTGACCCGCTGCTACGCCCTGCGCCACAAGGACGCGGGGATCACGGTGCTGTCGGTGCACCCGGGCTGGGTGAGGACGGACATGGGGGGCGCGGGCGCGTCGCTCGACGTGGAGACCAGCGCGCGGGGGATGTGCGACGTGGTCGAGGCGCAGCACGGGGCGGGCGGGCACCGGTTCGTGGACTGGGAGGGGAAGACGATCGCCTGGTAGGACGCAGGGTTGAGGCTCTGCCTCAAACTCCGCCAAGGGCAAGCCTTTGGAATCCGCTCCTTAAGCAAGGCCGGTCCAGGGCGGCTCGCCCTGGCGGGTCCCCGCTTCAAGCATGGGGCAGCGCCCTGGCCTTGTTTCGCCACCGGCTTGACGTCCCCGCCCGGATGACGCTGGCATGCCCCCTTGCCAACCGCCGAGGCCGCCGATGACAGAGTACCTCACCGCCACCGCAACCGAGGCGCTGCCGGGCGACCCGCTGGCCACCGCCCGGCTGGGCGCTGTGGCGCGGGTGGGCGCGATCCTGGCCAGCTCGTCGGGCAACCTGGTGGAGTGGTACGACTTCTACGTCTACGCGTTCGGCGCGATCTACTTCGCCCCCGCGTTCTTCCCGTCCGGCGACCAGACGGCACAGCTGCTGTCCACCGCGGGCGTGTTCGCGGTGGGCTTCCTGATGCGCCCGATCGGCGGCTGGTTCTTCGGCCGCTACGCGGACCGGCGGGGGCGGCGCGCGTCGCTGCTGCTGTCGGTGCTGCTGATGTGCTCGGGGTCGCTGGTGATCGCGGTGCTGCCGACGGCCGCGACGCTGGGGCGGGCCTCGGCGGTGGTCCTGCTGCTGGCGCGGCTGCTGCAGGGCTTCTCGGTGGGCGGCGAGTACGGCACCAGCGCCACCTACATGAGCGAGGTGGCGACGCCGGGGCGGCGCGGGTTCTACGCCTCGTTCCAGTACGTCACCCTGATCGGCGGCCAGCTGCTCGCGGTGCTCAGCATGCTGCTGCTGCAGCAGGTGCTCTCGCCGGGGGATATGAAGGCCTGGGGGTGGCGGGTCCCGTTCGCGCTGGGCGCGGTGCTGGCGCTGACCGCGCTGTGGCTGCGGCGCTCGCTGCCGGAGAGCATCCGCACCGACGTGGCGGCGCGGCGCGGCGCGGGCAGCTTCGCGCTGCTGCGGCGCAACGGGCGGGCGTTCTGGCAGGTGGTCGGGCTGACGGCGGGGGGATCGCTCGCGTTCTACACCTGGACCACGTACATGCAGAAGTACCTGGTCAACACGGCCGGCATGGACGCGAGGACGGCGTCGTGGGTGATGACGCTGGCGCTGTTCGTGACGATGGCGACGCAGCCGCTGTTCGGGGCGCTGTCCGACGTGATCGGGCGCAGGACCTCGCTGCTGTGCTTCGGGGTGCTGTCGGTGCTGGCGACGGTGCCGCTGCTCGGCGCGATCGGGGCGGCGGGGCACGCGCCGTGGGCCGCGCTGGGGCTGGTGACGGCGGCGCTGGGGATCAACAGCTTCTACACGTCGATCACCGGGCTGGTGAAGGCGGAGATGTTCCCGACCGAGGTGAGGGCACTCGGCGTGGGGCTGGCGTATGCGGTGGCCAACTCGGTGTTCGGCGGCTCGGCGGAGTACGTGGCGCTGTGGCTCAAGGGCGCGGGGGTGGCGGGGTGGTTCGGCTGGTACGCGACGGCGATGACGGGGATCACGCTGCTGGTCGTGCTCCGCATGCGCGACACCGGCCGCCACGGGTTTCTGCGCGAGGAATGATGAGCCCTCCCCCGCACGGCCGCACCCCGCCCGCGGCAGCGCGCCGCCGGCACGACCCGGAAGGCCCCGGAATGCGCCCTGACCTCCGTCCGGCCAAGGTCCTGCGCGGCCAGGCTTCGTGCATTCGGGCTTCGTGCGTCTGGGCTTTGCGCGCCGCGGTGGCCCTCGCCTGCCTGTGGGCCGTCGCCGGTCGGCCGGTGCCGGCGGCGGCGCAGGTCCCGCCCGGCACGGAGGCCCAGGCGGAAGGTCCCGTGGCGCCCGAGGTGCCCGACGCCCGCCCCGGAGAGGTGGCCGTGCAGCTCGCCGCGACGGGCGCCGTGGCCGCGAGCCTGTCGCACCAGGCGCCGGCCGACGACGCCCATCTGTGCGCGACCCTGGCCCTGGCCGGCGGGCGACAGGACTACCTGCTGCGCTTCGGCGCCGACCCGGGGGCCAGCGTGCTCGACCCGGCGCGGCCGGGGCTGGTGCTGACGGTGGCGGGGCTGGACGACGCCGCGCCGTCGGGGTTCTCCCCGCGCAACGGCAGCGTCCAGGTCGCGATCGGCGGGCAGACCTTCTTCGGCTCCACCCAGCCGGGCGCGCCGTTCCGCCTGACGCTGTCGGTGATCGAGGGCCAGGAGGGCGGCCGCTTCGTGGCGCGCCACCTGACCGACCGGAGCGGGCGGCAGGTGATCGACCTGGCCGGCGCCTGGCGCTGCGGCGCGTCGCCGACCGCGGTCGCCGCCCTGGCCGCCCCCCGCCCCGCCGGGCCGGTG
>CAXSFE010000135.1:0-8767 GCA_964236585.1 uncultured Acetobacteraceae bacterium
GGCGGGGCGGCGGCTGGTGGCGCTGGCGCCGGGGTCGGCGGATGCGTGGCTGCGGCTGGGCGGCGCCCTGTCGGCGTGCGGCGCGTCCGGGGAGGCGGGCGGGGCACTGCGTCGCTGCGTGGCGCTCGACCCTGGGGTGGCGGAGGCGTGGTACAACCTGGGCTGCCTGGCGCTGGCGGGCGGCGATGCCGTGGGCGCGGCCGCGCTGTTGCGCGAGGCGCTGGCGCGGCGGCCGGCGTTCGCGCAGGCGCGGACCAACCTCGGGGTGGCGCTGCACCGGCTGGGGATGCTGGCGGAGGCGGCGGAGTGCCACCGCGTGGCGGTGCGCGACGACCCGGGGCTGGCGGGCGCGCACCACAACCTCGGCTGCGTGGCGCTGGCGCGCAACCGCATGGACGAGGCGGCGGAGAGTTTTCGCGCGGTGCTGTCGCTGCGCCCGCAGGACGGGCCGGCGCGGTTCGCCCTGTGCGCGTCGCGGCTGCCGATGCTGTATCGCGATGAGGCGGAGATCGGGCGCAGGCGGGCGGAGTACGCGGCGGAGCTGTCGGCGCTGGCAGCGCGCGGGGCGGACAGCGGGACAGCGGCGGAGCTGGCCGCTGGGGTCGGGAGCAGCCCGCCGTTCTTCCTGGCCTACCAGGGGCGGGACGACCGGGCGCTGCAGGCGACGCTTGGCGCGCTGTGCTGCCGGCTGGTCGAGGCGGCGCATGGCGCGGCGCCGGCACCGCGGCCGGCGGGGGACGGGCGCATCCGGGTCGCGGTGGTGAGCGGCTTCTTCTGCCGGCACACGGTGTGGTCGCTGCTGCTGCGGGGCTGGCTGGAGCATCTCGACCGCGGCCGGTTCGTGGTGAGTGCGTTCCACACCGGGACCGAGGCCGACGACGTGACGGCGCGGGCGGCGGCACTGGCGGACCGGTTCGTGTCGGGCGCGCGGCCGCTGGCAGCGTGGCGGGAGGCGGTGCTGGCGGGCGAGCCGGACGTGGTGCTGTATCCCGAGATCGGCATGGACCCGGTGGCGGCGCACCTGGCGGCGCACCGGCTGGCACCGGTGCAGGCGATGTCGTGGGGCCACCCGGTGACCAGCGGGATGCCGAGCATCGACCTGTTCCTGTCGAGCGCGCTGATGGAGCCGGAGGACGGCGAGGCGCACTACACGGAGCGGCTGGTCCGGCTGCCGCAGCTGGGCACCTGCTACGAGCCCGACGTGGCGGAGGCAGCGCCGGCGTCGCGGGCGTCGCTGGGGCTGCGGGAGGGCGCGGTGGCGTTCTGGTCGGGGCAGGCGCTGTACAAGTACCGGCCGCTGCACGACGCGGTGTTCGCGCGCATCGCGGCGGGGGTGGCGGCCGGCTCGGGCGACGCCCAGTTCGTGTTCATCGAGTTCGCGCGCGAGCCGGAGGTCACGGCCCTGTTCCGCGCGCGGCTGGAGCGCGCGTTCGCAGCGGAAGAGCTTGAGGCGAGGCGGCACTGCGTGTTCCTGCCCTCGCTCGCCGCGGACGCGTTCGTGGCGGCGATCGGGGCGTGCGACGTGGTGCTCGACACCCTCGGCTGGTCGGGGGGGAAGTCGACGCTGGACGGGCTGGCGCAGGCGCTGCCGGTGGTGACGCTGCCGGGCCCGCTGATGCGCAGCCGGCACACGGCGGCGATCCTGGCGCGCATCGGGGTGCCCGAGCTGATCGCCGCGAATGAGGACGGGTACGTGGCGATGGCGGTGCGGCTGGGGCTCGATGCCGGTGCGCGGGCGGCGGCGGCGGCGCGGGTGCGGGCGGGACGGCACCGGGCGTTCGGCGACAGGAGTTGCATCGAGGCGATGGAGGACGTGCTGGAGCGTGCGGTGCGGAGAGGAAGGCCAAAGGCTCTGCCCCTGGACCCCGCCAAAGGCGAGCCTTTGGAATCCTTTTCTTAAGTCAAGGGATCAAAGGGTCCTCGGACCCTTTGCGGGTCCAGGGCAGAGCCCTGGCCTTGCCTTCAGTCTCCGCGGTCCCGCCGTGTTGACGCCCGCGCGGTGATCCCCGACCCTTGTGGCACAGCAGGAGAGCACCGCATGGCCAGCCTCACCTTCATCCGCCCGGACGGCTCGCAGCAGGTCGTGGAGACGCGCCCCGGCGTCAGCGTCATGCAGGCCGCCATCAACGACGGGATCGACGGCATCGTCGCGGAGTGCGGCGGCAACGCGATGTGCGCGACCTGCCACGTCTACGTCGACCCGGCCTGGGAGGCGAAGGTGCCAGCGATCAAGCAGGACGAGGAGGACATGCTCGACAGCACGGCCAGCGAGCGCAGGCCGAACAGCCGGCTGAGCTGCCAGATCGACATGACGCCGGAGCTGGACGGCCTGGTCGTGCACCTGCCGGAGTCGCAGATCTAGGGCGGCAAAGGCCGGGAGGCCCTTCTCCGGACCACGGACGTCGGCCGTGGTCCGGACCGGCTTCGAGGAGGGTGGCCAGCATCGACAGGCTGGCGTGCGCCAAGGGCTGACGTCGAGCGGTGTCGGGCCCCTGGCGGACCCTGGCCATGCCTCCCGCTAACCTGTCGTCTCCGCGACAAGCCTGTCCGTGGGCCCTGACTTCGCGGCGATGTCGGCGTCGGTGAGGGGGCGCCAGGTGCCGCCGGCGAGGATCTCGCTCGGGCGGAAGCGCGCCTTGTAGGCCATCTTGCGGCTCTCCGGCACCCAGTAGCCGAGGTAGACGTAGGGCAGGCCGAGCGCCTTGGCGCGCGCGATCAGCCACAGGATCGCGTAGGTGCCGAGCGAGCGGCGGTCGTGCTCGGGGGCGAAGTAGCTGTAGACGGCGGACAGGCCGTCGCCCAGTCGGTCGGCGAGGCAGGTGCCGATCAGCTGGTCGTCGGGGTCGCGGAACTCGACCAGGAAGGTCTCGATCGGGGTGTCCTCGACCATGGCGCGGTAGTCGTAGAAGCTCATGGTGGCCATGTCGCCCTCGCCGTGGCGGGCCTGCTGGTAGCGCTGGAACAGGGCGAACTGCTCGGCCGTGGCGCGCGAGGCGACCTCGGTGCCGGTGACGGCGGCGTTGTTGCGGGCGATACGGCGCAGGGTGCGGTCCGGGGCGAAGCTCGCCTCGGGGATGCGGATCGGGATGCAGGCGTTGCAGGCCGGGCAGACGGGCGCGTAGGCGATGTTGTGGCTGCGGCGGAAACCTGCGCGCGACAGGCGGTCGTGCAGGGCGTCGGCGTCCGGGCCGGTGATCTCGGTGACGACCTTGCGCTCGGTGCGGCCGGCGACGTACGGGCAGGGCAGCGGCGCCGTGGTGTAGAAGAACTGCGGGCGGCGCGGCGGCTTGTAGGACATGCGGGCGCCGGCGGGATCGGGACCCGGCGGGAGGGTGGGGCGCGACATGGGCGTCAGGCGGCCGCGCCGCGGGCGGTGCGGACGCCGCCGCGGGCGAGCCCGTCGGCGCGTAGCACGGCGACGCCGCCCAGCATGTCGTGCAGCGCGCGGTGGCGCGGCGTGACCAGGACGAGGAGGAAGAGCAGGCCGCCCGAGGCGAGGGTGAGCCAGTAGCCGGCGGTGTAGAGCAGCGCCTGCAGCCCGTCGGGCGGCGCCAGGGTTGCGTCGCTGCGCACGGTGAGGCCGGCGAGCGCCTGGCCGGGAGTGGCGCCGAAGCCCGCGACGCACAGCCAGGTGTAGAGGAACGGCACCGCCGGCAGCGCCGCGAGCAGCGGCAGGCCGAGCCCGAAGGTCAGGAGGCCGAAGGCGAGCAGCGCCATGTGCAGCACGAAGAGCCCGATCGCCAGCAGCACCGCGTCGATGCCCCAGGACAGGATGCGGCGCGAGATCACGCCGCGGGTCATCACGTCGTCGGGCCAGGTCCTGGTCATGGCGTCAGCTCCACGGTGGCTGAGATCGCATCTGGGGTCGGTCCGAGCGGGATGGTAGCGCCGTCCGCCCAGCGCCGCAGCATGTTCCATGCGAAACGGCTCAACGGGTGGCCACTTTCCCCGGGCGCGATCATGAAGCGGCTCCGGTCGAGGTCGGAGAGGTCGTACACCCCCCGATAGCCGGCGCCGTGGCGGGACTCGAAACGGCCGAGGGCGCCGTTGCCGCCGCGGAACAGGGTGGTGTCGTCCCCCGGTACGGCGATGCGGCGCGTGGCCAGCCGGCCCAGGACGGGCAGCGCGCCGAGCACGGGGTCGGCGAATACCGCCTGGTGGGCGTCGCCCCAGCGCCAGGCGGCGGGATCGGGACCGAAGCGGGGCGAGAGCGCGGCGACGGCCTCGGCCAGGGCGTTCGCCAGGACCGGGGCGCACGGGCCGGCGCACCAGTAGAGGGCGTCCGGGTGCGGGGGCACGAGGAGGGCGGCGGCGAAGTCCTCCCAGGAGCCGCGCTGGGCCTCGTCGACCTTGCGGCGGGCGAGGACGTCGGACACGAAGCGCTGCACCCAGGCGTTGAACACCAGCGGCGCGGAGCCGTCGGCGGCCATCGTCGCGTCCCAGCGCTGCAGCAGGTCCTGCGCGGCGCGGGCCGGGCCGGGCGGGACGACGGCGGCCCGCAGCACCGGCAGCAGGGCGGCGGCGAAGGCGCTGCCGGCGTCGGCCTGCATCGCGGCGAAGTCGTCGGCGCCGGGGTGCGGCAGGGCAGCGAGGCGCTCGCGGATGCGACGCGCGCGCCAGTCGCCGTCGGCGTCGCGGCCGAGGTCGGTGGGGAAGCCCGCGCCGACGGTAGGCTCGTTGCCGTTGAGCAGCACGCCGCTCGGGGGCGCGACGAAGTGCGGCAGGGCGTCGCCCCCGGCATCGCCGACCCAGTCGTGGAGGCCGTCGGCGCCGGCGACCGGGAGCGCGCCGGTGCCGAACGGGTCGGCGCCGGAGGCGGCCCGCACCGGGACGAGGCCGGTGGTGAACAGGGCGATGCGCGCGCGGTCGGCGACCAAGAGGTTCTGCACGGGGGTCGCGAGCAGCGGCGCGGCGCGGCCGGCCTCGTCGACGTCGCGCGCCCGGTCGAGCGCCAGCAGGCCGGCGGCTGCGGCCGGCGCGCGCAGGTTCTCCATGGCGGCGGCCAGCACCGGCGGCGCCATGCCGCGCATCGGGGCGGCGCCCGGGGAGGCGTCGGGGGCGGCGTCGAGGTCGCTGACCACGGGGCCGTGCCGGGTCTCGCGCACGTGCAGCACGATGTCGGGGGCGCCGCGGACGTGGATGGTCTCGTCGCGGCGGGCGAACTCGGCGGGGCCGTCCGGGGTGGCGTAGCGGCCGTCGGGCAGCACGGTCTCGCGGAACAGGTCCTGGGTGTCGATGCTGGCGGTGGTGAAGGTCCAGGCGATGCGGCTGTTGCGGCCGATCACCAGGAACGGCGTGCCCGGGGCGGTCGCGCCGGCGAGCGTTCCGGCGGGCGTGTCGATGCGGGCGAGGTACCACAGGTCGGGGAACCCGAGCTGCAGGTGCGGGTCGCCGGCGAGCAGCGGCGCGCCGGTGGCGCTGCGGCGGCCGTCGACGGCCCACTCGTCGGACTCCTCGGCGGGCTGGGTGAAGCGGCCGGGAAAGGCGGGCATGGCCGCGAGCAGCCGGCCGGCGGCGATGGCGGCGTGGCGCGGGTCGGGGTCGGGCGGAGGCGCGACCCGGGTAGGCGCGACGGGCACAGACGCGGAGGGGGCGGCGGGTGCGCCGGCCTCCGCTCCCGTGGCATCCGCGGGTAGAATGTCGTGGCGGGCCGGCCAGAGCTGGAGGACGTGAACGAGGTCGATGTGCGCGGCGAGCGCCAGCCGCGCCAGCTCGGCCCGCTCGTTGGTGGACAGCCACAGGGCGAGCACGCGGCCCCAGAGCATGGTGTCGGCCGGGGTCCAGGGCGCCGGCGGGCCGAGCAGCGGCGCGTCGAGCGACGCCAGGCGGCCGCGCGCCGCGGTCCAGGCGTTGACGCCGGCGGCATACGCCTCGAGCAGCGCGCGCATCTCGGGGGTGGCCGCGGCGGCATCGGCGTCCGCGATGCGGCGCAGGCCGAGGGTGCGCATCATGCGGTCGAGCGGCACGGCGTCCGGACCGGCCAGCTCGGCCAGGCGACCGGAGCCGACCGCACGCAGCAGCGTCATCTGCGACAGCCGGTCGCGGGCGTGCAGCACGCCGAGCGCTGCCGCGGCGTCGGCCTCGGTGGCGGCCCGGATGCGTGGGATGCCGTCGGCGTCGAGGGTGACGTGGGCGGGCGCGGACAGCGCGGGGACGTGCAGGGCCAGGTGGCGCGGCGGCAGGGTCAGCGCCGCCACGCCGGCAACGGAGCCCGCCGCCACGAGCAGCAGGCCGGCCAGGCCGGAGGCGAGGACGCGGGCGGTGCGCATTGCGCGGGATCGTGCACGGTCGGGCCGGGGGGCGCCAGCGCTCATGCCGTGTGCCGGGCAGGCAAGAAAGGTTGAGGCTCTGCCTCAAACTCCGCCAAAGGCCGAGCCTTTGGAAACCTGACTTAAGGGAAGGGTGTCCAGAGGCCCCTGGCCTTTGGCGGGTTCGGGCAGAGCCCGACCTTGCCTTGCTGCGGCTTTGCGGTCGTCGGGATCAGTGCACGTAGCCGAAGGACGGCGCGCCGAGGCCGGGGCACGAGCAGTGCTCGCCGACGCGGACCTGCTGCGGCAGGCGGCACTGGTAGACGCCGGCCGCGCAGACGTAGCCGTAGCCGTCGGCGACCTGCGGCCCGACGGGCTGCGCCGCGCCGGTGCAGCCGCCGAGCAGCGCGAGCAGGGCGGCGGCGGCGAGGCGGGCCGGGGTCGGCAGGGTGCGTGAGCGCGTCATGGGAATCTCCTGGTGGCGAGAAGGGTTGGGGTCGATGGTGGCGCGGCGCTCAGTGCATCAGCGGCGCGCGCAGGAAGGTGTCGCGGTCGGCCGAGGTGACGGCGATGTCCATCTCGGCGCCGAGGCGGCCGATGCGGAGCGCGACCCGCGCGCCGGCGTTGCCCGCCGACCAGACGCGGCGCCAGAGCGCGGCCAGCTCGCGGATCTCCTCCTCGCCGACGGCGAGGACGCGGTCGCCGACCATCAGCCCGGCCTTCTCGGCGGGACCGCCGTCGGCGAGGCCGCCGACCACGATCGCGTCGTCGTCCTCCATGGCGTAGATGCCGAGCCAGGGGCGCGGCGGGCGGTTGACCCGGCCCAGCGTGCGCAGGTCGTCCAGGATCGGCAGCAGGCGCGCGATCGGCACGATCATGTTCATGTCCACGCGCCGGCCGCGCGCGTCGCCCTGTTGCAGGATCAGCGAGGCCACGCCGAGCAGGCGGCCGTCCTGGCCGATCAGCGCGGCGCCGCCCCAGAACGGGTGGGCGGGCGCGGTGAAGATCGCGTCGTCGAGCACGTACTCCCAGTAGCCGGCGAACTCCTGGCGCGCGACCACGTGCGTCTCGATGGCGCGCGTCATGCCGCCCTGGGCGGCCAGGATCGCGGTGGAGCCGACCTCGGGGCCCTGGGTGGTGCTGAACTCCAGCACCGGGGCGTTGAGCCGGCCGAGCGGCTGGACGATCGCGAAGCCGCTCTCGCCGTCCACGCCGAGGGTGTGGCCCTGCACGGCGCCGCCGGCCGGCGTGGTCAGCCAGATGGTCTCGGCCTCGAGCACCAGGTAGCCCATGGTCAGCACGAGGCCGCCGGCGATCACCACGCCGGAGCCGTCGCGCTCCGTGCCGAGGGCTGCGGCGGTGAAGGCGTCGGCCGGCACGCTGGAGCGGACGCCGATCACGCTGAGCAGGGCGGTGTCGAGGTCGAACGTGTAGTCGCTCTGGTCCGGCCTGAGCTTGATCGGAATCTCCGGCTCCTTCCTGGGCATGGGTCTGGGCGCTCCCTGGTGTCCGTCGCGAGCATGCTCCGGCATGGTGCGGAACATAGTCCCGCACGATCCCGTCTGCGAGCCAATCTGTGGTTGCAGATCCTGTATTCGGCTCGCGCGCCTGCGTGTGATGCATTAACGTTCGTGGCGGACAGTGGATGCACCCATGGCGCCGGCCTCGTCATCTGAAGATCCGTTCATGCGCGCGCCGGCCACGACGCGGTCCGGGCAGCCCGGCGGGGGGGACGGGTATCTGCCGGCGCTCGACGGGCTGCGCGCGGCGGCGGTGCTGCTGGTGGTCGCCTCGCATGCCGGGCTGGAGCGGGTGGTGCCGGGCGGGCTCGGCGTCACCGTGTTCTTCGCGGTGAGCGGGTTCCTGATCACCCGGCAGATCGTGGCGCAGCACGGGCGCGACGGCCGGGTCGGGCTGGGCAGGTTCTAC
This sequence comes from uncultured Acetobacteraceae bacterium, assembly GCA_964236585.1. Taxonomy (GTDB): domain Bacteria; phylum Pseudomonadota; class Alphaproteobacteria; order Acetobacterales; family Acetobacteraceae; genus CAXSEF01. The sequence continues at coordinate 8,178 of CAXSFE010000135.1, forward strand.
CGGCGGCGGCTGCTGCGGCTCGTGCCGGCTTGGCTCGTCTACGTGGCGCTGGCGGGCGGCGCGTTCGCTCTCGCAGGCGGGCGGATCGGCCCGGGCGGCTGGGCGGCGGCGCTGGGGCAGGCGGGCAACTACTACCAGCTCGCCGTCGGCTATCGCTCGGTGCTGCCGGGGGTGCGCCACCCGTTCAACATCCTGTGGTCGCTGGCGGTGGAGGACCACTTCTACCTGCTCTGGCCGGCGGTGCTGCTGGCGTGCCTGGCGCGGGGGCGGCCCGCCTCGGCGCTGGGGGCGTGCCTGGCGGCGTGCGCGCTCGTGCTGGCCTGGCGGCTGTGGCTGCTGGGGGACTGCTTCGGGGCGCAGCCGGGCGCGTGGGCGTGCCTGCGCATCGAGGACAACCCGGCGTTCCGCTACAACCGGCTGTATCTCGCGACGGACACGCGCCTGGACTCGATCGCGTGGGGGGCGGTGCCGGCGCTGCTGCTGGCGATGCGGCCGGCGTGGGGCGGACGGCTGGCGTCGGCGCGGGTGCTGCCGGCGCTGGCGCTCGCGGCGCTCGCGGCGAGCCTGGCGCTGGGGAGCGCCTGGGCGGC
>CAXSFE010000136.1:0-8347 GCA_964236585.1 uncultured Acetobacteraceae bacterium
CCGCCGCCCCGCGCGCCGGCGCCGGGTCGCCGCCGCGCGGCCTGCCCGCGCCGCTGCCTCTCGGCGAGCCGATGCTCTGGCAGGGCTCGCCGAGCTGGCAGGGCGTCGCCCGCCGCGTCCTCCACGTCCGCACCCTGGCGGTCTACTTCGCGGCCCTGGCCGCCATCGCCCTCGTGCGCGCGCTCATGCTCAACACCCCCTCGATGTGGTTCTCGCTGGCCGTGCTGCTCGTGCTGGGCACCGTCGCGATCGGCCTGCTCTGCGCCTTCGCGGTCCTGGTCGCGCGCACCAGCGTCTACACCCTGACCGGCAGGCGCATCGTCCTGCGCATCGGCGTGGCGCTCGGCGGCAGCATCAACCTGCCGTTCCGCTCGATCGAGTCCGCCGACCTGCGCCTCTACCCCGACGGCACCGGCGACATCGCCCTGCTGCTCGGCGGCCAGACCCGCATCGGCATGAACACGCTCTGGCCCCACGTCCGCCCCTGGCACACCCGCCGCGTCCAGCCGATGCTGCGCGCCATCCCCGACGCCGCCCGCGTGGCGCAGCTCCTCGCCGACGCCCTCGCGGAGACGGCGAAGCCGACGCTCATGGCGGCGGAGTAGCAGGATGCAGCAACAGGCAGGCAAGGTTGAGGCTCTGCCTCAAACTCCGCCAAGGGAAGCCCCTTGGATGGCTTCCTTTAGGTCATGCCGGTCCAGGGGCGGCTCGCCCCTGGCGGGTCCGGGCAGAGCCCGGCCTTGCTTGGCCCCAGCCCCATGAGCGCCACCCTCGCCCGCACCGCCGCCGGCGCCCCCCGCCGCACCCCGCGCCGGATCCCCTGGCCGCCGCTGATCGCGCTTTTCCTGGTCTCGCTCGTCGGCCTGGTCGCCCTGCTGCCCCCCGTGCACCAGGACCCGGTGCACGTCGTCGCCACCCGCTCCCTGCGCGTGGACGCCTCCGACGACGGCCGCGTGGTGCTGAGCGACGCCGACACCGGCGCGGTGGCCGCAACGGTCCCCGCCGGCGGCGAGAGCTTCATCCGCGGCATCCTGCACGGCAGCGCCATCAGCCGCCGCCAGTACGGCGTCGACCAGCTGCTGCCCTACCGCTTGACGGCGCTGTCGGATGGCAGGCTCACTCTGGCCGACGACTTCACGCACATCACGATCGACCTCGTCTCGTTCGGCCCGACCAACGCCCGCAGCTTCGCCACGCTGCTGGCCGCTCCCCCGCAGGAGACACGATGACCCGACACGCCCGCGAGGTGCAGGCCCGCTGCATCGTTGAGATCGAGCAGACGCCCGACAGCTTCCACGCCTTTTCCGTCCCGCTGGACGTCGACGTCGAACCCGGCGACGAGGTGCTGATCCACGACGCGCCCACCGGCACCGCCTGGAACACCACGCTGTCGCGCGAGTGCCGCATCACAGTCCGCCGCGCCGGCCCGCTTCGCCGCGCCTGGACCCGGGCGAGCGGGGTGTTCGCCATCACCGAGCTGTACGAGGTCGGCTTCGAGCCGGGAGAGCACGCATGAGCGACGTCCTCGATCGCCTGGACACGTCCGGCGCCAACCCCACCCGCACCCGCGCCCCCAACGAGAGCACCGAGTCCGCCAAGCAGGACACCGTCCTCTCGCCGCGCTTCTACACCACCGACTTCGCCTACATGGACAAGCTGGACGTCAGCCTGGTCCGCGCCGAGTGGGACTCCCTGGTCGCCGAGATGCAGGCCGACCCCAACCGCGGCCACTTCGTGCGCGACGCCCGCTTCGACGCCGACCTCGACACCATGGAGCCCGAGCTCCGCCGCGAGTTCCTCGACTTCCTGGTCAGCTCGGTGACCGCCGAGTTCTCCGGCTGCGTGCTCTACGCCGAGATCAAGAAGCGCATCACCAACCCCGACATCCGCACCCTGTTCGCGCTGATGACGCGCGACGAGGCCCGCCACGCCGGCTTCATCAACGACAGCCTCAAGGACTTCGGCGTCGGCGTCGACCTCGGCTTCCTGGCGCGCGCCAAGAAGTACAAATACTTCACCCCCAAGTTCGTCTTCTACGCGACCTACCTGTCCGAGAAGATCGGCTACGCCCGCTACATCACCATCTTCCGCCAGCTCGAGGCCCACCCCGAGCTGCGCATCCACCCCATCTTCTCCTTCTTCGAGAAGTGGTGCGGCGACGAGTTCCGCCACGGCGAGGCCTTCGCCCTCCTGATGCGCTCCGACCCCAAGCTGCTCCGCGGCCGCAACAAGCTGTGGGTCCGCTTCTTCCTGCTCGCCGTGTTCGCGACGATGTACGTGCGCGACCACGCCCGCCCGGTGTTCCACGCCGCCCTCGGCCTCGACCCCACCGAGTACGACTTCAAGGTGTTCCACATCACCCAGGAGATCGCCCGCCAGGTGTTCCCCGTGGCCCTCGACCTCGACAGCCCCAAGTTCCGTTCCCTCCTGGAACGACTTCGCACCACAGCCGAGGCCATCGGCGCCACCCGCAAGCGTCCCGGCCTCGGCGCCCGTCTCTCGCGCACCGCCCTGCAGGCCCGCGCCGCCACGCTCTTCGCCCGCCTCTACCTGCTGCCGGTGCACGCCAACGTGCTGCCGGACGACGTGCGCCTCGCCCCGGCCTGGTAGGAACGCCCCGATGTCGCTCTACGTCTTCCCGGCCCTGTTCGCGCTGTTCGTCTGGTGGTTCAGCACCGGCGTGATCATGTACCTCGACGGCCTGCCCGCCCGCACCTTCAAGTGGAGCATGCTCGGCGCCACCGTGCTCCTCGCCGCCTCCCTCTACGGCCTGCACGCGACCGGCAGCGACACCTCGGTGAGCGGCGCCTACGCAGGCTTCACCTGCGGCCTGCTCGCCTGGGGCTGGCAGGAGATCAGCTTCTACATGGGCTTCGTGACTGGCACCCGGAAGCAGCCCTGCGAGGATGGCTGCCGCGGCTGGCGCCACTTCGGCCACGCGATCCAGACCAGCCTGTGGCACGAGCTGGCGATCATCGCCTCCGCCATCGCCGTCGTCGCCCTCACCTGGCACGCCGCCAACCAGGTCGGCATGTGGACCTTCATGGTGCTGTGGTGGATGCACCAGAGTGCCAAGCTCAACGTCTTCCTCGGCGTGCGAAACCTCAACGAGGAGTTCCTCCCCGAGCACCTGCAGTTCCTCCGCTCCTTTCTCACCAAGAAGCCGATGAACCTGCTGTTCCCGGTCTCGATCACCGTCTCCACCGTGATCCTGGTCCGCCTCGTCGACGCCGCCATCGTCCCCGGCGTCAGCCGCTTCGACGCCGCCGGCTTCTGCTTCCTCTCCGTCCTCATGGCGCTGGCCGTGCTGGAGCACTGGCTCCTCGTCCTGCCGCTGCCCGCCGCAGCCCTGTGGGGCTGGAGCCTGACCTCGCGCAAGACGAAGCCCACCTCGCCCTTCGACGTGGAGGTCGTCTCCGGCTTCCTCGGCGCCGGCAAGACCACCTTCCTGCGCGCCCGCCTGGCCGCCGCCGGCCCCAAGACCGTCGTCCTGGTCAACGACTTCGCCGCCGTCGGCGTGGACGGCTCCCTCCTGCGCGAGCGCGGCGCCGACGTCGTGGAGCTGCCCAACGGCTGCATCTGCTGCTCGCTCCGCTCCGACCTCGCCGCCCAGCTCGCCACCGTCGTCGCCGACTTCTCCCCCGAGCGCGTCCTGATCGAGCCCTCCGGCGTCGCCGACCTCGCCTCGCTGATCGGCGTCCTCAACCAGCCGAAGCTCAAGCCCCTGGTCCGCTCGCTCGGCGTGACGACGGTGCTCGACGCCGGCGCCTTCCTGCGCGACTACGCCCGCATGCCCGCCCACCTCGACGCCCAGGCCCGCCTCGCCTCCGTGCTCGTGGTCAACAAGACCGACCTCGCCACCCCCGCCACTCTGCGCGCCGTCCAGACCACGCTGCGCACGCTCAACCCCTCGGCTCGCATCGTTTCCGCCACCTTCGGCATCGCCGGCCCCGGCCTCGACCTGACCCCCCTCGCGACCGACGCGCCCGCCCACGCCGGCCACGACCACGCCGACGAGGCCGCACACCACCACGACGCATCCGCCCCCGCGGCGCGCCCCCACGATCACTCGACCCACGCCCATGCCGCCCACGCTCAAGATGAGCACGACCACGCCAGCCACGATCATGCTGCCCAGGCGCATGGAGAGCACGGCCACGACGACCACGCCGGCCACGACCACGCCGCCCACGACGGCCTCGGCTTCGACTCCTGGAGCCGCGAGATCGAGGGCGCCTGCGATCCCGACCGCCTCCTCGCCCTCCTCGGCCAGGTCGCTGCCGGCCGCTTCGGCGCCATCGAGCGCATGAAGGGCCTCGCCCCCTCCGGCGAAGCGCTCGGCAGCGGCTGGCTCCGCTTCGACGTCGCCGGCGGCCACCCCTCGATCGCCGCCTACGCCGCTCCTGCCGGCGAGGTCGCGCGCGTCGTCGCCATCGGCCGCCACCTCGACGAGGCCGCCCTGCTCGCCGCCTTCGCCTCTCTCACCGGAGCCCCTGACCCGCTCCACGCCAGCCGCACCCCCGAGGCCGTCGCCGCCTGAAAGCCGAACAAGAAAGAAAGCAGTTCTTTCTTGAAAGAAAGAACCAAAGAACTTTTGCAAATAAGCCTCTGTCGCCGCCAATCTGACAAAAGACCTTAGGGGCAAAGTCTTTTTGCTTCTTTTTCTTCAGAAAAAGAAGATCCTTGCCTTCCCGCCCGGCACTGGCGCGTCGCCAGCCGCACAGCAGCCTCAAGGACCGGAGTCACGATGCACTACGAGCAGTTCTTCCAGGCCGGCATCGACGGCCTCAAGCGCCAGGGCAACTACCGCCGCTTCGCCGAGCTGGAGCGCCGCGCCGGCCACCTGCCGCGCGCCACGCTGCACGAGGGCGACACCACCCGCGAGGTCACCGTGTGGTGCTCCAACGACTACCTCGGCATGGGCCAGCACCCCGACGTGCTCGCCGCCATGCACGCCGCCCTCGACCACCACGGCGCCGGCGCCGGCGGCACCCGCAACATCTCCGGCACCCAGAGCTGCCACGTCGCCCTGGAGCGCGCGCTCGCCGCCCTGCACGGCAAGCAGTCCGCCCTGCTGTTCAACTCCGGCTACATGTCCAACTGGGCCACGCTCGGCACCCTGGCCGCCCGCATGCCCGGCTGCGTCGTGCTCTCCGACGCCGCCAACCACGCCTCCATGATCGAGGGCATCCGCCACAGCCGCGCCCGCTGCGAGGTGTTCGCCCACAACGACGTCGCCGACCTGGAGCGCCGCCTCGCCGCCCTACCGCGCGACACGCCGAAGATCGTCGCCTTCGAGTCCGTCTACTCCATGGACGGCGACATCGCCCCCATCGCCGCCATCTGCGACGCAGCCCAGCGCCACAACGCGCTCACCTACCTCGACGAGGTCCACGCCGTCGGCCTCTACGGCCCCGCCGGCGCCGGCATCGCCGCCCGCGACGGCGTCGCCCACCGCCTCGACATCATCGAGGGCACGCTTGCGAAAGGCTTCGGCGTGATCGGCGGCTACATCGCCGCCTCCGCCGCCCTGTGCGACTTCGTGCGCTCCTTCGCCTCTGGCTTCATCTTCACCACCGCACTGCCGCCCGCCATCGCCGCCGGCGCGCTCGCCGCCGTCCGCGTCCTCGCCGACGGCGACGCCGTGCGCGCCCGCCACGCCGACCGCGTGGCGAGTGTCCGCGCCGCCCTCGACGCCCAGGGCGTGCCCCACCTGGACAACCCGAGCCACATCGTCCCGGTGATCGTCGGCGACCCCGTGCAGTGCCGCGCCATCACCGACATCCTGCTCGACCGCCACGGCATCTACGTCCAGCCGATCAACTACCCCACGGTGGCGCACGGCACCGAGCGCCTGCGCATCACCCCCTCGCCGCAGCACAGCGACGCCGACATCGCGCACCTGGCCGAGTCGCTCGGCGCCATCTGGTTCGAGCGGAACCTGCGGCGGGCTGCATGAGCAAGGAAGGCCAGAGGCTCCGCCTCTGGACCCCGCCAAAGGCGAGCCTTTGGAAACCTCGACGGGGGCTTAGGCACCTCTCGCCTTGCCTTCGTGTGCGCGGGTCTGGGGGCGCTCGCCCCCAGCGGGTCCAGGGCAGAGCCCTGGCCTTACTTCTCCCATGAGCCCCGACGGCCTCCTGCCCTCCTCAACTGTCGCCCCCCGCCTCCGCCGCGTCTTCCCCTTCAGCGCCATCGTCGGCCAGGAGGAGATGACCCTCGCCCTCCTGCTCGCCGCCGTGGACCCCGGCATCGGCGGCGTGCTCGTCCTGGGCGACCGCGGCACCGGCAAGTCCACCGCCGTGCGCGCCCTGGCCGGCCTGCTCCCCCCGATGCGTGTGGTCGCCGGCTGCCCCTACGGCTGTGACCCCGCCGCCGACCGCTCCGGCTGCCCGCACTGCGCCGCCGCCGGCCTGTCCCGCCGCCCCCGCACCTGCGAGGCCCCCGTCCCCACCGTGGACCTCCCCCTCGGCGCCACCGAGGACCGCGTCGTCGGCGCGCTGGACCTGGAGCGTGCCCTCTCCACCGGCGAGAAACGCTTCGAGCCCGGCCTCCTGGCCCGCGCCCACCGCGGCTTCCTCTACATCGACGAGGTGAACCTCCTGGAGGACCACCTGGTCGACCTCCTGCTCGACGTCGCGGCTTCCGGCGAGAACGTCGTCGAGCGCGAGGGCCTGAGCGTGCGCCACCCCGCGCGCTTCGTGCTCGTCGGCAGCGGCAACCCCGAGGAGGGCGACCTCCGCCCCCAACTCCTCGACCGCTTCGGCCTGGCCGTCGAGGTCAGCACGCCGACGGTGCTCGCCGACCGCGTGGAGGTCCTGCGCCGCCGCGACGCCTTCGACACCGACCCCGCCGCCTTCCTCGCCACCTGGGCCGAACGCGAGCGCACGCTGGGCGCTTGCATCGCCGCCGCCCGCGCCCGCCTGTCCGCGACCCGCACGCCGGACTCCGCCCTGGAGCTGGCCGCGCGCCTCTGCCTCTCGCTCGGCACCGACGGCCTGCGCGGCGAGCTGACCCTGCTGCGCGCCGCCCGCGCGCTCGCCTGCCTCGACGGCGACCCCGAGGTCGGGCCCGACCACCTGCGCCGCATCGCGGTCCCTGCGCTGCGCCACCGCCTGCGCCGCGCCCCCCTCGACGAGGCCGGCGCCACGCCCCGCGTGCAGCGCGCCGTCGCGGACCTATTCGGCACGGCGTGACCCCGCCTCCCGCGACCCCGTCTTCCGCGACTGGCGTGCCCGCCACCGGCGCCGCCACCACGCCCCCTTCCGCCTGGGACGAGGCGCAGTGGGTCGCGCGCCTGCTCGCCCACGCCCCCGCCGGCGCCGGCGTCCACCTGCGCGGCCGCCCCGGCCCCACCCGCGACCGCTTCCTCGTCCTGCTGCGCGACGCCCTGCCGCCCGGAGCAAAAATCCGCCGCTGCCCGGCCGGCATCGGCGACGCGCGCCTGCTCGGCGGCCTCGACCTCGCCGCCAGCCTGGCTGCCGGCCGTTCCATCATCGGCCGCGGCCTGCTCGCCGAGTCCGACGGCGGCGTGGTGCTCGTCACCGGCGCCGAACGCCTCGACCCCGGCACCTCCGCGCGCCTGGCCGCCGTGCTCGACACCGGCGAGGTCGCCATCGAGCGCGACGGCTTCTCCACCCGCCACCCCGCTCGTATCGCCCTCGTCCTGCTCGACGAGTCCGACCCCGACGCCGACGCGCCCGAGATCCCCGCCACCCTGCGCGACCGCCTCGCCTACAGCCTCGACCTCGACGCCCCGCCCGCCGCCGCCCGGCCTGCCGACGCCCCCGCGCCCCCGACCGCCACCGCCCCTTCGATTGCGGCACTCCCCCCCGACCGTCTCCTCGACGTCCTCTGCGGCACCGCCGACGCGCTCGGCGTGGCCTCCCCCCGCGCCACGCTGCTCGCCCTCGCCACCGCCCGCGCCAGCGCCGCACTGCACGGCCGCGCGTCCCCCGCCGAGGCCGACGTCGTCCTCGCCGCCCGCTTGGTGCTCCTGCCCCGCGCCACCCGCATCCCCGCCCCGCCGGACCCCGGCCCGCCATCCCCCTCCGACGAGACCGACGCCCCGCACGACGCCGCCCCCGACACCGACCCGCAGCAGGGCAGGGCAGGGGACCCGCCCGACCCGCCACCGCCACCCGCTTCGTCGGCGCCCGACACACCCCTCTCCGACACGCCCCCCAACCCCGGCGACCCAGCCACTCCCCCCTCTGACCCCACCGCCACCGTGCTCGCCGCCACCCTCGCCTCGCTCCCCCCCAGCCTCCTCGCCCGCCTCGGCGCCACAGCCGCCCGCGCCACCGAGGCCGGCCGCGCCGCCGGCCGCGCCCAGGCCAGCCGACACGGC
>CAXSFE010000137.1:0-8146 GCA_964236585.1 uncultured Acetobacteraceae bacterium
CGGCCCGGCCGCGGGCGCGCCGGCGCAGGGCAGGGGCACGGCGGCCGCGCCGACCGTGGTCGAGGTGCAGCCGCCCGCGCCCACGCCGATGGAGCTGGCGCAGCGCTTCGTGGGCCCCGTCCTGGCGCCGCTGGAGACGCTGGGCGTGGTGTTCATCGTCGCGATCTTCATCCTGATGCAGCAGGAGGACCTGCGCGACCGGCTGATCCGGCTGTTCGGCTCCACGGACCTGCACCGCACCACGCTAGCGCTCGACGACGCCGGCTCGCGCCTGTCGCGCTACTTCCTCACCCAGCTGTGCATCAACGCCTCGTTCGGCGTCATCATCGGGCTCGGGCTGCTGCTGATCGGCGTGCCGAGCCCGATCCTGTGGGGCACGCTCGGCGCACTGCTGCGCTTCGTGCCGTATGTCGGGTCGTTCATCGCCGCCGTGCTGCCGGTGGCGCTGGCCGCGGCGGTGGATCCCGGCTGGGCGATGGCGGGCGAGACGCTGGCGCTGTTCGTGGTCACCGAGGCGGTCATGGGCCAGGTGGTTGAGCCGCTGCTATACGGGCACAGCACCGGGCTGTCGCCGATCGCGGTGGTGGTCGTGGCGATCTTCTGGTCGTGGCTGTGGGGGCCGATCGGGCTGATCCTGTCCACGCCGCTGACGCTGTGCCTCGTCGTGCTGGGCCGTCACGTCAAGCGGCTGGAGTTCTTCGACGTGCTGCTCGGCGACCGCCCCGCGCTCACGCCGGTCGAGACGTTCTACCAGCGCCTGCTGGCCCAGGACCCCGACGAGGTGCAGGAGCAGGCGGAGGCGCTGCTGAAGACGCGCGCGCTGTCCTCGTACTACGACGAGGTCGCGCTGAAGGGCCTGCAGCTCGCGGCCAGCGACGTGGCGCGCGGCGTGCTGACCGAGGAGCAGGTCGCACAGCTGCGCGAGGAGCTGCACCGGCTGATCGAGGAGCTGGACGCGCACGACGACAGCAACCCCGAGGCCGGCCGCGCGAAGGAGGAGCCGGGCGTCGCCGGCGTCGAGCGGCCGGAGCGCGACACCGCCAGCGAGCCGGCGCCCGAGGTCGTCGCACCCGCGCCGGAGAACCTCGCGCCGGCCTGGCAGGGCGCCGCGCCGGTGCTGTGCGTGGCCGGGCGCGGGCCGCTCGACGAGGCGGCGTCCGAGATGCTGGCGCAGCTGCTGCGCAAGCATGGGCTGGGGGCGACGATCGCCTCGCACGAGGCGGTCTCGCGCACCGGCATCGCAACCCTCGACCCCGCCGGCGTGGCGATGGTGTGCGTGTCGTACCTGGAGCTGTCGGGCAGCCCGACGCACCTGCGCTTCCTGCTGCGCCGCCTGCGGGCACGGCTGCCGCGGGCAAAGATCCTCATCGGAATGTGGCCGATGGACGGGGCCACCCAGGGCGACCCGTCCGGCCGCGAGACCCTCGGCGCGGACCACTACGCGACCTCGCTGCGCGACGCGGTCGGGCTGTGCGTGGGCGAGGCGCACGGCACGGCGACGGCGGTGCAGTCGGCGGCGGAGTGACCCGCCTCCTGGAACAACTGACGGCAGGCAAGGCCAGGGGCTCTGCCCCTGGACCCCGCCAAAGGCCGAGCCTTTGGAATCCGATCCTCAAGTAAAGCCGGTCCAGGGGCGGCTCGCCCCTGGCGGGTCTGGGCAGAGCCCAGCCTTGCCTGCTCTATCCGGCGATCCTGACGACGACGCCTTCGCCACTGCCGAGCCGCAGGTCGCCGGAGACCGGCCCGTCGCGCAGGGACTCTGTGGACGCCAGGACGGTGCCCGGCACAACCGCGACGGTGCGCTCCGACGCCGCGAGGTTCAGCAGCACGGCGATGCGCGCGCCCTCGTGGGTGCGGACGTAGCGGAGCACGCCGTCCTCCGCGGCGACGTCCTCGATCGCGCCCCGCACGAGGGCCGGGGTGGCGCGGCGCAGGGCGAGCAGGCGGCGGTGCAGCGACAGCATCGAGCCCGGATCGGCATGCTGGGCCGCCACGTTGCGCGTGGCGTGGTCGGGGTTCAGCGGCAGCCAGGGCGCGCCCGTGGTGAAGCCGCCGCCCGGGGAGGCGTCCCAGGGCATCGGCGTGCGCACCGCGTCGCGGCCGAGGCCGCGGCCGGGCTCGCGCAGGCCGGCGGGGTCGCGCTCGCGCCCGGGCGGGATGGCGACGTCCTGCAGGCCCAACTCGTCGCCGTAGTAGAGCGTGGGCGTGCCGCGCAGGGTCAGGAGCAGCAGGGCGGCCGCGCGGGCCTGGGCGGCGCCGAGCCGGGTGGCGACGCGGGGCCGGTCGTGGTTGCCGAGCACCCAGTTGGGCCAGGCGCCGGGCGGCAGGGCGGCCTCGTAGTCCCGGATGACGCCGGCGAGGCTGGCGGCGTCCCAGGGGCAGAGCAGGAGCGCGAAATTGAACGGCAGATGGCACTCGTCGAGCCGGGGCGCCCCGGTGTTGCCGCCATAGTAGCGGACGAGGCGGTCCACGGGCAGGTAGATCTCGCCGACCATCATCCGCGCGGGGTAGGCGTCGAGCACGCGGCGCAGGCCGGCGATGGCGGCGTGGGTCTCGGGCTGGTCGGCGCTGTGCAGGGCGCGCTGCCGGGCGAACGGGCGTGCGTCGGCGGGTGCCGCGGGCTCGGGCGGGTTGTCGCGGAACAGCGCGTCCTTGACCAGCAGCCAGATCACGTCGACGCGGAAGCCGTCCACGCCGCGGTCGAGCCAGAAGCGCAGCACGTCGCCCATCGCCGCCGCCACCGCCGGGTTGCGCCAGTTCAGGTCCGGCTGCTGCGGCAGGAACGAGTGCAGGTAGTACTGCCCGGACGCGGGGTCGAGCGTCCAGGCCGGGCCGCCGAAGTGGCTCAGCCAGTTGTTCGGCGGCCCGCCGCCCGGGCCGGGGTCGCGCCACAGGTACCAGTCGCGCCGCGCCGACCCGCGGCCGCCGCGGCTGTCGAGGAACCAGGGGTGGCGGTCGGAGCTGTGGTTCGGCACGAGGTCGAGCACCAGGCGCAGGCCGCGCGCATGGCAGGCGGCCACGAGGCGGTCGAGGTCGGCGAGCGTGCCGAACAGCGGGTCGACGTCGCAGTAGTCGGCGACGTCGTAGCCGAAGTCGGCCATCGGCGAGGGCTGGATCGGCGAGAGCCACAGCGCGTCGACGCCGAGGTCGGCCAGGTGGTCGAGCCGCGACAGGATGCCCGCGAGGTCGCCCACGCCGTCGCCGTCGGAGTCCGCGAAGGAGCGGGGGTAGACCTGGTAGATCACGCCGTCCTGCCACCACTCGCCCATGGTCCCGCCCCCTGCCGGAGCGAGGCGTGGCGGGGGCGAGGCAGGAAAGCAAGGTCGGGCCCTGCCCAAACCTGCCAAGGGCCCCTTCTCCAGGCACGGGAACCTCTGGACTCCCACTCCCTTAAAGGAAGGTGCCTCACGGGCCCGGCCTTCGGCGGGGTTCGAGGCCCATGCCTGAAGACGGGGCTTCGTCTCTGCCTGCCCGCCTCCCCGGGGGCATAGCGCACCGCTTTGCGAGGAGTCGGTCGATGTCACCGGAGCAGGACGGCCTGCCGCCCGGCCCGCGCCGCTGGGCGATCGCGGCGATCGCCATCGCGATCTCGCTGGCCGTGCTGGACAGCGCCATCGCCAACGTGGCCCTGCCGACCATCGCCGTGGACGTGCACGCCAGCGCCGCGGACTCGATCTGGGTGGTCAACGCCTACCAGCTCGCGGTGATCGCGTGCCTGCTGCCCCTGGCCTCGCTCGGCGAGATCATCGGCTACGCGAGGGTGTACCGCGTGGGGCTGATGGTGTTCACCGTGGCGTCGCTGGCCTGCGCGCTGTCGGACTCGCTGGCGACCCTGACCGCGGCGCGGGTGCTGCAGGGCGCGGGCGCCGCCGGGGTGATGGGCGTCAACACGGCGCTGATCCGGTTCATCTACCCCTCGGCCCGGCTGGGCGCGGGCATCGGGCTGAACGCGCTGGTGGTCGCGGTGTCCTCCGCGGTGGGCCCGACCCTGGCGGCGGCGATCCTGTCGGTGGCGGCCTGGCCGTGGCTGTTCGCGGTCAACGTGCCCGTCGGGCTGCTGGCGCTGGCGCTGGCCTGGCGCACGCTGCCGCGGGTGCCCCCGGTGCAGCGCCGGTTCGACTGGACCAGCGCCGTGCTGAACGCGCTGGCCTTCGGGCTGCTGATCTCGGCGGTGGACGGGCTGGGGCATGGAGAGCGCGTGCCCGCCGTGCTGGCGGAGCTGGCGTGCGCGGTGGCGGCGGGCTGGGTGCTGGCGCGGCGGCAGCTGCGTCTGGACGCGCCGCTGCTGCCGGTGGACCTGCTGCGCATCCCGGTGTTCGCGCTCTCGGTCGTGACCTCGGTGTGCTCGTTCGCGTCGCAGTCGCTCGCCTTCGTGGCGCTGCCGTTCTACTTCCAGGACGTGCTCGGGCGCGGCGCGGTCGCGACCGGGCTGCTGATGACGCCGTGGCCGGTCGCGGTCGCGGTGGTGGCGCCGATCTCGGGGCGGCTCGCGGACCGGGTGGCGGTGGGGCTGCTCGGCGGCGGCGGGCTGGCGCTGATGACGGCGGGCCTGCTGGCGCTGTGGGCGCTGCCGGCCGCACCCGGGGACCTCGACATGGCGTGGCGCATGACGCTGGCCGGGGCCGGCTTCGCGCTGTTCCAGGCCCCGAACAACCGGGCGATGATCGCGGCCGCCCCCCGCAACCGCACCGGGGGCGCGAGCGGGATGCTGTCGACCGCGCGGCTGCTGGGGCAGACCGGGGGCGCCGCGCTGGTGGCGCTGCTGTTCTCGACCGCGGCGGGCGGCGTCGCAGGACAGGCGGCGATCAGCTCGGTGCTGCTGCTGTCCGCGGCCTTCGCGGCGGCAGGGTGCGTGGCGAGCCTCTCGCGAGGAACGCGGCGGACCCGGGATGCCGTGGCGAGCGAGACCGCGGCCGGCGCCACCGCCGGCGTCCCGGCGCGGGGCGACACGCTGGGCAGCGTGGGGCGCTGAGGCCGACGGCCTGGTTTGCCGACCCGCAGGTCAAGCAAGGCTGGGCTCTGCCCAGACCCGCCAGGGGCGAGCCGCCCCTGGACCGGCCTTGCTTGAGTAATGGATTCCAAAGGCTAGCCTTTGGCGGGGTCCAGGGGCAGAGCCCCTGGCCTTGCCTGCCTAGCGGCGCCGCACGTCAGGTCCCGCCGGACGCGACCAGCCCGGGGCGCACGGTGCGGTCCGGCGTCGTGCCGGGGGCGCGGGCCGCCACCGCGTCCACAACCTCGCGGACCGAGGGCCAGCCGCTCGGGCCGGCGGGGCCGACGCTCGAGTAGGGCGGCGGGTAGCCCCAGAGGCGATCGTGGCCGGCGCGGTCGACGTGCATGCCGCCCAGGACGGCGACCGTCGGGCGCCGGAACGCGGCTGCGACATGCAGCAGCACCGACGCGTTGCACAGCACCAGGTCGGCCTGCTCCGCCAGGGCGAAGGTGGTGCGCAGCGTGGTCTTGCCGCACAGCGAGCGGACGCCCGCGATGCCCTCGCCCAGCACCGCGGCGGCCCGCTGGCGGTCGGCCGGGCCGCCGACCAGGACGGCATCGAAGCCGCCGGGGATCGCGCCCGGCAGCGCGCGCAGGGCGGCGCCCCAGGACTCGGGCGGCCAGCACTTCTCCGCGAGGCCGCCGCCGATGCCGACCAGGACCCGCAGCGCCCCGCCGTCGCCCCACAGCCGTGTTGCCTCGGCGCGCTCTGCGTCGGTAGGGTAGAGCTGCGGGCGGGCCTCGGGCTGGTCGGTCGCCCCGAGCAGGGCGGCCTGGCGCAGCCCGGCGGCCGCGACGTGCACGTCGCTGGAGAACTCGGTGTGCTGCTGGCACGCCGACCAGCCGCCGCGGTAGCCGCGGATGCCGACGCGGTGCCGCACGCCGAGCCGCATCATCAGGCCGGCGCCGACATGGCTGCCGAGCAGGTCGAGGCCCACCGCGAAGCCCCCCGGGCGGCGGGCGGCGGCGATCTGCGGCGAGCCGGCCAGGTAGCGCGCGACGGCCGCCCAGGACTGGTCCGCGACCACCTTGTTGTTCCACGGCACGTCGAGCTCGACGACATCGTCGACGAACGGGTTGTTCTCGACGACCGGGCGTCCCCAGCTCCCGATGCCGGCGAGCAGCCGGGCGTCGGGGTAGCGCCGCCGCAGCGCGTCGAACACCGGCGTCGCGGTCAGCAGGTCGCCGAAGTCGTTCGGCCGCAGCACGAGGATCTCGCGCGGCGGCGTGTCCTGCGGGTCCGCGCCCCTGCCGTACATCCTGCCGACGAGGCCGACGGGGACCTCGACGACCGCGCCCTTCCAACCCATGCGAACCCCGCGACTGCCGGACGCCCGGCCAGGGACTGGCCGTGCGCCGGGCAGCATGGCACCGATGGAGGCGCACTGTCGCCGGTGGGCTGGCCGGCCCCGGGCAGGGAGGCGGGCCGCGCGCTCCCGCCCCGGCGACGCACCGGCCGGGGGGCGACACGCCGGGCGGGCGGCATCGATACGCGGGCGTTGCGCCGGTCGCGGTGAAATGGGAAATGTCTCGCGGCGGCCTGGACTGCCCGCCCCGCCTCCGGGCGGCCACGGCATGGCGGCTCCCTCCCGCGGGCGAGCGACGGCCTCTCGGCAAGGAGACAGGCGTGGATTTCTCCAGCGTCAGCGTGCTCTGCATCGGCGACGTGATGCTCGACCGGTTCGTGCACGGCGACATTGACCGCATCTCCCCGGAGGCGCCGGTGCCGGTGCTGCGGCTGAGCCGGACCCGGGAGATGCTCGGCGGCACCGGCAACGTCGCGTGCAACATCGCGGCGCTCGGCGGGCGGGCGGTGCTGGTCGGGCTGGTCGGCGCGGACGAGGCCGGCGCCGTGGTGCGGCGCCTCGTCGCCGGCGTCGCCGGCCTGGTGCCGCAGCTCGTCGAGACGCGTCACCGGCCGACGATCTGCAAGACGCGGCTCATCGCCGGGCGCCAGCAGGTGGTCCGCACCGACGAGGAGAGCACCGCCGCGCTGCAGCCCGGCGAGGAGGCGATGCTGATCGAGGCGGTCGAGGGCCGGCTTGCCGACGCGGGCGCGGTGATCCTGTCGGACTACGGCAAGGGCGTGCTGTCGCTGGCGCTGGTCGAGCGGGTGATCGCGGCGGCCGGCGTCGCGGGGATCCCGGTGTTCGTCGACCCGAAGAGCCACGACTTCTCGCGCTACCGCGGGGCCACCTGCATCACGCCCAACCTCAAGGAGCTGGCGGCGGCCTCGCGCCTGCCGGTGGCCGGGGAGGCCGAGGTGGTCGCGGCGGCGCTGCGGGTGATGGACGAGGCCGGGGCGTCGGCGATCCTGGCGACGCGCTCGGAGAAGGGCATGGTGCTGGTCGAGCGCGGCGGCGCGGTGCACTCGGTGCCGTCGCGCGCGCGCGAGGTGTTCGACGTCTCGGGCGCCGGCGACACCGTGATCGCCGCGCTGGCGCTGGCGCACGCCGCCGGACATTCGCTGGTGCAGGCGATGCATGTGGCCAACGCGGCGGCCGGCGTGGTGGTGAGCAAGCTGGGCACCGCGACCGCCGACATCGCCGAGGTGCTGCAGGAGCTCAACGAGCAGGACCAGGAGGCGGGCGCGGTGGCGTCGGGCAGCCGGCCCGGCGACGTGGTGCCCGGCGTGCAGTCGTCCGGGCGGGTGGAGGCGCTGGTGGCGCGCTGGAAGGAGCAGGGGCTGCGCGTGGGCTTCACCAACGGCTGCTTCGACATCGTCCACCCCGGCCACGTGTCGCTGCTGGCCGAGGCGCGTCGGCAGTGCGACCGGCTGGTGGTGGCGCTGAACACCGATGAGAGCGTGTCGCGGCTGAAGGGCCCGACCCGGCCGGTGAACACGCTGGACTCCCGCGCGCGGGTGATCGCGGCGATCCGCCACGTCGACTGCGTCGTGGCGTTCGGCGAGGCGACGCCGATCGCCCTGATCGAGCGCCTGCTCCCGGACGTGCTGGTGAAGGGGGCGGACTACACGGTGGACGGGGTGGTCGGCGCCGAGGTGGTGCAGCGGGCCGGGGGCAGGGTGCACCTGGCCGGGCTGGTGTCGGGGGAGTCGACGACCGCGACGGTGGCGCGGCTGCGCGCCCCGGCCGGCGTGGCGCTGCCGGGGTGAGCGCGGCCGGCGCCCCGACGATGCGGCAGGACGGCGCGGCTG
>CAXSFE010000138.1:0-8129 GCA_964236585.1 uncultured Acetobacteraceae bacterium
CAGGCTCATAACCTGAAGGTCACAGGTTCAAATCCTGTCCCCGCAACCATGGTTCTGCACAATAAGCATCAAACATAAAATGTCCGGATGAGTGCACCCCATAGTTCCTGGGTGCCGTTGTCCTGCATGAGGCAAGCTCCAGTCCGCAGCGCGTGCGTCACGCGTCGTCAGGATCCCGGCCAGCGACGTCTGTCTTGCGTGTTGCAGCAAGCTGCCAGGGGACTCCAACCACCGCGACTCCCGGGCCACCGTGACGCAGCAGCATCCTGCGCAGGCGCCGCTCACGGCCCGTGTGAAGCAGTCTCTCCCACCACCGGCCCACCACCAGCTGCGGAAGCACGACTGCCACTGCACGCCCAGGCTGCGCGTGCTGCAGGCGGGCGATCGTGCGCAGGAGCGGGCCCAGCACGCTGCGATAGGGGGATACCTCGACAAGGAGGCGAGGTGCTGCCAGCCCGGCTTCGCGGGCCGGTTCGCCAACGCAGCGCATCCAGTGCTCGCGGATCCGGGTCTCGTCCTGCTCGCCGTCCGGGCCTTCCAGGTCGGTGCAGTGCAGCGCCACGACGTCGGGCGACAGGCGGAGCGCGTAGTCCACGCCGTTGCGGCTGATGCTGTCCCAGCGCCCGACCGGGATCACCACCAGCGGGGGCGCGTGCGCGCGCAGGTCCATCCGCTCGGATTCGCCGGCGAGCAGGAGGCGGTCCAGGTCGTCGTAGTAGCGCCGCACCAGGCGCAGGACGGCCAGCGTGCCCGGGATCACCACCACGGTGATCCAGGCGCCCTCGGTGAACTTGGCCACCAGGATGATCGCCAGCGCGGCCCCGGTCGCCAGCGCCCCGATGCCGTTGACCCACAGCCGCACCCTGTTGGCCCGGCCCGGCCCGGCGCGCCGCCAGTGCAGGGCCATCCCGGCCTGCGACAGAGTGAACGACAGGAACGCGCCCACCGCGAACAGCGGGATCAAGCGGTCGGTGATGCCGCCGAACGCGAGCAGCAGCAGTCCGGCGCCTGCGGCCAGGAACAGGATGCCCGCGGTGTAGACCAGCCGCCGGCCGGCGACGGCGAACATCTTCGGCAGGAAGCCGTCCCGCGCGACCTGGCGGCACAGGCGGGGGAAGCCCACGAAGCTGGTGTTGGCGGACAGGCTCAGGACGGCGAGCACGCTGGCGATGGTGACATCGTAGAGCCAGCCGCGCCCGGCCACCGCCGCGGTCAGCTGCGACAGCACGCTCTGGTAGCCGGGCCTGGTCTGGTCCATCGCCAGGATGGAATAGCGCTGCGCCAAGTGCGCGATGGCGAGCAGCAGCAGCCCCAGCACCACGACGATCGCGGTGAGCGTGCGGTGCGCGTGGCGCGCGCGGGGCTCACGGAACGCGCCGACGCCGTTGCTGACCGCCTCAACCCCGGTCATCGCGGTGCAGCCGGCGGCGAACGCGCGCAGCACCAGCCACAGCGTCAGCGTTCCCGAGGCCGCGTCGGCCGGCGGCGGCGCCACCACCGGCACGGGAGCCCCGCCCCAGGCCTGCCAGGTCCCGACAGCCAGCACCGCGCCCAGGCTGGCGATGAACAGGTAGGTCGGCAGCGCGAAGGCCAGGCCGCTCTCGCGGGTGCCGCGCAGGTTGACCACGGTGACGGCGGCGAGCACGGCCAGGCACAGCGGCAGCGTCCAGGGCGCCAGCGCCGGCATCGCAGAGGTGAGCGCGCCGATGCCGGCCGAGATGCCGACCGCGACGTTGAGCATGTAGTCCACCATCAGCGCGGCCGCGGCGAGCAGCCCGGCGCCGGTGCCGATGTTCTCCGCCGCCACCGTGTAGGAGCCGCCGCTGGTGGGATAAGCGGCGATGGTCTGCCAGTAGGACAGGAACAGCATGGCCAGCAGCGCCAGGATCACCCCCGTGATCGGCCCGATGGCGGCAAGCCCGGCCGCGCCCAGGGGCGCCAGCACGGTCAGCGCCGCCTCCGGGCCGTAGGCGGCGGAGCCGAGCCCGTCCAGGCCCATCGCCGGCAGGCCCTCGAACACGCCGATGCGGCGCTGCTCGCCCTCGCGGTTGGCCAGGGCACGGCCGAACAGCAGCCTGGTCAGGGTCATGGCGGACGCCTCCACGCCCGCATGCAGGGGCAACGCAGCGCAGAGGGTGTCCCGCGCCCTGCGGGAGGACGCAAGGCAGGCAGGCAAGGTCGGGCTCTGCCCGAACCCGCAAAGGGTCCGAGGACCCTTTGATCCCATGACTTAAGTGCAGGACTCCAAAGGCTCGGCCTTTGGCGGAGTTTGAGGCAGAGCCTCAACCTTGCTTTCTGGCCGGCCTCACCGGCGGCCACTTTGCCTTGCCAGGCCGCTGTCCTGCGCGGCAGGACGAAGTGTCCTGCCGCGCAGGACAAATCGGGGTCCGGCGGAGGGCGTTGTCCTGCGCGGCAGGACAGGTCCGGCCAGCCCCTGGCGGGTGCCCCGCCTGCGGCGGACGCGGCGGGGCAGCGTCCTGCCGCTTCCGGGCGGGCGCGGCGTGCCCACCTGCACAGGTCCGATGCCGATCGTGCAGGTGACGCATCGGGCCCGCTGCGCTAAGACGCGCGATCCCTGGAGGTTGATGCCGTGAACCAGATTGCCCCGCATGGCGCCAACTCGCTCCGCTCCGGCCCCGATGGCCGCGGCCGGTTCGGCGAGTTCGGCGGGCGCTTCGTCGCCGAGACCCTGATGCCGCTCGTGCTCGACGTGGAGCGCGCGTGGGAGGCGGCGAAGGCGGACCCTGCCTATGCCGCGGAGGTCGCGCGCCTGGCGAAGGAGTATGTCGGGCGGCCGAGCCCGATGTGGTTCGCGGAGAGACTGACGAAGCAGTTCGGGGGCGCGAAGATCTACTTCAAGCGCGAGGAGCTGAACCACACCGGGTCGCACAAGATCAACAACTGCGTCGGCCAGATCCTGCTGGCGCAGCGCATGGGCAAGACGCGGATCATCGCCGAGACCGGGGCGGGGCAGCATGGGGTGGCGACGGCGACCGTGTGCGCGCTGTTCGGGCTGCCGTGCGTGGTGTTCATGGGGGCGACCGACGTCGAGCGGCAGAAGCCCAACGTGTTCCGCATGAAGCTGCTCGGCGCCGAGGTGCGCTCGGTGACGTCGGGCGCGGGCACGCTGAAGGACGCGATGAACGAGGCGATGCGCGACTGGGTCGCCAACGTGGAGGACACCTACTACCTGATCGGCACGGTGGCGGGGCCGCACCCGTATCCGGCGATGGTGCGCGACCTGCAGTCGGTGATCGGCGAGGAGAGCCGGGCGCAGATGCTGGAGATGGAGGGGCGGCTGCCGGACGCGATCGTGGCCTCGGTGGGCGGCGGGTCGAACGCGATGGGGATCTTCCACGCATTCCTCGACGATCCGGACGTGCGGCTGATCGGCGTCGAGGCGGCGGGCGAGGGGCTGGACACGAAGCACCATGCCGCGAGCCTGAACCGGGGGCGGCCGGGGGTGCTGCACGGCAATCGGACCTACCTGCTGCAGGACGGGGACGGGCAGATCACGGAGGCGCACTCGATCAGCGCGGGGCTCGACTACCCGGGGATCGGGCCGGAGCACTCGTGGCTGCACGAGATCGGGCGCGCGGAGTACGTGGGCGTGACCGACGACGAGGCGCTGGCGTCGTTCCAGCTGTGCACGCGCGCGGAGGGGATCATCCCGGCGCTGGAGTGCGCGCACGCGCTGGCGGCGGTGGAGAAGGTCGCGCGCTCGATGCGGCCGGACCAAGTCGTGCTGATGAACCTGTCGGGGCGGGGCGACAAGGACATCTTCACGGTGGCGGAGCACCTGGGAGTGGTGATGTGAGGCAGGCAAGGAAGGCCAGAGGCTCTGCCTCTGGACTCCGCCAAAGGCAAGCCTTTGGAAACATATACTTGAGTGAGGCCAGTCCAGGGGGGCTCCCCCTGGCGGGTCCAGGGCAGAGCCCTGGCCTTGCCTTTCTCCCGAGGCCGCCCGCGTGAGCCGCATCGCCGCGCGCTTCGCGGCTCTGGCGCGGGAGGGGCGTGCCGGGCTGGTGACGTTCCTCGAGTCGCATGACCCGGACCGGGAGAGCAGTGCGGCGCTGCTGCGCGGGCTGCCGGGGGCGGGGGCGGACGTGATCGAGCTGGGGATGCCGTTCACCGACCCGATGGCGGACGGGCCGTCGGTGCAGGCGGCGGGGCTGCGCGGGCTGGCGGCGGGCGCGACGGTGGCGGGGACGCTGGAGCTGGTGCGGGGGTTCCGCGAGGGCGACGCGGAGACGCCGGTCGTGCTGATGGGGTACCTCAACCCGGTGCTGGCGTACGGGACGCGCAGGTTCTGCGTGGACGCGGCGGCGGCCGGGGTGGATGGGATGATCCTGGTGGACCTGCCGACCGAGGAGGCGGACCTGCTGGCGGGCGACGCGGAGGCGAACGGGTTGGACATTATCCGGCTCGTGGCGCCCACGACGGACGCGGAGCGGCTGCCGGTGGTGCTGCGGCAGAGCTCGGGCTTCGTCTACTACGTCAGCATCACGGGGATCACGGGCACGCGCAGCGCGTCGGCGGCGGACCTGGCGGCGGCGCTGCCGCGGATCCGGGCGGCGACGGACCTGCCGATTGCGGTCGGCTTCGGGGTGCGCACCCCGGAGCAGGCGGCGGCGGCGGCGCGGGTGGCGGACGCGGCGGTGGTCGGCTCGGCGCTGTGCGACACGCTGGCGGCGAGCCTGGACGGGGACGGGCGCGCGGGGGCGGACACGGTCGGGCTGGTGCTGGGCCAGGTGCGGGCGCTGGCCGCCGGCGTGCGCGGCGCGCGGGTGAGGGCGGCGTGAGCGGGCCGGCGGGGGAGCGGCGTCGGTGAGCTGGCTGACGGAGTACGTCCGGCCGCGCATCCGCACCCTGCTGGGACGGCGCGAGGTGCCGGACAATCTGTGGACGCAGTGCCCGGGCTGCGAGCAGGTGGTCTCGACCAAGGAGCTGGAGGCCGCGCTCAAGGTGTGCCCGAACTGCGGCCACCACATGCGCGGCACGGCGCAGGAGCGGCTGGCGTGGACGTTCGATCCGGTGCGGGGCGAGCCGGCGCCGGGCGAGGCGGCCGGGCGGGGGGAGCCGGGGCAGGGCGAGGGGGCCGCGGGCCGGTCCAGCTACACCCGGATCGAGCTGCCGCGGGCGCCGGTCGACCCGCTCGGGTTCCGCGACCAGAAGCGCTACGTCGACCGGCTGCGCGACGCGCGGGCGGCGACCGGGCTCGACGACGCGCTGGTGGTGGCGCACGGCACGATCGGCGGGCACCGCTGCGTGGTCGCGGCCATGGCATTCGAGTTCATGGCCGGCTCCATGGGCGCGGCCGTGGGCGAGGGCATCGTCGCGGCGGCGCGGCTCGCGGTGCTGCAGTCGGCACCGCTGGTCGTGTTCACGGCGTCGGGCGGGGCGCGGATGCAGGAGGGCGCGATCAGCCTGATGCAGATGCCGCGCACCACCATCGCGACGCGCATGGTCAAGGAGGCGGGGCTGCCGTTCCTCGTGGTGCTGACCGACCCGACCACCGGTGGGGTGAGCGCGAGCTTCGCCATGCTCGGCGACATCGCGATCGCGGAGCCGGGCGCGCTGATCGGCTTCGCGGGCGCGCGGGTGATCGAGCAGACGGTGCGCGAGACGCTGCCGGAGGGATTCCAGCGGGCGGAGTACCTGCACGCGCACGGGATCGTCGACATGGTCGTGCACCGCGGCGAGATGCGGGCCACGCTGGCGCGGCTGCTCGGGCTGCTGGGCGGGGAGCGGGAGGCCCTGCCGGTCGTGGCCGAAGCGTCGTGAGGGGCGGCAAGGAAGGCCAGGGGCTCTACCCCCATGTCTTGAAAGCGGGGACCCCGCCAAAGGCAAGCCTCTGGAATCCGATACTCAAGTCAAGGGATCAAAGGGCCTCACGGCCCTTTGCGGGTCTGGGCAGAGCCCAGGCTTCCTTCCTGGCTTATCCCGCATGAGCCGCGCCGAGGCGGTGATCGAGCGGCTGCACGGTCTGTATCCCAAGCTGATCGACCTCAGCCTGGAGCGGCTGGAGGCGCTGCTCGCCAAGCTCGGGCACCCGGAGCGGCGGCTGCCGCCGGTGATCCACGTCGCCGGGACCAACGGCAAGGGCAGCACCTGCGCCTTCCTGCGCGCGATCGGCGAGCGGGCGGGGCTGCGGGTGCACGTCTACACCTCGCCGCACCTGGTGCAGTTCAGGGAGCGCATCCGGCTGGCGGGCGAGCTGGTCAGCGACGAGGCGCTGTCGGCGGTGATCGAGCAGGTTGCCGTGGTCAACGACGGGGCGGCGATCACCGTGTTCGAGGTCCTCGTCGCGGCGAGCTTCGAGCTGTTCGCGCGGGTGCCGGCGGACCTGTGCGTGCTGGAGGTCGGGCTCGGCGGGCGGGCGGACGCGACCAACGTGATCCCGCCGCCGCGGGTGTGCGCGATCACCTCGATCTCGCTCGACCACCAGGACTTCCTGGGCGACACGCTGGCGCTGATCGCGCGGGAGAAGGCGGGGATCATGAAGCCGGGCACGCCGGTGGTGGTGGGCGCGCAGCCGGGCGAGGCGCTGGACACGCTGCTGGCGCACGCGGCGGCTGTGGGGGCGCCGGTGCTGCTGCGCGGGCGGGACTGGGAGGTGGCGCAGGAGGCGGGCGGGCTGCGGTTCAGCGACGCGGCGGGGGGGCTGTCGCTGCCGCCGCCGTCGCTGCTGGGGGCGCACCAGGTCGACAACGCGGGCATCGCGGTGGCGGCGGCGCGGGCGTCGGGGCTGGTGCCGGACGAGGCGTTGTCGGGGATCGCGGGGGCGGAGTGGCCGGGGCGGATGCAGCGCCTGCGCGGGCGGCTGGCGGGGATGCTGCCGAGCGGGTGGGAGCTGTGGCTGGACGGGGCGCACAACGAGGGCGCGGGGCGGGCGCTGGCGGGGCACCTGGCGATGTGGGGGGACCGGCCGCTGCACCTGGTGGTGGGGATGAAGCAGGCCAAGGACGCCGGGGCGTTCCTGCGGCCGCTGCTGCCGCTGGCGGCGAGCGTGCATGCGGTGTGCGAGCCGGGGCAGTACCTCGGGCTGTCGGTCGAGGCGGTGGTGGCGGCGTCGGGCGGGGTGGCGGTGCCGGGGCCGACGGTGGCGGACGCGCTGCGGGCAGTGGCGGCGCAGGCGTCGGGGCCGGGGAGGGTGATGATCTGCGGGTCGCTCTACCTGGCCGGAGAGGTGCTGAAGGCGGACGGCTGAGGTGCGGGCGAGGGAAGCAAGGCCAGGGCTCTGCCCTGGACCCGCCAGGGCGAGCCGCCCTGGACCGGCCTCACTTGAGGATTGGTTTCCAAAGGCTTGGCCTTTGGCGGAGTCCAGAGGCAGAGCCTCTGGCCTTGCTTGCTTCCGATGATCGACAAGCTGGAGCTGATCCTCGCGCTGGCCCGCGAGCGGCATTTCGGCCGCGCCGC
Source organism: uncultured Acetobacteraceae bacterium (assembly GCA_964236585.1). Classification (GTDB taxonomy): domain Bacteria; phylum Pseudomonadota; class Alphaproteobacteria; order Acetobacterales; family Acetobacteraceae; genus CAXSEF01. The sequence continues at coordinate 7,420 of CAXSFE010000138.1, forward strand.
GGAGTCCGTGGGCATCACGCAGCCCACGCTGTCCGCGGGCCTGCGCCAGCTGGAGGACCAGCTCGGCATCCTGATCGTGGAGCGGGACTCGCGGTTCCGCGGCTTCACCCCGGAGGGCGAGCGGGTGCTCGGCTGGGCGCGGCGGATCGTGAGCGACACGCGGGCGATGCGCCAGGAGATCGACGCGCACCGGCGCGACGTGGCCGGGCACCTGCGGCTGGCGGTGATCCCGACGGCGGTGCCGGGGGTGGCGCTGCTGACGGCGCCGATGCTGCGGCGCCACCCGGGGCTGCGCTTCACGGTGCTGTCGCGGACGTCGAACCAGGTGGTCGAGCTGATGGACAACCTGGAGGTGGACGCGGGGGTGACGTACCTCGACGCGGAGACGCTGCGCCGGGTGGCGTCGGTGCCGCTGTATCGCGAGCACTTCCACCTGGTGACGGCGGCGGACGGGGCGTTCGCGGGGCGCGACAGCGTGACCTGGGCGGAGGCGAGGGGGCTGGCGCTGTGCCTGCTGACGCCGGACATGCAGAACCGGCGCATCCTGGACCGGCTGCTGGGGCAGGGGAGCGGGGCGCCGGTGGCACGGCTGGAGTCGAACTCGGTGCTGGCGCTGCTGTCGCACGTGCGCGGCGGGGGGTGGGCGAGCGTGCTGCCCGGCGCGGTGGTGCGCGCGATGGCGGGCGCGGCGCCGGCGGGGGGGCGGGGCG
>CAXSFE010000139.1:0-8045 GCA_964236585.1 uncultured Acetobacteraceae bacterium
GCAAGGCTGGGCTCTGCCCAGACCCGCCAGGAGCGAAGCCGCCCCTGGACCCGGCCTTGCCTAAGGGATGCGTTCCAAGGGCGCAGCCTTTGGCGGGGTCCAGGGGCAGAGCCCCTGGCCTTGCCTGTCCTTATTTTCTTGCGGGACACCGATCGCGTCGGCCAATCCGGCCGCCGGTGTCATCCCGCCCCGAGCGCCTCGCGCACCAGCTTCGCCTGCTGCGCCGCGTGCACCTTGGCCGACCCAGTCGCCGGGCTGGCCGCCGCCTCGCGCCCTGCATAGCCCGGCCGCGAGGCCTTGCCGCCGAGCGCGCCCAGCACCGCCTCGATCCTGCGGTCCACGAAGCTCCACGCCCCCATGTTCTCCGGCTCCTCCTGGCACCACACCACGTCCGCGTTGCGATACGGCGCCAGCAGGCGCGGCAGGCTGCCCACCGGGAACGGGTAGATCTGCTCCATCCGGATCACCGCCACGTCGTCGATGCCCCGCTCCCGCCGCTCGGCCACCAGGTCGTAGTACACCTTGCCGGAACACATCACGACGCGGCGCACCTCCTCCGGTGCGCGGATCGCCTCGACCTCGCCGATCACGGTGCGGAACGCGCTCGCGCCGCTGAACTCCACCAGCGGCGACACCGCCGCCTTGTGCCGCAGCAGGCTCTTGGGCGTCATGATCACCAGCGGCTTGCGGAAGTTGCGCTTCATCTGCCGGCGCAGCGCGTGGAAGTAGTTGGCCGGCGTCGTGATGTTGCACACGCTCATGTTGCGCTCGGCGCACAGCTGCAGGAACCGCTCAAGCCGGGCCGAGGAGTGCTCCGGCCCCTGCCCCTCGTGCCCGTGCGGCAGCAACAGCGTCAGCGCCGACATGCGCAGCCACTTGGTCTCGCCCGACGCCAGGAACTGGTCGATGATCACCTGCGCGCCGTTCGCGAAATCGCCGAACTGCGCCTCCCACAGCACCAGCGTCTGCGGGTCCGCCAGGGTGTAGCCGTACTCGAACCCCAGCACCCCCGCCTCGCTGAGCAGCGAGTTGTAGATCTCGATTCGCGCCTGCGGCCGCCCGTCGGCGAGCGTCCCGGTCATGCCCTCCGCCGCCCCGGCATCGGGGCCGGGTGCCTGCACCGCGGAGATGTTGTTGAGCGGCACGTACTCGTTCTGGTTGCCCTGGTCGATCAGCACGGCGTGGCGCTGCGAGAACGTGCCCCTCTGGCAATCCTCGCCCGACAGCCTGACCCGGTGCCCCTCCACCAGCAGCGAGCCGAACGCGAGCGCCTCGCCGGTCGCCCAGTCGATGCCCTCTCCGCTCTCGACCATCCCCCGCTTCGCCTCGAGCTGGCGCGCGATCTTCGGGTTCACCTCGAACCCTTCTGGCACCGAGGAGATCGCCAGCCCGACCCGGCGCAGCACCTCGTGCGGGACAGCCGTGGTCTCCTCCGCCCGCTCCTCCGCCTCCGACGCCTGCTTGAGGCCCGACCACGCCCCCTCCAGCCAGTCCGCCTTGTTCGGCCGATACGACTTCGACGCCTGGAACGCCTCCTCCAGCGTCGCCGCGAAACCGTCCCAGGCGCCCTGCGCCTCCGCCTCGCCGATCACGCCCCGCTCCACCAGCGACTGCGCGTACAGCGTCCGCGTCGTCGGCCGCTGCCTGATCGCGCGATACATCAGCGGCTGGGTGAACGCCGGCTCGTCCGTCTCGTTGTGCCCGTGCCGGCGGTAGCAGACGATGTCGAGCACGACGTCCGCGCCGAACTCCATGCGGTACTCCGCCGCCAGCCGCGACGCATACAGCACCGCCTCCGGCTGGTCGCCGTTGACGTGCAGGATCGGACACTGAATCGACTTCGCGATGTCCGTGCAGTACAGCCCGGAATACGCGTGCGCCGGCGTCGTCGTGAACCCGATCTGGTTGTTCACGATCAGGTGAATTGTGCCCCCGGTCCGGTAGCCGATCAGCTGGCTCATCGCGAGCGTCTCGTACACCAGCCCCTGCCCGGCGAACGCCGCGTCGCCGTGCATCATCACGCCCATCACCGAACGCCGCTGCCGCGTGTCGCCCAGCGCGTCCTGCCGGGCCCTCACCTTGCCCACCACCACCGGATCCACCGCCTCCAGGTGCGACGGGTTCGGCTGCAGCGACACGTGCACCGTCCGCCCCCCGGACTCGATGTCCGTCGACGTCCCCAGGTGATACTTCACGTCGCCCGAGCCCTGCACGTCGTCCGGCTTGGAGCTGGCGCCCGCGAACTCGCTGAACACCGCCGCGAACGGCTTGCGCACCACGTTGACCAGCGTGTTCAGCCGCCCGCGGTGCGGCATGCCGATCACCACCTCGGCCACGCCCCGCGCCGCCGCCGTCTCGATCATCGCGTGCAGCGCCGGGATCGTCACCTCGCCGCCCTCCAGCCCGAACCGCTTCGTGCCCACGTACTTCTTCTGGCAGAACGCCTCGAACCCTTCCGCCTCCGTCAGCTGGCGCAGCAGCGCCGCCTGGTCGGCCCGCCCGATGCTGTCCGCCCAGGGCGCGCCCTCGATGCGCCGCTGGATCCAGGCCTTCTGGCCGGGGTCCTGGATGTGCATGAACTCCACGCCGATCGGCCCGCAGTAGCAGGCGCGCACCACCGCGATGATCTCGCGCACGCTCGCCGTCTCCCGCCCCAGCACGTTGTCGATGAACACCGGCCGGTCCCGGTCCTCCTCGCCGAAGCCATAGGACGCGGGGTCCAGCTCGGGATGGGACTTCGGCACCTGCAGCCCGAGCGGGTCGAGCCGCGCCTCCAGGTGTCCGCGCACCCGGTACGCCCGGATCAGCATCAGCGCCCGCAGGCTGTCCAGCGCGGCTGCCCGAACCACCCCGGCCGGGATCGCTCCAGGCGTCGCATCCCGCCCCTGGCCGGCAGGCTCCTCCACCCCGCCGCCCCGCCCTGCCCGGGCCGGCACGCCAGCCTCGGAGAACCCCGGCGCACGCGGCGCCCAGGACGCGCCGGCCGCATCCATCATCACCGCGCGCGTCTCGTCGTCCATCGCCGCGAACAGCTCGGCGAAGCTCGCGTCCACCGTGCCCGGATCACCCACCCAGCGCGCATACATCTCCGCGATGAACGCGGCGTTCGCGCCCGTGATGGCAGTGGCCAGAACATCGACGCCGGGCATATGGAGTCCTCTCGGGCAGAGCCGGGGCATGGATCGCTCCCGGCATCGCAACCTACGCCTGTCCCCGCCGGCCTTGCTCAAGGCAGCGCCGCTGCCTGGGTTGACCGCCGCGCATGACCCGGCGCCCGCACGCCACCCGGACCCTGCAAGCCACATACCAGCCAGGGCGCAGCCCGGGAGCCGAGGCAACGCCGGCGTGCTCGGCAAACTCGAAGATGCCGGCCAAGAGGCGCTCGCCCATGCCTGGCCCGGGCAAGCCCTGCCTGCCTGCGTTAGCCCGCCAGCGCCCCCACCAGCGTGCTCCCCAGAGCCGACGGGCTCTCCGCAACGTGAATGCCCGCCGACCGCATCGCCTCGACCTTCGCCGCCGCCGTGTCGCGCCCGCCGCTGATCACCGCGCCCGCGTGACCCATCCGGCGACCGGGCGGCGCCGTCGCCCCCGCGATGAACCCCACGACGGTCTTGGCCGGCCGGCCGCCCCCCGAGCGCGCCAGGAACTCCGCCGCCTCGATCTCGCTCTGCCCGCCGATCTCGCCGATCATGATGATCGAGTCCGTCTCCGGATCGCCCAGGAACATCTCCAGCACCTCGATGAAGTCCATCCCCTTCACCGGGTCGCCGCCGATCCCCACGCAGGTCGACTGCCCCAGCCCCGCGGCCGTGGTCTGCGCCACCGCCTCGTAGGTCAGCGTCCCCGACCGGCTCACCACGCCTACCCGCCCCGGCCGGTGGATGTGCCCCGGCATGATCCCGATCTTGCACTGCCCGGGCGTGATCACCCCCGGGCAGTTCGGCCCCACCAGGCGCGACGCCGACCCCGACAGCGCCCGCTTCACCCGCACCATGTCGAGCACCGGGATGCCCTCGGTGATGCACACGATCAGCGGGATGCGCGCATCGATCGCCTCCAGGATCGCGTCCGCGGCGAACGGCGGCGGCACGTAGATCGCGCTCGCGTTCGCCCCCGTCACCACGGCGGCCTCCGCCACGGTGTCGAACACCGGCAGCCCGAGATGCTCCCCGCCGCCCTTGCCCGGCGTGACCCCGCCCACCACCACGGTCCCGTAGGCGATCGCCTGCTCGCTGTGGAAGGAGCCCTGCGCCCCCGTGAACCCCTGCACCATCACCCGCGTGTCGCGCCCGACCAGGACCGCCATCAGGCCGCTCCCTGCCCGGACACGGCGCCGGCCATGCCCCCGCCCGCTGCCCGCACCGCAGCCACCACCTTGCGCGCCGCGTCGTCGAGGTCGTCCGCGGCGATGATCGGCAGCCCCGACGCCGCCATGATGGCCTTGCCCTGCGCCACGTTCGTCCCCTCCAGCCGGACCACCAGCGGCACCGACAGGCTCACGTCGCGCGCCGCCGCCACCACGCCGTCCGCGATCACGTCGCAGCGCATGATGCCGCCGAAGATGTTGACCAGGATGCCCTCCACCTTCGGGTCGGACAGGATGATCCGGAACGCCGCCGCCACCCGCTCCTTGGTCGCCCCCCCGCCCACGTCGAGGAAGTTCGCCGGGCTCGCCCCGTACAGCTTGATGATGTCCATCGTCGCCATCGCCAGCCCGGCGCCGTTGACCATGCAGCCGATCGTGCCGTCCAGCGCCACGTAGTTCAGCGAGTGTTTCGCCGCCTCGATCTCCTTGGCGTCCTCCTCGCCCTCGTCGCGCAGTGCCTCGATCTCCGGGTGCCGGAACAGCGCGTTGTCGTCGAAGCTCACCTTGGCATCCAGCGCCACGATCTCGCCCGCCCCCGTCACCACCAGCGGGTTGATCTCGACGACCGAGCAGTCCAGCGACACGAACGCGTCGTACATCCGCGTCACGAACGCCGTCAGCGCCTTCGCCTCGCGCCCGTGGAACCCCAGCGCGAACGCCAGCCTGCGCCCGTGGTAGTCCGACACCCCCGCCGCCGGGTCCACCGTGACGCGCAGGATCTTCTCCGGCGTGCGCTCCGCCACCTCCTCGACCTCCACGCCGCCCTCGAGGCACGCCATGATCACCACCCGCCCACTCTCGCGGTCCACCAGCAGCGACAGGTACAGCTCGCGCGCGATGTCGCACCCGGCCTCCACGTACACCCGGCTCACCACCCGCCCCGCCGGCCCGGTCTGCTTCGTCACCAGCGTGCGCCCCAGCATCGCCTCGGCCGCCGCCCTGACCTCCCCCACCGAGCGCGCCAGCCGCACCCCGCCCGGCCGCTTGCCCGACAGGTGCGGCCCCTCCATCTCCTCGGCGATGAACCCGGCGCCCCGGCCGCCGGCATGGATCTGCGACTTCACCACGTAGACCGGTCCCGGCAGCCGCGCCGCCGCCGCCGCCGCCTCGTCAGGCGTCCACGCAAGCTCGCCGTCAAGCACCGCCACCCCGAACTCGCGCAGCAGCGCCTTGGCCTGGTACTCGTGGATGTTCATTCGTCCGCACCAACTGTTTGGAAGCCAGAGAAAGCAAGGCCAGAGGCTCTGCCTCTGGACTCCGCCAAGGACAAGTCCTTGGAACCTTTTGCGAAGCTCCGTGCTCCCGCATGGCGCCGGGTGCAATCCCGCAGAAGGCTCTTCCTAAATCAAACGGATTCTCAAGGCTTGCCTTGAGCGGAGTCCAGAGGCAGAGCCTCTGGCCTTCCTTCGCTTCTAGACGCCAAGCTTGCGGAAGTCCTCCACGAGCTTCTTCACCGCGTCGCACGACTTGTCGAACGCGACCTTCTCCGCATCGGTGAACTTCACCTCGACGATCCGTTCCACGCCGCCCGCGCCGATCACCACCGGCACCCCCACGTAGAAATCCTGCATCCCGTACTCGCCGCGCAGCATCACCGCGCAGGGCAAAACCCGCTTCTTGTCGCGCAGGAACGACTCCGCCATCGCGATCGCCGCCGCCGCCGGCGCGTAGAACGCCGAGCCCCGCTCCAGCAGCTTGACGATCTCGCCGCCGCCGTTCGCCGTGCGCGCGCAGATCGCGTCGATCCGCTCCTGCGTCGTCCACCCCATCTCGATCAGGTCCGGGATCGGCACGCCCGCCACCGTGGAGTAGCGCGTCAGCGGCACCATCGTGTCCCCGTGCCCGCCCAGCACGAACGCGGTGACGTCCTCCACGCTGACCTTGAACTCCTGCGCCAGGAACAGCCGGAACCGCGCGCTGTCCAGCACGCCCGCCATGCCCACGACCATCTCCGGCGGCAGCCCGGACTTCTGCTGCATCACCCACACCATGACGTCGAGCGGGTTGGTGATGACGATCACGAACGCGCCCGGGCAATGCTGCTTGATCCCCTCGGCCACCTGGCCGATCACCTCGGCGTTCTTCGCCAGCAGGTCGTCGCGGCTCATCCCGGGCTGGCGCGGGAACCCGGCGGTGACGATCACCACGTCCGACCCCGCGATCGCGGCGTAGTCCGACCCGCCCGACATCGCCGAGTCGAAGCCGTCCACCGGGCTCGACTGCATCAGGTCGAGCGCCTTGCCAGCCGCCACGCCGCCGAACACGTCGAACAGCACCACGTCGCCGAGCTCCTTGAGCCCGATCATGTGCGCGAGCGTGCCGCCGATGTTGCCGGCGCCGACGAGAGCGATCTTGCTGCGAGCCATGGCTGGCCTCCTCCTGGGTGACACTGCCACGCTTCCGCCCCCTGACGCGTCGCTGCGGCGGGTCCGGTGCTAGTCCATCGCCCTCACCCCGACAAGGAGTTGACCGCCCGGCAGGTCCGGGCCGCCCGGCGCAGCGGCCAGGAGCCGGCGGCAGCCTTCCCCGGGGAAAGCCCGAACAGGTCGGTCGCCGCCGGCCCGCGCGGGCCGCGGCCCGGCTACGAGCGCATGCCACCCTGTTCCTGGTGCTGCCCGGGCGTCTTCGCCGCGTCGTCGGCCCCGCCGGGCGCCGGCACCGCCGCCCCGTCCTCGGGCGCCTCCACCCCCTGCGAGCCCGGCTTGCCCACGTCCAGGTCAGGCAGCGTCTCGTAGTTCTCCGTCTCGACATCGGCGCCGAACTGCCCGTGATTGCCCGGCAGCTTGTCGATCCCCGGCTTGCTCGTGTCGCCCATGATGCACTTCCCCTGGTTCAAGACAGCCTCGCGCACTGCAACGCCCGCACCGCCCACAAGATCGCCGCCCGCGGGATCGCCACCCTCTCCGGCCTACCCCGCCGCACGGCGCACACGCGCAGGTCCCGCCGCGCCCCGAGCCGCGGTCCCTGGAGCCGACGCCCCTTCCCAACCCGGCCAGCGCCCACACCTGCGCTTCGAAGCCGCCACCCCGCGCGGTCCGGAGCGCCCGTGCCCGACCCGACCCGCCTGCTGATCGTGTTCTACTCCCGGACCGGCAGCACCGAGACCCTCGCCCTCGCCGCCGCCGAGGCCGCGCGCGACGCCGGCGCCGACGTGCGCCTCCGCCGCGCCCGCGAGGTCGTCTCCCGCGAGGCCATGACCCACAGCAAGGGCTGGGCCGAGAACGCCGATCGCCAGAACGCCCTCCACCCCGCCCCCGAGCAGGACGACGCCACCTGGGCCGACGCCATCCTGTTCGGCACCCCCTCCTACTTCGGCGCCATGGCCACCGAGATGAAGGCGTTCCTCGACCGCCTCGGCCCGCAGTGGAAGAAGGGCGCCCTCGCCGGCAAGGTCGGCGGCGCCTTCGCCACCGCCTCCTGGCCCCACGGCGGCACCGAGGTCGTCACCCTCTCCCTCTACGCCCCCATGGCCCACCTCGGCATGGTCATCACCCCCACCGGCTACACCGACGAGGCCATGCTCGAGGCCGGCTCCCCTTACGGCGCCTCGGCGATCGTCGGCGAGGAGAACCGCCCGCCCCGCGACGAGGACCTCGACGCCATCCGCCACCAGGCCCGCCGCATGGTCGCCATCGCCGGCGCCCTCGTGGCCGCCGGCGAGATGCCGAGCCGGCGCGAG
>CAXSFE010000140.1:0-7862 GCA_964236585.1 uncultured Acetobacteraceae bacterium
CCGCCGCGCCTCCCCCACGAGCCCCCCCCGCCTGCACATCCGCGCCTCTGACCTGCGCATCCAGCGCCGCGTCTCCACCCCCCGCGCCACCACCCTGTTCGTCGTCGACGCCTCCGGCTCCGCCGCCATGAGCCGCCTCGCCGAGGCCAAGGGCGCCGTCGAGCTCCTCCTCGCCGAGTGCTACGTCCGCCGCGACCAGGTCGCCCTCCTCGCCTTCCGCGGCACGGCCGCCGAGCTCCTCCTTCCCCCCACCGGCGCCCTCGCCCGCGCCCGCCGCTGCCTCGCTGCCCTCCCTGGCGGCGGCCCCACCCCCATCGCCGCCGGCCTTGACGCCGCCGCCCAGCTCGCCGCCTCCCTCCGCCGCCGCGGCGCCGCCCCCCTGCTGGTCGTCCTGACCGACGGCCGCGCCAACATCGCCCGCGACGGCACCGCCGACCGCGCCCGCGCCACCGCCGACGCGCTCGACGCCGCCCGCACCCTGCGCGCCGCCGCCCTGCCGTCCCTGCTGATCGACATCTCCGCCCGCCCGCAGCCCCAGGCCGCCGCCCTCGCCGACGCCATGGGCGCCCGCTGCCTGTTCCTGCCCCGCGCCGATGCCACCGCCCTGTCGCGCGCCATCCGGGGCGCGGCATGAGCAAGGAAGGCCAGGGGCTCTGCCCCTGGACCCCGCCAAGGGAAGCCCCTTGGATGGCTTCCCTTAAGTCAAGGGATCAAAGGGTCCTCGGACCCTTTGCGGGTTCGGGCAGAGCCCGACCTTCCTCATGAACTGGGACACCCAAGGCCGCGACTGGCCCAACCGCGCCGCCAGCCGCTTCGTCACCGCCGGCGGCCTCCGCTGGCACGTCCAGGTCCTCGGCAAAGGTCCCGTCCTTCTCCTCCTGCATGGCACCGGCGCCGCAACCCACTCCTGGCGCGCGCTGGCCCCCCTGCTTGCGCGCCGCTTCACCGTGGTCGCCCCCGACCTCCCCGGCCACGGCTTCACCGCGGCCCCGCCCCCCGACGGCATGTCGCTCCCCGGCATGGCCCGCCTCGTCGCCGCCCTCCTGCGCACGCTCGCGCTCCAGCCCGCTCTGATCGTCGGCCACTCCGCCGGCGCCGCCGTCGCCGCGCAGCTGGCGATCGAGGGCCTGGCCACCCCCTCCGCGATCATGAGCCTCAACGGCGCGCTCCTGCCGCTCTCCGCCCGCGAGTCCGTGCTGTTCCCCGCCGCCGCGCGCCTGCTGTCCTCGCTGCCCGTGCTCCCCTGGATCGTCTCCCGCCAGGCCACGCAGCCGCTGGTCGACCGCATGCTGTCCGGCACCGGCTCGCGCCTCGACCCCGGCGACGCCCGCCTCTACGCCCGCCTGTTCGCCCAGCCCCGCCACGTCGCCGCCGCCCTGCGCATGATGGCGCGCTGGGACCTCAACGCCTTCGACATCGCCCGCCTCCGCACCCCCCTGACCCTGGTCGCCGGCGAACAGGACGGGATGATCCCCCCCTCCGCCGCCCGCCAGCTCGCCGCCCGCCTCCCCGGCGCGCGCCTGGTCCTGCTCCCCGGCCTCGGCCACCTCGCCCACGAGGAGGACCCCACCCGCATCGCCGCCCTCGTCGACGAGATGGCCGACGCCCACCTCCCCGCCCCCGCCGCATGACCTGGCTCTTCGCCAGCGGCCGCGTCGTCGACGCGATCCTCCTCCTTGTCCTCGCCGAGGCCGCCGCCCTGCTCGCCCTGCACCGCGCCACCGGCCGCGGCCCGGCCCCCTCCGCCCTGCTCCCCAACCTCGCGGCCGGCGCCTGCCTCCTCCTCGCCCTGCGCCTCGCCTTGCGCGGCGCTCCCTGGCCGCTCCTCGCCCTGTGCCTGCTGGGCTCCCTGGCCGCGCATCTGGCCGACCTGCGCAGGCGGTGGGGCAGGCGGGCAGGGCCAGGGGCTCTGCCCGCGATGCCTGAAGACAGGACCCTCGCCCAAGGCCCGCCCTGAGCCTCCTCTTGCAGGACTCCCTGCAGATCGCGACGAGTTCCTCCTGCCGCGGCAATAGCAACGACGCGTCCACAAGAGCTGCCGGAACATCGGCAAGCCGGATCGACTGGCGGGGCATCTGGACCTGACTCACGCCGGTGCCCTATCAGCGTCCGATGGACGCAGCCGGCTTCGACCTGAACCTGCTGAAGGCGTTCGACGCGCTCTACGCCGAACGCCACGTCACCCACGCGGGGCAGCGCATCGGCCTGAGCCAGTCGGCGATGAGCGGCGCGCTCACCCGCCTGCGCGAGGTGTTCGGCGACGAGCTGTTCGTCCGCTCGCCCGCCGGCATGCAGCCGACGCCGCGCGCCGACGACCTCGCCGGCCCCGTGTCGGCGGCGCTCCGCCTCGTGCGCGAGGCCCTCCAAGCGGACGCGTTCGACCCCGCGGCGGCCGACCACACGGTCACGGTCGCGATGACCGACTACGCCGCCTTCGTCCTGCTGCCGCCGCTGCTGGCGCGGCTCGCCGTCGCGGCCCCCCGCCTCGACGTCCAGGTGCGCGGCATCTTCGGCCGCACCGAGGCCCTCGACCGGCTCGACAGCGGCGAGGCGACCCTCGCGATCGGCTTCCCCGTCGAGGCGTCCGCCCGCATCCTGGTCCGCCCGCTGCTCCGCGAAGGCTTCGCGTGCATCGCGCGACACGGCCACCCCGCCTTCGCGGACGGCGCGGGCCTGGAGGCGTTCGCGGCCGCCCCGCACCTCCTGGTCTCGCCCGAGGGCGACCGCAGGGGCCTCGTCGACCGCGAGCTGGCCGCCCTCGGCGTCGAACGCCGCATCATCCTGAGCCTGCCGCAGTTCCTGGTCGCGCCGTTCGTGGTCGCCGACACCGACCTCGTCGCGACGCTCGCCGCGCGCGTCGCCCGGCGCTTCGCCGCGGCTAGCCTCGGCATCGCCGTGCACGAGCCGCCGATCGCGCTGCCCGGCTGGCCGCTGGCGATGATGTGGCACCGCCGGGTGGACGCCCACCCCGCCACGAGCTGGCTGCGCGACCGCATCGCCGAGATCGCCGCCCTGGCCTGACGCCATCGGCGGCGGCGATGCCGCCACATCACGTCTCCCGATTTCCCCACCCCCGGCCGCTCTGCTCCCTTCTGCCGCATCGAGGCGGCAAGGGGCTGGACATGCGGGTTCTGGTGACGGGTGCGACGGGCCTGATCGGCGGCGCGGTCGCGCGGCGGCTGGCGTCGGCGGGGCACGGGGTCGTGGCGCTCGCCCGCTCCGACGCGAGCGCGGCCAGGCTCGCCGCCCAGGGGTACACGGCCGTCCGCGGCGACCTTGCCGACGCGCCCGGCATCGCCGACGCCGCCCGCGGCGTCGACGCGGTCGTCCACGCCGCCTCCCCCGGCGACCGCGACACGGCGGCCCACGACGAGACGGCGACGCGCGCGATCCTCCACGCGCTGCGCGGCACGGACAGGCGGTTCATCTACACCAGCGGCTGCCTGCTCTACGGAGCGACCGGCGACCTGCCCGCGACCGAGGACAGCCCGCTCCATCCCGTCAACCTCGTCCGCTTCCGCCAGTCCCTCGAGGCCGCCGTCCTCGCCGCCGCCGCCGTCGGCGTCCACCCGGTCGTGATCCGTCCGGGCTGGGTGTACGGCGGCCGGGGCGGCACCGCGATGATGATGCACGCCTCGGCGAAGGAGCACGGCGCGGCCCGCCATGTCGGCGACGGGAGCAATCGCTGGACGACGGTCCACGCCGACGACCTGGCCGACCTCTACCTCCTCGCGCTCGACAACGCGCCCGCGGCCTCGATCTTCAACGGCGTCCATGGCGCCGCCGTCCCGCTCGTCGAGATCGCGCGCGCGGCGAGCCAGGGCGCCGGCGCCGCGGGCCGGGTTGCGGAGTGGCCGCTCGACGAGGCACGCCGGACGCTCCACGGCTTCGCCGACGCGATCGCGTGCGACCAGGTGGTCTCGGGCGAGCTGGCGAGATCCGAGCTTGGGTGGAGCCCCTCGCGGCCCTCGATCGTCGACGAGCTGCGCTCCTACGCCCCGCCGGCCGCATGACGCCCCCTCCCGGCCTGCCGCCCGTCCTGCCTGCCGGGCCGACGCCGGGCGAGGGGGCCTGCCGCCAGGATGCAGGCCCCCGCCAAGGCAGGCGCGGGCCTCCGGCCGGAGCCCGACCCACCCCCGCCCCCTGCGTGACGCCCGGCGCGAGCCGCTGAAGGAGTGCCAGGATGCTGCACGGTGTCGTGGTCTGGCTGCTCGTCGCCGCGTTCCTCGGCGCGGGCCTGTTCAACGCGATCGGCACACGCGCCACGCAGGACGACTTCGCCCGATGGGGCTACCCGCGCTGGTGGTGCCGCGTGACCGGCGGCCTGGAGATCGCGAGCGCAGCCCTGACCGCCCGTCCCGCCGACCGCGACGCCGGCCTGGCGCTCGGGGCCATCGTCATCGCCGCCGCCATCGTCACGGTCCTGCGCCGCCGCGAGATCTCGCACGCCGCACCGCTCGGCGTGTTCGCGGCCCTGCTCGTGCTCGCGGCGACAACACCCTGAACCAGCGCCTTCCCTAGACGAACAGCCAACGGGAAGACGGCCCCCAGGGTGGCGGAGGGCGCCGCTTTCCCGGACCCCGCTCCCGGATCGCCTGTCCCGGGATCGTCTGTCTCAGGGGGAACAACGCCGGCGGCCGGGTTCGTTGATCCGAAGGCAAGGCAAGCAAGGCTGGGCGCTGCCCAGACCCGCCAGGGGCGAGCCGCCCCTGGACCGGCCTCACTTAAGGGATGGGTTCCAAGGGCCCAGCCCTTGGCGGAGTTTGAGGCGGAGCCTCAACCTTGCTTGCTTCGCAACTGCATGTGTCAGCCGATCGCGCCGCTCGTATAATGATCGCGGCGCGCAGGCCGGATGACCGGCCCGCGCCTGTCTAGCGCAGGAACGAGAGGACGTTATGACCGAGAAGGCGCCCACGATCGTCAACATGCACACGGCGCCGGAGGTCGCGGCCGACGTGCCCGCCGCCTGGACGCACTCCCGGCGCGCGCTGACGCCCGCGATGAAGGAGGCGGGGCCGGGGCGCTTCGGAATAGGCCGCCTCGGCATGAACGCCAGGCGGGTGCCTCCGGGCCACAGCGCGTGCCCGGCGCACACGCACCTCATGGCCGACGAGATCTTCGTCGTGCTCGAAGGCCACGGCCTGTTCCGCTATGGCGACCGCGTGCACGAGATCCACCCCGGGGACTGCATCTCCTGCCCGGCCGACACGGGGATCGCCCACCAGATCGCCAACCCCGCGACCCCCGAAGGCACGGGCGACCTGGTCTATCTCGCGATCGGCGCCGAGCCGCCCGCGGAGGTCTGCACCTACCCCGACAGCGGCGCGCTCGTCGTCGACGCCCTCGGGCGCCACGGCTTCCTGCGCGTGGCCGACTACTACGAGGGGCAGCCAAACCCCACGCCGCTCCTGACGCGCGCCCGCGACACGCCCGGCTGATCGAGGCGCAGGGCCTGCCCCCGTACCCCGACCCGACCTTCAGCCTCCGCGATCCCGCCGATACAGCGGCACCGTCTCCCCGCCCATCTCGACCGTGCCCGCTGGAAGAAACCCGTTCTTCTCTGCGATCCTCAGCGAAGCCGCATTCGCGGCGTCGATCAGGCAGACGACCCTGCGGAACCGCTCGCCCCGATCCAGCCAGGCAAGCGCCGCCGCGACCGCCTCGCTGGCAAAACCTTTCCCGTGCTCCCCGCTCGCCAGCACCCACCCCGCTTCGGGCACCCCGCTGATCGACGGCTCGGTCGCCCTATGGAAATCACCGAAGCCGACATCCCCGACGAAGCGCCCCGTCCGCCGCTCGTGAACGGCCCAGTACCCATAACCCAGGACCGGCCACAGCCCCCGATACCGGAGCAGGCGCGCCCAGCACTCCTGCCGGCTCGACGCCGTCCCGCTGATATGTCGCACCACGTCCAGGTCGCCCCACATCGCCACCTGGGCCTCGAAATCATCCTGCGTGTGCTCGCAAAGCACGAGCCTCGCAGTCTCGATCCGCGGCGGCGATACGACCCAGGGTCCGCCCGCCCCATCACCGGATGCCGGCCCCCGTTCCTCTGCCTCTACCCCGACACGCCGCGTCAAGACCCCGCCTCCACCAGCTGCCACTCGGCCCGCCTGCCATCGCCGCCACCCGCCGCTACCCCGCCCTCGGCATCCGGAACGGCAGCATCGCCTGCGTCCATGGCGCGCGAAACCGGTTCAGGTCCACGCTCTCGTGCACCGCCTCCACATCCTCCCCCAGCAGCCGCGTCCCGATCACAGAGCGCGCATAGAACGGCGCGTCCACCAGCCCCCTCGCCACCCGCGCCCCCCCGTCCTCGGCGCGCGTCGAGCGCGCCACCCCCCACCGCGACCGCGGCAGCGCCACCAACCCTGGCGCCTCGAACCGCGCCACCCCCCCGTCCGCCCCCACCCGGATCGCGATCCCCCGCGCCCCCCCGACCCTGGGCTCCGTGTCATACAGGATCGCCGTCTTCCCTCCGGACAGCGGCGCCCGACACCAGTCCCACCGCCGGAACCCCGCCTCCAGCGGCTCGTCCCCGTCGTTGCTGTCCAGATACCCCGTCCCCTCCCACGCCAGCCCCGGCTTCCCCAGCGCTACCGTGACCCGCGCCCGCGGCGCCATTGGCCGCCACCGGTGCCGCCCCTGCCCATCGATCTCCGCCGAGAACCCCGTCAGCGCCTCCGGCACCACCCGCACCTCCCCCGCGATCCGCCGCCCCCACGGCACCGACCTCTCCTCCACCGCGAACACCAGCGCCCGCCCGTCCCACCGCAGCCCGCTCCCCCCAATCCGCAGCGACGCCGCATCGCGCACCACCCGCCCGGCCCCGCGCTCCGTCATCGCCCACCCCTCCGGCCGCCCGTACAGCGCCACGTTGAGCGTGCAGTGCCGCATCGGATCCGCCGCTTGTCCCCCCCGACGCGCCCAGGCGTAGTACGGCGAGAACACGCTCCCCAGGAACGCGATCAGCGTGATCCCGTGCGCCCCGTCGTCGCTCAGCGCGTCGACGTACCACCAGACATACCCGTTCGCCCCGACCGCCGCGTCGAACCGAGGTCCGCCATCACCGCCGACGCCGCCAGCGCGCCGGAGATCGCCGCCATCGGCACCCCCGGCCCCGGATGCGTGCTCCCCCCCGCGAGGTACAGCCCCGCCACCTTCGTCCGCGCCCCCGGCCGTCGGAACGACGCCGCCCACCCGTGCGAGCTCGGCCCGTACAGCGCGCCCCCCGTCGCCGGGAACAGCGCCTCGAACTGCGCCGGCCCCGCCAGCGTCCCCGCCGCCACCGACGGCTCGCTCGCCCGCTCCATCGCCAGCCCGCACGCCCTCAGATGCCTGAACGCCGCCGTCTCGCATCGCTCGATCTCCTCCTCGCTGGGCGGGACGCCATCCCCGCACACCGGCGCATTCACCAGGCACAGCAGCCGCTCCGCCCCGCCCAAACCTTGCCCGTCCGGCTCCGCCCCCCCCGGCCCCGCCTCGTCCTCGCCCCCACCCCGGTCCTGCGCGCACACATAGACCGTCGGCGCCCCCGGCAGCCCCCGCCGCAGCGAGTCGAACTCCCCCCTCTCGTCCCCCGAGAAGAACACCGTGTGCCGCAGCAGCGGCACCCCCCCCGTCCGCGCCCGCAGCGCCCACGTCAGCGCCGAATACGACCGCCACGACGGCCGTGTCGCCGCCACAGCCCCCCCCAGCGCCCCGAACCGCCCCGACGCCACCGCATGCGTGTCCGCGTTGCACACCACCGCGTCCGCCTCCACGACCTCGCCCCCCGCCCGCACCCCGCCGCCCCCCGCGGCGCGGCGGCCCGCCCCCGACCGCCCGGCCCCCCCGCCCCGGCGCGCCTCCCGCCCCGCCCC
>CAXSFE010000141.1:0-7824 GCA_964236585.1 uncultured Acetobacteraceae bacterium
GAAGGCCAGGGCTCTGCCCTGGACCCGCCAGGGCGAGCCGCCCTGGACCGGCTTTCCTTAAGAGATAGGGATCAAAGGGCCCTTGGCCCTTTGCGGGTTCGGGCAGAGCCCGACCTTGCTTGCTTGACCTCCGCCCGGTGGGTGCCGGACAAGCGGGGGATGCAGCGCATCCTCTCCGGCATCCAGCCGTCCGGCACCCTCCATCTCGGCAACTACCTCGGCGCGATCCGGCGCTGGGTGTCGCTGCAGGCGGACCACGAGTGCCTGTACTGCCTCGTGGACCTGCATGCGATCACGGTGTGGCAGGAGCCGGAGGCGCTGCGGCGGCAGGTGCGCGAGGCGGCGGCGACCGTGATCGCGTGCGGGATCGATCCGGGCCGGCACGTGCTGTTCAACCAGTCGGCGGTGAGCGCGCACGCGCGGCTGGCGTGGGTGTTCAACTGCGTGGCGCGGATCGGCTGGCTGAACCGGATGACGCAGTTCAAGGACAAGGCGGGCAAGGACCGGGAGGCGATGTCGGTGGGGCTGTACGCGTACCCGGACCTGATGGCGGCGGACATCCATGCGTACCATGCGACGCGGGTGCCGGTGGGGGACGACCAGCGGCAGCACCTGGAGCTGGCGAACGACATCGGGGCGAAGTTCAACCACGACTACGGGGTGGAGTTCTTCCCGGTGATCGAGCCGCTGATCGGGGTGGTGGCGGCGCGGGTGATGAGCCTGCGCGACGGGGCGCGGAAGATGAGCAAGTCCGACCCGTCGGACCAGAGCCGGGTGAACCTCACGGACAGCGCCGAGGAGATCGCGCTCAAGGTGAGGCGGGCGCGGACGGACCCGGACGCGCTGCCGTCGGAGGTCGAGGGGCTGGAGGGGCGGGCGGAGGCGCGCAACCTGGTGGGGATCTATGCCGCGGTGAGCGGGGTGGAGCCGGGCGACGTGCTGCGCGAGTGGGGCGGGCAGGGGTTCGGGGTGTTCAAGGGCGCGCTCGCGGACCTGCTGGTGGCGCACCTGGCGCCGATCCGGGAGGAGACGGCGCGGCTGCTGGGCGACGTGGGGCACGTCGATGCGGTGCTGCGGGACGGGGCAGCGCGGGCGGCGGCGGTGGCGGACCCGATCGTGGCGGAGGCGGAGCGGATCGTGGGGTTTCTGCGCTGAGGTGCAAGCAAGACTGGGCTCTGCCCAGACCCGCCAGGGGCGAGCCGCCCCTGGACCGGCATCCGATAAGAAAAGTCTAAGTCGAGGTTTCCAAAGGCGAGCCTTTGGCGGAGTTTGAGGCAGAGCCTCAACCTTGCTTCCTGGTTGGCATAGGAGCTCGCATGGACACGGTGACGGTGGTGAGCCTGTTCGCGGCGACGCTGTCCACGGTCAGCTTCGTGCCGCAGGCGTGGGCGATCATCCGCTCGCGCAGCACGGAGGGCATCTCGCTGCGGATGTACCTGATCACGGTGGTGGGGTTCGTGGCCTGGCTCGCCTACGGGGTGCTGGTGCGGCAGTGGGCGATCGTGGTGCAGAACGTGGTGTGCCTGGGGCTGTCGTCGTTCATCCTGACGATGAAGCTGCTGCCGCAGGCGAAGAAGGAGGCGGTGGCGGAGGCGCTCACGCCGACGGGGATGGAGGGCGGCGAGGGCTGAGGGCGGGCGGCCGTGGGCGCCAGCGGGCGGGAGCCAGGCTGGCGGACCGTGCTGCATGTGGCCGGGGCGGCGTCCTGGGCGAGGCCATCAGGTGCCCGCCCGACGCTGCGGTGGTCGCATCATCAAGGCCCGTGACAGCAGCCGGGCTGCGTCCTCGCACGAACCGCCGACGCGCGATGGAGGCCACCGTCGCTGTCGAAGGGCCGAACCGGATGCTCGAACCCGGACGTCCGGAGTACGTCCGCCTGGCGTGGCAGCCGATGCAGACGGGCGCTTTTCACCCATTGTCCGGTTCATGCGGCACAGTCGTATGCGACGACAAAAAAGTATCAGCGCCGTGTCCTAAAGTGAGTGGCGATCATTTAGCCAGACGGTATACCGGAGCGGTGGAGCAGAATGGTAACCATCAGCCGGGTGACAACAAGAGCGCACATCCTGGCCTGAACTCGCGAGCTGTTTTCCTGCGGCTCCGGCCTCTCGATGTATGGTGAAAGGTAGAAGGGGTCCAGGGGTGAAATCCGACCTTGGAGTTTTTCGTGCTGAAGATCCAGCAGTTGCGTCATTGCCAGGCGCATCGGGCTGGCCCGCCAGTACTTGAGCCAGGTGGATCTGCCCGTGAACACTACTTGCCATGGGATCGGCTTCGGGCATGTCCCTGGCTTCAACAGACGGCTCTCTACTTCGACGGGACTGCCGCCGCCGCGTTTCCGCAGCCTCCAGCGTGGCGGGCGCAGCCTCGTCGTCGCGGCTTGACACGACCGCCGTCCGGCAGCACAGCAGAGCGTTCCCGTGCCGTCGGTATCTGAGATGAACGCAACAATGGCAATTTGCCCAATAAAGAGGAAGTATCCATGATCCGATCAACCCGCGTCTTGACGGGACCACTGGCTGCGACTGGCATCGTTGCCGGCCTCATCTGCGGGACTGCGTCCGCCGCGCCGCTTGCGAACACGACCGTGGCATTCCTGATGCCCGACCAGAGCTCCACCCGCTACGAGGAGCACGACCACCCCGGCTTCGTCGCGGAGATGAAGAAGCTCTGCCCGACCTGCAAGGTGCTCTACCAGAACGCCGACGGCGACGCGTCGCGCCAGCAGCAGCAGTTCAACTCCGTCGTCTCGCAGGGCGCCAAGGCGATCGTGATCGACGCCGTCGACTCGACGGCCGCGGCCTCGCTGGTGAAGGCGGCCCAGGGCCAGGGCATCAAGGTCGTCGCCTACGACCGCCCGATCCCGTCGACGCCGGCCGACTTCTACGTCTCCTTCGACAACGAGGCGATCGGCCGGAGCATCGCGAAGTCCCTGGTGGAGCACCTGAAGTCCGCCAACGTCGCGGCGTCGGACGCGGGGCTGCTCGAGGTCAACGGCTCGCCGACGGACGCGGCCGCGGGCCTGATCAAGAAGGGCATCCACGAGGGCCTGGCGAGCGGCGGCTACCCGACGCTGGCCGAGTACGACACCCCGGAGTGGGTGCCCGCCAAGGCGCAGCAGTGGGTGAGCGGGCAGGTCTCGCGCTTCGGCAAGAAGATCGTCGGCGTCGTCGCGGCCAACGACGGGACCGCCGGCGGCACCATCGCGGCCTTCAAGGCGGCGGGCGTCAACCCCGTCCCGTCCGTCACCGGAAACGACGCCACCATCGCCGGGCTGCAGCTCATCATCGTCGGCGACCAGTACAACACCATCTCCAAGCCGAGCGAGATCGTCGCGGCGGCGGCGGCGGACGTGGTGGCCGGCCTGCTGGACGGCCAGGCGCCCAAGTCCGACAGCACCCTGTTCGGCACGCCGAGCCGGCTGTTCACGCCGGCGGTCGTGACGTCGGGCAACCTCAAGGCCGAGATCGTCGACAAGATGGTGGACGGCAAGCCGATCGAGCCCGCCTCCGTGCTCTGCACCGGCCGCTACGCCGACGGCTGCAAGACGCTCGGCATCACGCGCTGAGGCCCTGGCGCCCGGACCGCGCGGCCGCCTCCCGGGGCGGCCGCGCGGTCCGGGCGCCAGGTCGATTTCCGCCGCACCACGAAGGGCCTCGCACCCATGTCGCAGCCACCGCCGCCCGCCGCCGTCCCGGACGACACCGTGCTCAGCCTGCGGGGGATCTGCAAGCAGTTCGGCGCGGTCTCCGCGCTGTCCGACATCGACCTCGACGTGCGCGCCGGCGAGGTGGTGGCGCTCGTCGGCGACAACGGGGCCGGCAAGTCGACGCTGGTGAAGGTGCTGGCGGGCGTCCACCAGGCGACCAGCGGCACCATGACCTTCGCCGGCAAGCCGGTGACGCTGGCCGGGCCCGGCGAGGCGCTGTCGCTCGGCATCGCGACCGTGTTCCAGGACCTCGCGCTGTGCGAGAACCTGGACGTCGTCGCCAACATCTTCCTGGGCCGCGAGCTGGGCCGCCTCGGCCTGGACGAGGTGACCATGGAGATACGCTCCTGGACGCTGCTCAACGAGCTGGCGGCCCGCATCCCCTCCGTGCGCGAGCCGGTGGCGTCGCTGTCCGGCGGCCAGCGGCAGACGGTGGCGATCGCGCGCTCCCTGCTGTCGCAGCCGAAGCTGATCATGCTCGACGAGCCCACCGCCGCCCTGGGCGTGGCCCAGACGGCGGAGGTGCTGAACCTGATCGAGCGGGTGCGCGACCGCGGTCTCGGCGTGATCATGATCAGCCACAACATGGAGGACGTGCGCGCCGTGGCGGACCGCATCGTCGTGCTGCGGCTCGGGCGCAACAACGGCGAGTTCGGGCCGGACGCGTCCAACCACGAGCTGGTCAGCGCCATCACCGGCGCCGCCGACAACTCCGTCTCGCGCCGCGCCGGTCGCCAGACCCGCGTGGCGGCCGGCGGAGCGGCCCTGCAGTGAGCACCGAACTCAGCTCGAAGGAGCCGGCGCGGCTCGACCGCAGCGACGCGCGGGTCCGCCACGACACCGGCGTCGGCGGCGCGATCCGCGGCTTCACGGACCGGGTGCGCTCCGGCGACCTCGGCTCGCTGCCCGTGGTGGTCGGCCTCGCCGTCATCTGGACGGTGTTCCAGAGCCTCAACCCCGTGTTCCTGTCGAGCAACAACCTCGTCAACCTGCTGTTCGACTGCTCGACGGTCGGCGTGATCTCGCTCGGCATCGTCTGCATCCTCATGGTCGGCGAGATCGACCTGTCCGTGGGCTCGGTGTCCGGCCTCGCCTCGGCGATCGTCGGCGTGCTCTGGGTCAACGCGGACTGGCCGGTCGCGGGCGCCATCGTGGTCTCGCTGGTCATCGGCGGCGCGGTGGGCTGCGTCTACGCCGCCCTGTTCAACCGGCTGGGCATGCCGAGCTTCGTCTCGACCCTGGCCGGCCTGCTCGCGGTGCTCGGCGTGCAGCTGTACATCCTGGGGTCGAGCGGCTCGATCAACCTGCCCTACGGCTCGCCGATCGTGGACCTGGGCCAGACGCTGGTCATGCCGCACGCCGTCGCCTACGCGCTGGTCCTGGCGGCGGGCGCCGCCCTGCTGGCCGCGCAGCTGCTCACCGCCCGGCACCGGCGCGACGCGGGGCTGACGCCGCCCTCGGTCGGCGGCATCGTCGTGCGCGCCGCCGTGCTGACGATCGTCCTGCTGGCGGTGGTCGCGTACCTGAACACGGACCGCGGCGTGCCCTGGATGTTCGGCCTGTTCACCGCGCTGGTGGTGCTGATGGACTACGCGCTCAAGCGCACCAAGTGGGGCCGCGCGATGACGGCGGTCGGCGGCAACCGGGAGGCGGCCCGGCGCGCCGGCATCGACGTGCGCCGCACCTACCTGAGCGCCTTCGTGCTGTGCTCGTCGCTGGCCGCCCTCGGCGGGGTGCTGTCTGCCGCGCGCCTCGCCTCGGCCAGCCAGCAGGCGGGCACCGGCGACGTGAACCTCAACGCCATCGCGGCCGCGGTGATCGGCGGCACCAGCCTGTTCGGCGGGCGGGGCAGCGCCTACTCGGCGCTGCTCGGCATCATCGTGATCCAGTCGATCGCGAGCGGGCTGACGCTGCTCGATCTGTCGTCCTCGCTCCGGTACATGATCACGGGCGGCGTCCTGGCGGTCGCGGTGATCGTGGACTCGCTGGCCAGGCGGTCGCGGATGTCGCATGGCCGCGCCTGAGTCGCGGCCGACGGGTCTCGACGTTGCCACGCACCAGAACCCAAGGAAGCAGCCATGAGCCAGGACCTGTCGGGCAAGGTCGCCGCGGTCACCGGTGCCGCGTCCGGCATCGGCCTCGAATGCGCCCGGGCGATGCTGCGCGCCGGGGCCCGCGTCGTCCTGGTGGACAGGGCCGCGGACCGGCTCGAGGCGGCCTGTGCCGAGCTGGGCGCCGGCGCGTCGGCCGTGGTGGTGGACCTGCTCCAGCCCGCGAGCGTCGCCACGATGATGCCGGCGATCCTGGACGCCGCCGGGCAGCTCGACATCTTCCACGCCAACGCCGGCTCGTACGTCGGCGGCGACGTCCTGGGCGGCGATCCGGATGCGTGGGACCGCATGCTGAACCTGAACGTCAACTCGGTGTTCCGCACGATCCACGCCGTGCTGCCGCACATGGTCGAGCGCGGCACCGGCGACATCGTCGTGACCAGCTCGGTCGCGGGCTTCGTTCCCGTCGTGGTGGAGCCGGTCTACACCGCGTCCAAGCACGCGGTGCAGGCGTTCGTCCACACCCTGCGGAGGCAGGTCATGAAGCACGGGATCCGCGTCGGCGAGGTGGCGCCCGGGCCCGTGGTGACCGCGCTGCTGAGCGACTGGCCGAAGGAGAAGCTGGACGACGCCCTGGCCAGGGGCAGCCTGCTCGAGCCCGGCGAGGTCGCCGAGGCCGTGGTCTTCATGCTCACCCGCCCACGGAGCGTGACGATCCGCGATCTGGTCATCCTTCCCCAGAGCCTCGACCTGTAGCGGACGGGCACCTCCCGACAAAGCCCCGGTGCGTGAGGGCATGGGCGGCAGGGATCCGGCCTCGTCGCCGGGCCGATGCCCGACCGTCCGGAAGCAGCCGCAACGCTCGAGACCTCCGGGCCGACGCTCCGGCCCTGCCCGACAAGGTCGAGCCGGTCCCGGCCATCCCGGCCGCATCCGGCGCACGCCCCGCCTGCGCCGTCGCCTGCCTCGGACGGATCAGCCGGCCTTGTCCCCGATTCCTAAGGTGAGGTTTCCAAAGGCCCGGCCTTTGGCGGGGTTTGGGGCAGAGCCCCAACCTTGCCTGCCTGCTGGCCCCCCACCGTCACCGTGTCCGAGCCGGAGACAACCACCGCGACGCCCGCCAGCATCGCGGCGCCGAGCCCCCGCCCACTCGCCCACCCAGGCGCGCGCTTCGTCGCGATTATGGGCAGGCGCTCCGCGGGCTCATGCGGCCTGCGGCCTGAACGTCATGGCGATGCCGTTCATGCAGTAGCGCTGGCCCGTCGGCTGCGGGCCGTCGGCGAACACGTGCCCGAGATGGCCGCCGCACCGGCTGCAGTGCACCTCGGTCCGCGTCATGCCGAACGAGCCGTCCCCGCCGGTGGCGACCGCGCTGTCCAGCGGCGCCCAGAAGCTGGGCCAGCCCGTGCCGCTGTCGAACTTGGTCGTCGAGGAGAAGACGTCGAGGTCGCAGCCGGCGCAGGCGAAGCGGCCGGGCCGCAGCTCGTGCAGCAGGGGGCTGCTGTACGGCCACTCCGTCCCTTCCGCGCGCAGCACGCTGTACTGGCCGGGCGTGAGGCGCGTGCGCCACTCCGCCTCGGTGCGGGTCACGTCGAACGAGGTGGCCGCGCGGGCGCGACCGGCCCGGCGCTGCGTGCTCGCTGCCGCAGCCAGGATGGCCGCGCCCGCCGCCAGCAGGAGGTTTCGTCTCAGCATGACCCAGATCCCTTCCTCGAACCCGCTCCCGATGCCGCCGGGCAGCTGCCGCCGTTCCTGTCGCGGTGGAGCATAGCCTGCCTGGAGGCCTTGTGCCCGGACAGGCCGGCACCCCGCCCTGAAGACGCGCCGTAGACAGGCTCCGCTATGCTCTGTCAGATATAGCGCGGCGTCGCGTCTCCGCATCGCCCATCGTCGTGGCGGAGGCGACACCCAGTCGATGGAGCGACCGATGATCCGACCGATGGCTGCCGCGCCGTCTCGCGGCTGTGGCCTTGCCGGCAGGATGGCCGCCCCCCTGGCTCTTCCCGCGCGGCCCGGACCCGGCGCCACCGTCACCGCCGGGCGTCCCGCGCCCGCGCCCGGCCG
>CAXSFE010000142.1:0-7637 GCA_964236585.1 uncultured Acetobacteraceae bacterium
AAGGGTCCTCGGACCCTTTGCGGGTCTGGGCAGAGCCCAGCCTTGCTTGCCTGTCAGGCCGCCAGCGCCGGCACCCGCGCATCGAGCCGCGCCCGCACCGCCTCCAGCATCGCGCCGCCCAGCACCAGCGGTGCGCACGCCTCGGCCGTGCGCGTTGCCTCGACGCTGGGATGGAGCGCGGTGACCGGGGCGTTGGCGAACATCGTGCGGTTGCCGGTGTCGAGGTAGCTCTCGGCCGGCAGTCCCTCGGCGAGGAGCACGTCGTGGCGGTCCAGCTCGACGTGGAAGTACTCGACGCTGGCGGGCGTGTCCTGGGTGATGGTGCTGCCGTTGAGCAGGCAGCGCGCCGGGATCAGCACGCCGTCGACGAACAGCGCGTGCTCGGGCGAGATCAGCAGGTCGCGCCGCGGCAGGCCCTCGGCGAAGGCGTTCGCCGCGATGCGCACCGGGCGCACCGTGTCGGGCGCGGCATGGCGGGCGATGTCGACGCGGCGGCGCCCGATCCAGCGGATCGCGGCCTCCTTGCCGGACAGGGTGGTGACGGTGTCGCCGGGCTGGAGCTGCTCGACCGGCCGGTCGCCCCCGGCCGTGAGCAGGTGGGTGCCGCGGGCGTAGCAGACCACGCCGATCAGCGTGCCGCCGTGGCCGTCGGCGGCGAAGCTGAAGTTCGCGGCGGTGTAGCCCGTGCCGATGTCGAGCGCCGCGCCCGAGCTGAGGGTCAGGACCCCGCCGGCGACGCTGCCGGTCACCGTGCCGGGCACGTCGATGCTGTCGCCGGTGCCGAGGCCGCGCAGGGCGGCGCGCACGCTGCCGGGCGCATCCAGCTCGAGCCGCTCGGGCGTGGCGGCGGCGCCGGCGAAGCTGATGGTCTGGCCGGCGGAGATGGCGCCCGCCACGTCGAGCGTGGCCGTGCCCTGCAGCACGATGCGTCCGGTCCCGGTGACCGATACGCCGAGGTCGACCTCGCCGCCGCCGCCGATGCCCACGGTGCCGGAGTTGACCAGGCTGGTGCCCGCGGGGCCGGTGACGCGCACGGTGCCGCCGGTCGCCGAGATGAACCCGGCGTTGTGCAGGCTGCCGGTGACGCCGGCCTGGCCGGTGGCGGCGAGGATGTCGGACAGTGCGACCGTGAGGGTGCCGCCCGCGCCGGGGGCCACGATCTGGCCGAGGTTGGTGGTCACGCCGGCGGCCTGCACGGTCGCGTAGGCGGTGGCGCCGCTGGCCTCGCCAAGGCTGAGCACCTCGAAGGCGCCCAGCGTGACGCCGGTCGCGACCAGCTGCGGCTGGCCGGCCGCGGCCGCCCCGCCGATGTCGATCTCATAGCCGTCCAGCGTGCCCGTGGCGGACGGGCTGCCTGCGGTGATGACCGCGTCGTCGCCCTCGCCGGGAGCACCGGTCGGGGTCCAGTCCGCTCCGGTGGAGATCGGGTCGGCGCTGCCATTCCAAGTCTTCGTGGTCATCGCGTGCCTCTGGCCAATTTCGACGAAACCCGCAACGCCGCATCAGGCGTGCGGGCACGGACAAGGGTGCCTGTCTGCCGCCGATCGTGCGCCTGCGCGAGCGCCGATCCAAGAATCCTTGATGAAACATTGCGTGAAGGGATCGGCCTGTGCGGGGTCTTCGCGGACGCGCCGGGTGCGATCCACCACCAAGGGCGTCCAGTCCGTCTGCTTTCGCCGGGCGTTCCGTGCCACACGTCCCCGCACGGGATGCGGCGGAGGCGGTTGGTAACGACAGGCCAGCAGCCGGACAAGGTTGGGGCTCTGCCCCAAACCCCGCCAAAGGGCAAGCCCTTTGGAAACCTTCACTTAAGTCAAGGGATCAAAGGGTCCTTGGACCCTTTGCGGGTCTGGGCAGAGCCCAGCCTTGCTGTCTTCGGCAGGCCACGCCCGATGACCGTCGGTATCAAAGCCGCCCGTGGACAGCCTGGACGACTGCGCCGTGATGATGAGCTTCGAGGGCCTGGCTGACGATGGCGGATCCCGCTTCGCCCAGCGCGCCGCAGGTGCCGAGCCGCTCAGCCTGCGGCGCTTCGGCGGCATCCAGGGTGTGCCAGCAAAGGCCGCGGCGACGGAGCCCGTCAGACCGGCAGCTTGGCGTCCGTCCGGCTCAGGCCTCGAAGCTGACGAGAGGATGCGCCGCAGCAGCGGCTTCCGGTGCGGGGGCGCTCGTGCTGATCGAGGCGGTGTTGCCCAGCGCGTCGGTGACCACGGTGGTGATGGAGCCGTCAGCGTTTGCGGTGCTGCTCGTGCTGCCAAGTCCGGACACCGCCGCGGTGGAGGACGAGGTCGGCGGGCCGCTCGGCTCCGGGGCGAGCGGCTGCGCGCCCGGCACGCGTGCGACGTCCTGGACGACGGGCTGGCCGGCAACATCGCCGATGCTGGCACTCATGAGGCTGCTCCGGGGTTGGTGCGCGGCCACGTTGCACCAGGCCGATGAATCCGCCGTTAACGCGGCGCGAGGCGCGGGTTATCGGTCAGACCTGGCGCCAGCCTGGCTTGCTTGGGTCGGTCGGGGTGAAGTGGATCGGCCCGATGCCGGAGATCGCCAGGATCGCCGGCTCCTTCGCGTCGCGCTGCACCCCGTCGTAGTGCGGCGTGCGGGCCACGCGGCGGACGAAGCCGCCGGCGGCCACCGGCACGGCACTCTCCGGCGCGAAATCCTCGCCGCTCGCGACCCACCAGGTGCCAGACAGCACGATGCACAGCCGGTCGGTCTCATAGGAATGCGGCGCGCTCATGTAGCCGGGATGCCAGCGGATCAGCACGAAATACTGGCCCGCCTCGCCGAGCGCGCCGTGCATCGTGGCCTGCTCCGCCGTGCCGGCCGGGAAGTTGTAGAGCTGCTTCCAGGGGATCTCGCCACCCTGCACCACCTGCGTCATCGACGGGTCGGCGCCGGCCGCCTCGGCGGACCCGGCGCGCAGCGTGGCCGCGGCGGCTGCGAGCAGGGGTGCCGCGAGCAGGGTGCGGCGTGCGAAGGCGTCGGTCATCGTCGGAGTCTCCCCAGGGTGGTTTTCCCCGACCCTGGCCGAACCGCGGCCGGCTGGCCAGTGCGGGGCGCCGTGGTCGTCATCGACGATCCTGCCGCCCGCGACGCGGCCGGTGCCGGCCGACGTCGTCCGTGCGGGATGCGGCGTTCACCCCCAGGCGCCAGGCCCGGCCGACCCGACCGGGCAACGCGACCTTCCTGCAGATCCGGCTGCGGTGTCACCTGGAGCGGCACCGCCCTTGCGGTTCATCGTCCCGTGAGCTGTCCGACCAGCGCCGCGAGCTCCGCCTGCCGGTGCGTGCCCGTCTTCGCATAGACGCGCATGAGGTGGGTGCGGGCGGTGGCGGGTCCGACGCCGAGCACGGCCGCCGCCGCCGGCACACCCTTGCCAGCCGCGACGAGACAGGCGGTGGCAGCCTCCGCCGCGGTCAGGCCGTAGAGCGCGCGCAGCTTCGTCGCGATGGCGGCGGCGTCGCGGTCGCGGTCAGGCTCGACGACGAACATGAGGACCGCCGGCGCCGCGATGGCGCCCCACAGGTCACGGTCCTGGACGCCACGCCCGGCGGCCGGCTGCACGGTGACGACCAGGGCGCAACGTCCGGATGGGCGTGCGACGGCCAGCGTGCCGCCCCGGTTTGCACCGGCCGCTGCCGCCAGTACGGGCCGGAGCAGCGCGTCATCGGCTGCATTCGCGGCGCAAAGCCGCTTGCGAACCGTCATCAAGCCATCGGCGTCGCGCAGCAGGGCCTCGGCTGCGGCGTTGGCGTACAGCACGGTGCCGTCCGCCGCCAGGAGCAGCGCCCCTTCGCGCAGCTGTCCCAGCAGGGCTTCCGTTCCTGCGGAGCGAAGGTCGGCCGACAGGAGGCGAAGGGTCGTGCGCACGGCCCGCCCGAGGTGCGGCATCAGCGACTGAAGCAGCTGGATGTCGGAACTTCCGAAGTTGCCGGCGCGGTGCGATCTCGTCGCGCCGAAGTAGCTGCATCCCGCCGCGGCCTCGAAGACACGCGCCTGTGCGCAATCCTGGATGTCGTTCACGCGCGCGAAGTCGTTGTAGAACTCAGTCCCGACGAACTCGGCCTGCGGTATGACCCTGCTGCTCGTCAGCACGGTGCCGAGCGGCGCGCGCATCGTGACCGGCCGGAGATCGTCGAGCCGGTGGTAGTGCTGGGCGTAGTCGTGCGCGACCTTCGGCTCAAGCTCGGCCGACGTGAGCGGCGTCATGCCGCCTGCAGCAGGCTGGAGCCAGAGCGTCGTTCGCCGGCAACCCAGGAGGTCGCTGATCCGCTGGAGCGCCTCGGGCCACAACGCCGCGTCGAGGCCGGCGTCGTAGATCAGCCCGATCGCGGCCTGCATCTCTGTGTCGGTGACCATGGCAGCCTCCGACGCTGCCATACCAACATGGTCATCTCCGTTTCAATAAAGATGGTTAACCGGGCGAGGTGCATCGGCCAGCTGGTGGACACGCCGGCGCCAGCGTCCAAGATAGTTTTCCCGCCGTGCGAAACGAAATGTCCATAGGCGGACAGGCGAGCCGGACAGCAGGAGATGACTGGTCTCGGCAGACGTTGAGTTCGAGCATCGGATTGCGCGCGCTCGCGACGGAGCGGATCACGGGGCGGGCTTCTGCAAGCTGCGATCGCGGTGGCATTGATCGCTGCATCGGCCGTCTGCGGTGCCGGATGACACCCGTGTCCGCGAAGCGCCCGTGCTGCTGACGCCGTCGATCGAAGTGCCAGAGGACGCTCGTGACGACTTCATTCGTTGCGAAGCGATCAGGCGCCGACACGAAGCCCTGCTTCTCGATCCGCTCGGGTCGTCGCCAACGGACGGGTTCGTGGCACGGATCCCGCTGTCCCTGGCGAGGCTCGGGTCCGGTCCCGACATCCTGCAGGGCTCCGGGCTGAACGCCCTGGTCTCCCACCTGCGCCGCTCCGCGTGCCCCGCGCCTTCGCAGGCAGCCATCGCTGCAGGATCGGGGCGCACCGTCCCAGGTCTCTCACCGATCCGGCGGGTCGCTGGGGTGTGTCATGACCCTGCAAGCCCGACTTCGTGCCTCGCAGCAGGAAGAAAGCACGTTCTTTCTTGAAAGAAAGAACCAAAGAACTTTCCCCGATGGGTTCGGCGCTGCCCGCGTGGCCAGGGCCTCATGGGCAAAGTCTTTTTGCTTCTTTTTCTTCAGAAAAAGAAGGTTCTTGCTGTCTCTTCCGGACAAGGAGCTGTTGCGGGCTCCATGACGCTCCTCAGAAGACGCGCTCGTAGAACTTGACCACGTCGCCCGGCTTGAGGAAGTCGCCCGGCAGCAGCCGCCCCTGGATCGTCTTGTGGTTGTCGAGCCGCACCACGAAGGCGTAGGCCTGCACGGCGCGGTAGGTGAAGCCGCCGGCCACGGTCGCGGCCGTCAGCATCGTCATCCCCGGCTGGAACGGGTACTGGCCCGGCTTCGCGACCTCGCCGAGCACGAAGATCGGCCGGTAGATCGTGACCTGCACCGACACGCTCGGCTCGCGCAGCAGCTTGCGCTCGCGCAGCTCGGTCGCGATGGACGTGCCGAGCTGGCCGGTGGTCAGGCCCGCAGCCCGCACCGGGCCCAGCAGCGGCACGGCGATGTTGCCGTCGTCGCCGACCCGGTAGTCGTGGCTGAGCTGCTCCTCGCCGTAGGTGATGACCCGGATCTCGTCGTCGACGCCGAGCTGGTAGAACTCGGGGTGCGCGGGGCTCAGCACCGGGATGTCGGAGCCCGGCGCGCAGGACGCCAGCGCCGCCGGCACCACGATCTGCAGCAGGTCGCGGCGGCGCAGCGCGGGTCGGCGGGAATTGCTCATTCGAGGAGTCCTAGAGGCCGAAGCCGAGGGTGAGGAGGGCGACGTTTTCCATGTAGCTGAGCTGCGGCCCGGACCGGCGATCGAGGAACTGGTAGCTCAGGTTGAGCCTGGTCGTGCGGTTCAGCAGCCAGGTCGCGCCGAGCCCCGCCGAATAGATCGACTGCGCCTGGGCCGTCACGGACCCGGACCCGCTCCCGGCGGCCGCGGCGGTGCTGCTGCCGAACTGCGCCTGCTGGTACTGCCCGAAGCCGGTGAGCACCACGTTGCGGCGCACCTGCTGCGCGACGTTGAGCTGGACGGTGTTCGCCGTGTAGGCGACGGTGGCCACGTCGGTCGAGTCGTCGATCTCGCGCCGCGCGATGCCGGTCACCGTGGTCAGCAGCCGCGGCGTCCAGACCACCGAGGCCTCGACGATCGGCGAGCTGACGTTCGAGTACTGCGGGCTCGCGTAGTTGCGCTGCTGGTAGCCGATCAGGGCGCGGTACTGGAAGACGCCGCTGCCGGCATAGTCGATCCCGACCAGCACCGCGCCCCCGGCCGAGTTCCGGTCGCCCACGAGGGCAGGATGCGAGGTGTAGCTGATCTCGGTGCCGCGCAGCACGAGCAGGATGTTGCGCTTCGGCGAAAGCTCGTAGCGGGTGGTCAGCTCGCCCTGGTAGACGATGCGGTTCTGCCAGTCCTGGGAGAAGCCGGTGCCGATCGCGCCCGCCGCGATGCCGGGAACGCCCGCTATGATGTCGTTGCCGAACCGGTAGGACGCGATGTCCAGGCTCGGCACGAAGCCGAAGCGGCCATGCCCCGCGGAGCTGTAGGCGAGCTTGACGTCATCGACCTGGAACGGCACCGGGACGGAGGTGATGGCGCCCAGGTCGCGTGACGTCTGCGCCACGTTGAGGTGCGTGTAGCCGCCGGCGAACTGGTCGCGTCCGATGTCGTAGCTGCCCGACAGCGCGGCCGTCCAGTTGGTGAAGTCCTCGATCGGCCGCGCGGTGTAGCGCTCGTCGTTCACGCTGAGCAGGGCGGAGACGCTGTTGCGCGACCAGTCCGACGTGGCCGCCACGCTCGCCTGGCTGTCGATCGCCGCGCTGCCCCGGCCCACGGCCAGGCCGTCGACGTTGCTGTCGTAGCCGAACGACTCGTCGATCCGCGGCCGGATGATGAACGAGCCGGCGCGGACCCCGTCCGAGCGGAACTCCGGCTCGACGCGCGCCTGCACGTCCTCGGGGGTTTCCGTCAGGCCGGGGGCGTAGTCCGGGATGTAGCGACTCAGCAGCTGCGCTCGCGCCGCCTGCGGAAGCGCTGCGCCGCCCGCAAGGCAGATCGCGAGAACGCGTGCAGGGCGCGTCCGGCCCGCGCGGCGAAAGAGGGGACAGGATCGCATGTCCGTGGCCTTGACCTCCATGCAGCGCCGGTTCGTCCGGCCAAACGTCGTCGGGAGAAGCTGGCGGCGTGACGCGGGAGGCGACGCGGCCCGTTCGACCGTCACGGTCGTCCTGCCCGGGCGCTGCGGTCCGGCCTGGCTGAAGCCGCGGGCAGCGGCCGCCGGCGTGGCCGTGGCGTCGCCCGTCATGGAGGCAGGCGGCACGCGCAAGCCGGCTGCGACACGGCGCCGCAGATCCAGAACAGACATCATGATTGCGACAGGACCCAAGAATGCTCGCATCGCTGCAGGTGGGTCACCCCGCCGCCGGCTCGCGAGCCCTGGGCAGGTCGCGGTTCGACCCGGCGTTGGCCGTTGCGGATCTGCGGCATGTGCCGTCGCGGTCCGGGCTAGAACATTTCCGGGTTAGTCGAACGCATACCCGGCGTTTCGGATGTAGTTGC
>CAXSFE010000143.1:0-7610 GCA_964236585.1 uncultured Acetobacteraceae bacterium
CCGCCGCGACCCCGGCCGCCACCGCCACCGCCGCCGCCCCCTGCAGCGCGCCGGCCTCGGCAGGGCAGGGCGCACGCCCCTCGACCAGCGCCGCCGTCAGCTCCCGGTCGTCGTACAGCCGCGCGTGCCCGAACAGCGCCGCATACCCCTCCGGCAACAAGGGCGCCCCGTGCGAGAGGTTCTCCACCGCCGCGTTGTGCGCGTGCCCGACCAGCACCCGCCCCGGCCCCGCCACGCGCAGCATCTCTGCGGCGACGTGCGCCTTCTCCGGCAGGAAGTAGAGCGCGTCGTGGCAGAACACGAGCCCCGCCGACGCATCCCCCAGCGGCCAAGGCCGCGCCGCGTCGAAGCACGCGAGCCGCGCCCCGGGCGAGACGAAATGCCGCGCCAGCCACAGCTTCGCGAACACCAGGTCGCCGCCGACCACCTCGCGCACGCCCTCCGCCCGCCCGAACTCGCGCAGGAAGTGCCCCGCCCCGCACGCCAGCTCGACCACGACCGCCGGCCCGTGCCAGTGCGCCTCCGCCAGCGCCAGCCCGGACAGGAACGTCGGGTCCGACCAGCGATGCGCGAAATACGTCGCCACCGGCCCGAACGCCAGCAGCCCCATCGCCTCGCGGAACCCCAGCGACGCCCGCCCGCGCACCGCGGCCCGCCGCGCCGCCTCGCCCGGCGGCGGCGTCGACGCCCAGCCGTCCTGGTCCGCCAGCAGCAAGACCGCGGCACCCTCCGCGTCGCCCGCGTCCAGCGCCGCCAGCGCCGCGTCCGCCAGCGCCCGCCGGTCCGCGCGCAGGAACGCGATCCCGTCCACCACCGGCCAGCGCTCGCCGCCGGCGTGCAGGTCGTGCGCCCCGGCCGCAAGCCGCGCCCCCGACACCGGGCTGCGCAGCTCCCCGTCGGCCCACGGCCGGACGTCCAGCGCCAACCCCGCCCCGCTGCCAGCCCGTGCCAGAGCCGTCATCGCCCGTCCAGCGTGTCCGCGCCTTCGTGCGGCCCGCCGCCAGCCCCGGCCGGCACATCCCCGGCCGGCGCCTCCCAGACCGGCGCCTCCCCGTCGTCGAACACCGCGTCCGCCACCCCGTCGCCGACGTCGAACGCCCCGCGCTCCCCCGCCGTCTGCGGCCGGTGCGCCCCGTCACGGCCGCCGTCCCCGCCCGCGTCGTCCATCAGCCCCGCCTCGCGCATCACGTCGTGGTGGAACGCCTGCAGCGGTCCCGCGTGCACCAGCTCCATCTCGCCCAGCGCCTGCCGCGTGGTGAAGCCCGCCACGCTGGCGAAGTGCCGCATCTCCATGATCCGGTCGATCACGTCGGCCGCGTTGAACGCGCGCCCCTCCGCCGTGTCCGCGTCGCCGGCCGCGCGCATCGCCACCCGCGTCGCCGCCCCGAGCGCCGCCGGCATCGCCTCGATCGTGGCCTCGAACACCCGCTCCATCACGGGCGCCAGGTAGCCGCCGAGCAGCATCTCGCCCGCGAACCCGGAGTCCGGCATCACCGCGTTGTGCAGGTGGTGCGCCAGCCCCGCGAGGAACGGCACCGCCGGCCGTGCCCCGTAGTGCCCCGCCAGCACCACGCCGAGCACCGCAACCACCAGGCAGTGGTCGCCGTGCCCCTCCGCCGGCTCCAGCACGATGCGCGGCTTGCCGGGGCAGGTGGCGCCCGCCCGCGGCTGGCGGATCAACGCCTCGACAAATCCGGGTACAACCCCGGCCGTCGGGATCGGCTCGCCGACATGCGCCCGCAGCGCCTCGCGCAGCGCGGACGGCACCGGCGCCGACACCTCGTCGAACGAGGCCACCAGGATGTCGCCGATGCCGTGCGCCGGGATGCCGAGGCGCGACAGCAGCCCGCTGTCCATCGCCCCCATGCGCAGCGCCGCCAGCGCGTCCGCCGTGGTCGCCAGCGCCACCTCGCCCACGTCGTCGCCGAGCAGCACCGCTTCCCACGCCCTGCGGAACAGCCGGGTGGCCACGCTGTCCGCCGACTGCGCGTCGCGCAGCCGCTTCAGCGTCGCCAGCTCCGCCGCCAGCCCCGCCAGCGCCCGCATCGCCTCGCCCTGCGTCGTCGCCTCGCCGCCGGCGCCCCCTGGACCGGACGCCGCGCCGCCCGCCGCAGGCCCGCCTGCCGCCGGCCCGTCCGCCGTCCACCAGCCGGCCGCCGGCTCCAGCGCCGCCGGAAGCCCCAGGAGCGGCGATGCCGGCGGACGCGCCGCGCTCACCTCGCCGCCCTCAGGCGGCGGCAAGCCAGTCCAGCAGCACCTGCTGCTGCACCGGGAACGAGTGCTCCTCGCGCTTGCCCGCCTCGGTCATCGGCGCCTTGAAGAAGATGCCGAGCTGCTCCTGGATCCCGCCGTCGCCGCGCCTGCGCGCGAGATCCAGCACCCGCGCGATCTCGATCACCAGCGGCGCCGCGAGGATGCTGTCCCGGCACAGGAAGTTCAGCTTGATCTGCATCTTCTGGCCAAGGAAGCCGACGATGTCGATGTTGTCCCAGGCCTCCTTGTTGTCGCCGCGCGGCTTGTAGTACTGGATGTTCACCAGATGGTCCTCGACGTGGTAGCCGAGGATGGTGTCGAGCACCGACCCCTTGGTGTTGAGCTTGCTCTGCAGGCTCGCCGGGTTGTCCAGCGCCAGCCCGTCGCGGTTGCCCAGGATGTTGGTGGAGAACCACCCCTCGACGAACAGGCTGCGCGCCTTGAACGCCGGCGCCAGCACCGTCTTGAGGAAGGTCTGCCCGGTCTTGCCGTCCTTGCCCGCCACCGGCACGTTGCGCTGGCCCGCCAGCGCCGTCAGCGCCGGGATGTCGGCGGCCAGGCTCGGCGTGAAGTTGCCGTACGGCACGCCCTCGACGATCGCCCCGTAGGCGTACAACATCGCCGGGCTGATCGAGGCGTGGTTCTCGTCCAGCCCGCGCTCGAACGCCGCGATGTCGACGAGGGGAGAGATGTCGGCCGGCCAGCGCTCGACGGAGGCGAGGTTGATCACCACCACGTCGTCGATGCCGCTGCCCTCCTTGTAGCGCCGGATGTCCTCGCGGATGCGCTCGACGGCGCCGCGGTGGCTGCCGGTGACGATCTTGTTCGCCCCGTCGACGTTGGCGCAGAAGTCGACGCTGCCCACCGCCGGCCACGGCCGCAGGCGCGACAGCGGCTCGGCCACCAGCTCCGCCTGGTCGCGCTCGAGCACGTGGTGCTCCGCCGCCGCCGTGCTCAGGTCGTCGCCGTTCAGGTCCCAGCCCGCGAACTCGATGTTACGGTAGGCGCACAGCCCCTGCGCGTCCGCCGACGCCAGCGGCAGCCCCGCAAAGTCGTTGGAGCCGCGCCGGATCATCTCGATGCCGGCCACGGCTGTGGTCGCGACGGCACCGCCGAGCCCCACGATCAGGACGCCGAGACGGCGTCCGGTGCCCGTGCTGCCCGGATTTGTATCTGGCATTCGTCACTGTCCCATTCGCCTGCGCGCCAACCGCCGAGGCTTCGACACCGGTAGATAGGCCTCCCGACGTGACTGGGAAGAACATTTGTGACGCGGCCCGCCCTGCCGCGCCGCCCGCGCCCTGTCACCCATGCGCCGGGGCGCCGCCTGGGATGTGCACGACGCGTGCCTGGAAGCCAGCCACCCCGCCCCCGGGCCTTGGCCCATCCCCCGCCGCGGCGCGTGTCGCGCGGAATTCCCCCATCCCCCGCCCACCCCACGCCCCGCCGCGCTGGCCTGCCGCTCAGCCGCCCCCCCGCGCGCACGACGCCCCGCCGAGTACACAGAACCGTGCGCAGTGCGGGTGGTTGAGCGCCACCTCGCCCGCCGCCTCCGCCAGGCTCCCGCCCAGCTCGAACCGCGCGTCGTACGGCAGCAGCGTGCACGCCACCACCGCCGGCCGCTCCGCCCCCTGCCTGCGCACCACCATCCGGCTGCCCGAGCACATCACCGACGCGGGCGTCCGCCCCAGGATCCCCCAGCACGCCTCGCTGATCTCCGGCACGTCGCGCCCCCCGTCCATCTCGGGGAAGATCGTCAGCGCCGCCGGATCAGCCGCGTCCACCGCCAGCCCGCGGAGCGCGAACAGCGCCGCATACCCTGCCCGCAGCGCCGCCTCGTCCTCGCCCGACAGCATCCGGCTCGCCACATGCGCCCGCACCCCGTGCCGCACCAGCCACGCCAGCCCGTCCAGGCTCGCCTCCCAGCTCCCCGCCCCGCGCTCGCGGTCGTGCACCTCGCGCCCGTAGTGGTCGAGCGACACCCGCAGCAGCAGCCTCTCGCCGAACCGCGCCCGCAGCGAAAGCAGCGCCGCCTCCGCCTTGCGCATCGGCCGCATCGCGTTGGTCAGCACCAGCGCGTCCATCCCCGCCGCCAGCACGTCCTCCAGCATCCCCGGCAGCTCGGGGTTGATGAACGGCTCGCCCCCCGTGAACCCCACGAGCGACGTCCCCAGCCCCCCCGCCGCGATCTCCGCGAGATACCCCGCAAGGTCCGCCCGCGTGAGGAACGCCAGCCGGTCGTTGCGCGGCGAGCTCTCGATGTAGCAGCCCGTGCAGGCCAGGTTGCACAGCGTCCCGGTGTTGACCCACAGCGTCTCCAGCGCCCGCAGCGCCACGCTGGCCCGCGCCGCGCCGCCCAGCGTGCGGGCCGGGTCGCGGAACTTGGCGGGGTCGAGGGCGGTCACCGGCAAGGCAGGCAAGGCCGGGCTCTGCCCGGACCCGCCAGGGGCGAGCCGCCCCTGGACCGGCATGACTTAGGAACCGGATTCCAAAGGCTCGCCTTTGGCGGGGTCCAGGGGCAGCGCCCCTGGCCTTCCTTCGCCCTCACGCCACAGGCCAGGGCGCGCGCGTGAAATACAGGTGGTGCATCACCCCGAGCCGCTCCTCCGACAGGTCCCCCCGGTCCGGCAGCACCGCGTCGATGCCGCAGTGCGGGCACAGCGCGGTCGCCCCGTCGTCGATCCAGCGCGCGACCGCGCTCACCTCGAAGCGGCGCAGGCAGTAGAAGCAGCACCCCCGCTCCACCTGGCGCAGCGCGGTGCGGTGGTGCGTGCTTTCCCGGTGCGCGACCGTGGCGTTCCACCCGGATGCCTGTGCCGCCATGCCCATCCTCCCCATGCCCGACCCCGCTGCCCGCGCGCTCCCTGCCCGATCCACGCCGCGTGCCACCCACCTAGCACGCCCGGACACCCGCCGCTCCACCGCCGCGCAGCCCCGCCCGGGATTTTTGCCTGCGCGCGACGCCCGGGCCCGACCGACCCCCCGCCTCTCCGCTTGGGCGCCCGCCGGAACGGGAGCACGATCCGCCCCGACGCCCGAGACGCCCATGCCCAAGGCTCCCATGCCGGAGACGCTCATGCCAGACACGCCCATGCCGAACACGCCCCCCGGCCCGCGCCGCCCCCGGTGACGCCCGGCGGCCTGGACCGGCTGCAGCGTGCGCTGCCCGTGCTGGCGCTGGTGGCGCTGGTCGGGCTCGCCGTGCTGGGCTGGTGGCTGTTCCCGGTGCTGCAGGGCTACGTGGCCTACCAGGACTGCACCGCCTCCGGCCGCACCGACTGCGCCCCGCACGACGCCCCCGGCACCTGAGCGCGCCCGAACCAGGAGACACCGATGCGGCTGATCCTCGCGATCCTGCTCCCCTGGCTCCAGTTCTTCACCATCGGCCGCCCGGTCGCGGGCATCGTCTGCCTCGTGCTCCAGATCACCGTCATCGGCTGGATCCCCGCGGCGATCTGGTCGGCCTACGCGCTGAGCCAGTTCCACACCGACCGCAAGATCGCCAGGGCCGTGGCCCGCACGCGCTGATCCCGCCACCCCACCGCCCCATCCCTTCGCAATCGCGCCCCGGCCCCGATATCTGCGCCGCCACCCCACAAGGAGCCCACGATGTACCTCGCCATGAACCGCTTCCGCGTCGTCCCCGAGCACAGCGCGGCGTTCGAGGAGATGTGGCGCTCGCGCGACAGCCACCTGCGCGAGACCCCCGGCTTCGTCGAGTTCAACCTGCTGCGCGGCCCCACCCGCGACGACCACGTGCTGTACTCCTCGCACACCGTGTGGAGCAGCTACGCCGAGTTCGAGGCCTGGACCCGCTCCGACGCCTTCCGCGCCGCTCACCGCGGTGCCGGCGGCACCCGCGAGATGTACCTCGGTCCCCCCGAGTTCGAGGGCTTCGAGTCCGTCCAGCGCCTCGCCTTGGACTAACCGCGCGCGCCGGACAGCAAGGCCAGGGGCGCTGCCCCTGGACCCCGCCAGGGCGAGCCGCCCTGGACTGGCCTTCCTTAAGGGAGGGGGATCAAAGGGCCCCTGGCCCTTTGCGGGTCCGGGCAGAGCCCGGCCTTGCTTGCTTCCCGAACCACCCCCGCCCCCTTGCGTCCCCGTACTTAGCTGAGCATCGTTGCGCTTCAGGCCTGCCGCGATCCGGCGCGGGCCCTGGAGGAATGCGATGCGTCTGGCTGTGCTCAAGGAAACCCGGCCTGGTGAGGCGCGCGTCGCCGCCACGCCGGACACGGTGAAGAAGCTGATCGCGCTCGGCCTGGAGGTCGCGGTGCAGGCCGGCGCCGGCGCCGGCGCCGCCATCCCCGACGGCGACTACGCCCAGGCCGGCGCGCAGCTCGCCCCCGACGCCGCCGCCACGCTCGCCGGCGCCGGCATCGTCCTCGCCGTCCAGGCCCCGGACGCGGCCGCCCGCGCAGCACTCCCCCGCGGCGCCCTGCTGCTCTGCATCTCCGGCGCGCTCAACACCCCCGGCCTGGTGCCCACGCTGGCGGGGCAGGGCGTCGACCTCGTCGCCATGGAGCTGCTGCCGCGCATCACCCGCGCCCAGTCCATGGACGTGCTCTCGTCGCAGTCCAACCTCGCCGGCTACCGCGCCGTGATCGAGGGCGCCGCCGCCTTCGACCGCGGCTTCGCGATGATGATGACCGCCGCCGGCACCGTGCCCCCCGCGCGCGTCTTCGTCCTCGGCGCGGGGGTGGCCGGCCTGCAGGCGATCGCCACCGCGCGGCGCCTCGGCGCCATCGTCTCCGCCACCGACGTCCGCCCCGCCGCCAAGGAGGAGATCCGCTCGCTCGGCGCCACCTACGTCGGCGTCGAGGACGACGAGTCCGCGAGCGCCCAGACCAGCGGCGGCTACGCGAAGGAGATGAGCGACGCGTTCCGGAAAAAGCAGGCCGAGCTGATGGTCACGACGGTGGCCAAGAACGACCTGGTGATCTGCACCGCCCTCGTGATGGGCCGCAAGGCGCCGACCCTGGTGACGGAGGAGATGCTCGCCGGCATGAAGCCCGGCAGCGTCGTGGTCGACATCGCGTCCGACGCCGGCGGCAACTGCGCCGCCACCGTCCCCGGCCAGCAGACCACGACGGCGAACGGGGTGAAGATCCTCGGCTGGCAGAACTGGCCGGCCCGCATCCCCGTCGCCGCCAGCGCGCTCTACGCGCGCAACCTGCTGACCTTCGTGACCACCTTCTGGGACAAGGCCGCCGGCAGGCCGGTGCTCCCGCCCGAGGACGACATCGTGCGCGGCGTCCTGCTCACCCGCGACGGCAGCGTCGTCGCCGAGCAGTTCCGCGACGCCGCCCCGCTCGCCCCCGACGCGGCGCCCCCCGCGGCCGGCACCGCGTCCGGCGAGG
>CAXSFE010000144.1:0-7502 GCA_964236585.1 uncultured Acetobacteraceae bacterium
GGCCGCCGGCCTCGACGGCGCCGGCCGACAATCCGAGCCCGAAGTAGCCTGATACTACCCGCGCCCCGCGCAGCCGGGCCTACGCTGCCTCCTCGATCGCCCCGACACGAGGGCGGCGCAGGGAGAGACGCGGGATGCGACGAGGCGCGCTGCTGCTGGCGGGGATGGCCGCGATGCTGCCGGTGGCGGCCTCGGCCCAGATGGAGATGCCCGCGGCGGCCCCCCCGGACGGCGCCACCCTGTTCCGCCGCCAGTGCGCGACCTGCCACACCCTGAACGCCGCCGACCCGCAGCGGCAGGGCCCGACCCTGGCCGGGGTGTACGGCCGCAAGCCGGGCGCCGTGCCCGGCTACCAGTACTCGGCCGGCTTCGCCAACGTCGACTTCGTCTGGGACGAGCCGCACCTCGACCCCTACCTCGCCAACCCGCAGGCCGTCATCGCCGGCGCGGTGATGCCCTACCACCAGGCCAGCGGCGCGGTGCGCGGCGCGATCAT
This sequence comes from uncultured Acetobacteraceae bacterium, assembly GCA_964236585.1. Taxonomy (GTDB): domain Bacteria; phylum Pseudomonadota; class Alphaproteobacteria; order Acetobacterales; family Acetobacteraceae; genus CAXSEF01. The sequence continues at coordinate 497 of CAXSFE010000144.1, forward strand.
CGGCTACCTCAGGGAACAGCACTGAATGGCCAAGCTGATCCACAGCATGATCCGGGTGCGCGACGAGGCGCGCTCGGTGCAGTTCTACCGCCAGGCGCTCGGCCTGGAGATCGCCGAGCGCGTCGCCTTCGACAGCTTCACCCTGGTCTACCTCGCCAACGCAGAATCCGGCTTCGAGCTGGAGCTGACCATCAACCACGGCCACGAGGCGCCGTACCAGCTCGGCGACGGCTACGGCCACCTCGCGGTCTCGGTGGACGACGTCGACGCCGAGCACGCCCGCCTCGCCGACGCCGGCCTGGCGCCGAAGCCGGTGCGCGACCTGCGGCGCGGCGACGCCCTGGTCGGCCGGTTCTTCTTCGTCGCCGACCCGGACGGCTACCTCGTCGAGGTGCTGCAGCGCGGCGGCCGCTTCCTGTGACGAACATGGTCGCGTCGTCTGCAAGCCAAGAAAGCGAGTTCTTTCTTGAAAGAAAGAACCAAAGAACTTTTGCCCATTGGGATCTGTGCATGGCCGAGCGCTGGTCTTCCATGAGCAAAAGTCTTTTTGCTTCTTTTTCTTCAGAAAAAGAAGACTCTTGCTTGCCTCACCACCGCACGACAACTGAACGCCCTGCAGGCCCGTAACACGGTCTAGCGCACCCACTGCCCGCGGCGCCCGTCCCGCCCGGAACCACGAACAGGCCGCGCACGACGGCCACAGGGAGGCTGTTCCATGAGAGAGATCGAGAGGCGGTTCCAGGTCGGCCGGCGCGGGTTCCTGCGCGCGGCCGGCGCCGCCGTGCCCGCCACCGCCCTGGCCGCCACCGGGCTCGCCATCACCGCGGAGGCCGCCTGGGCGAAGGACGCCACCGCCCTGCAGCCGGCCACGCTGGCGACGCTGGTGCGCATGAGCCGCGACATCTACCCGCACGACCACATCCCCGACCTGTTCTACGTCGCCGCCTGCAAGCCGTTCGACAAGGCGGCGGGCGGCGGGCCGGAGGCGCGCGCGCTGTTCGAGGACGGCGTCGCCCGCCTCGACGCCGACGCCCGCGACCGCCACCGCCTGGCCTACCTCGGCGTGCCCGAGGAGGCGGACCGCGTGGCGCTGCTGCGCTCGATCGAGATGACGCCGTTCTTCAACAAGGTGCGCTCCGGCCTGGTGGTCTCGCTCTACAACCAGCCGGCGCTGTGGCCCCGCCTCGGCTATGAGGGCTCCTCGGCCGAGTACGGCGGCTACATCAACCGCGGCTTCAACGACATCGACTGGCTGTCGTCGGTCTAGGGGCCGTGACCGACCCGGCGCCCGGACGCGAAGAAAGCGAGTTCTTTCTTGAAAGAAAGAACCAAAGAACTTTGCCCGTTTGGTTCCGGAGAACGAGCGCGCAATACCCTTCAATCAGCAAAAGTCTTTTTGCTTCTTTTTCTTCAGAAAAAGAAGAGCCTTGCTTGCTTCAGCCAGGCCCGGAAACAAGCCTTTTACCGCCGGCTTAAAACAAGATCGAGGGGGAGATGGTCTGATGGCACAGTTCGACCTGAACGACGACGGCGTGGTGGTGATCGTGGGCTCCGGCGCCGGCGGCGGCACGCTGGCCAACGAGCTGGCGCAGCGCGGCATCAAGGTGGTGGTGCTGGAAGCCGGGCAGCGCAACGAGATCCAGGACTTCGTCAACGACGAGTGGGAGAGCTTCGCCCAGCTCGCCTGGAAGGACATGCGCTCGACCTCCGGCGCCTGGCGCGTGCACCGCGACTTTCCCAACCTGCCGGCCTGGATCGTGAAGTCGGTGGGCGGCTCGTCGGTGCACTGGGCCGGCGCGTCGCTGCGCTTCAACGACTACGAGTTCAAGATCCGCAGCCATTACGGCGACATCGCCGGCGCCAACCTGCTCGACTGGCCGATCAGCCTCTCCGACATGGAGCCCTGGTACGACCGCGCCGAGAAGAAGATGGGCGTCACCCGCACCAACGGCATCCCGGGGCTTCCCGGCAACAACAACTTCAAGGTGATGGAGACCGGCGCCCGCAAGATCGGCTACACGGAGGTCCACACCGGCCGCATGGCGATCAACAGCGAGCCGCGCGACGGCCGCGGCTCCTGCCAGCAGATCGGCTTCTGCTTCCAGGGCTGCAAGTCCGGCGCCAAGTGGTCCACCCTCTACACCGAGATCCCCAAGGGCGAGGCCACCGGCAACCTCGAGGTGCGCCCGGGCTCGATGGTGATCCGCGTCGAGCACGACGACGCCGGCAAGGTCACCGGCGTGCTCTACAAGTCCGACGACAGCGACGCGATCCAGCGCCAGCGCGCCCGCGTGGTGGCCGTGGCCGGCAACTCGATCGAGAGCCCGCGCCTGCTGCTCAACAGCGCGTCCAACCGCTTCCCCGACGGACTGGCCAACAGCTCCGGCCAGGTCGGGCGCAACTACATGCGCCACACCACCGCCAGCGTGTACGGCGTGTTCGACAAGCCCGTGCACATGTACCGCGGCACCACCATGGCCGGCATCATCCGCGACGAATCCAAGCACGACACGTCGCGCGGCTTCGCGGGCGGCTACGAGATGGAGACGATCTCGCTGGGCATCCCGTTCATGGCGGCCTTCGTCGACCCCGGGGCCTGGGGCCGCGACTTCACCTCCAAGATGGACGACTACTCCCGCATGGCCGGGATGTGGATCATCGGCGAGGACCTGCCGCAGGAGACCAACCGCATCACCCTCGACCCCACGGTCAAGGACAGCAACGGCATGCCCGTCGCCAGCGTTCACTACGACGACCACCCCAACGACACCGCGATGCGCGAGCACGGCTTCGCGCAGGGCTCCGCGGTCTACGAGGCGGTGGGCGCCACGCGGGTGATCCGCACCCCGCCCTACCCGAGCACGCACAACATGGGCACCAACCGGATGAGCGCCTCGGCGCGCGACGGCGTGCTCGACGGCTTCGGCCAGACCCACGACGTCGCCAACCTGTTCGTCTCGGACGGCAGCCAGTTCACCTCAGGCGCCGGCTGCAACCCCACGCTCACCATCGTCGCGCTGGCGATGCGTCAGGCGGACCACATCGCCACCCGGATGGGCCGCAACGAGATCTGACCCCGAAGGCAGGCAAGGCCAGGGGCAGAGCCCCTGGCCTTCCTTCACCCGCCCCTCGCCTCCTCGATCATCCCCTCCAGCGCCTCGGCCCGGTGCCCCGCCGTGTGCCCCGCCATCACCCTTGCCCGCCCCGCCTCACCCACCGCGCGCCGCGCCGCCTCCGTCCAGTCCAGCAGCGCCAGCACCTCCTCCGCGCGCTCTGCCACGCGCAGCTCCGGCCCGACGCGCAGCACCTCGTCGAGCCCGGGCCAGGGATCGGAGATGATCGGTGTGGCGCAGGCCGCCGCCTCGAACAGCCGCACGCTCGGGCTCCACCCCGCGGCCACCATGTCCGCCCGCGTCACGTTTAGCGTCCAGGCGCACGCGGAGTAGAACCCGGCATGGTCCACCGGCGGCAGGTGCTCGATCCGCTCCACGTTGCCGGGCCAGCCCTCCGTGTCGGGATACTGCGGCCCCGCCACCACGAAGCGCCGGTGCGGTGCCCTTCGCGCCGGCTCCAGCAGCAGCCGCTCCAGCACCGGCTGCCGGTCCGCGCTGTACGTCCCGAGATAGCCGAGGTCCCAGTGCACCGCGCCGCCGGTCGCGCGGTACAGCGCCGGGTCGACCGAGCAGTAGAACGCCCGCGCCCGCCGCGCGCCGTACTCGCGCTCCAGCCGCGCCAGGGTCGGCCCCCCCGTGAACGACAGGTACAGGTCGAAGCCCGGGATGCCCTCCGCCTCGACATAGTCCCGCTCGCCCGCCGCCAGCCGCGCCAGCGTCACCGGCGTGTCGATGTCATAGAACGCGAACACCCCGCGCACGACGCCGCGCAGCCAGGCCGCCACCGCGACGCCCTCGGTGACATAGGAGCCGAGCACGACGGCGTCCGCCGCCTCGATCCGCGCCCGCCATCCCTCCAGCCCCGCCACCGACCCGTACAGCGCCAGCTCGCAGAACCCGGGCGCCGCGAGGTCGCGCGCGGACGCGTACCAAGGCTGGTCGCGCTCAAGGAACAGCAGCTCGTGCCCGCGCGCCGCCAGCGCCCCCAGCAGCGCCCGGTAGGTCGTGGCGTGCCCGTTGCCCCACGACGAGGACAGGCTCAGCCCGAGGAACACCAGCTTCACGGCCCGCTCACGCCCCCCGCCGCGCCAGCACGTCCGAGAGCAGCGCGTCCAGCTCCGCCGCGCGCCGGTCGTAGGTGTGCCCGGCCAGCACGCGCGCCCGCGCCGCCCCACCGATCGCACGCGCCCGCTCCGGCGTGAGCGTGCGCAGGTGCTCGGCCACCTCCGCGCCGTCACGCGCCACCAGCACCTCCTCGCCCGGGGCCAGGAACTGCTCGATCCCCTCCCAGGTGTCGGTGATCAGGCAGGCACCCGCACCGGCCGCCTCGAACACCCGCGTCGCCGGCGAGAACCCCACGTCGGCCATACTGTCGCGCGCCACGTTCAGCACCGCCAGCGCCGAGCAGTTCAGCGCGTTGTGGTCCGCCGTCCCCACGTGCCCGAGCCGGCGCACGTTCCCAGCCATCGGCTTGCCGTCCCAGCCATTGCCACCTAGCAGGAAACTAAACCTAGGAAGATCTACCGCTGGTTCCAGGAAGAAACGCTCCACCCGCGCCTCCCGGTCCGGCAGCCGGTTCGCCAGGAACGACAGGTCCGCGGCGAACCGCGCCTCCGCCGCCACCGGATGGTGCGTCCGCGGGTCGAGCGCGTTGTAGATCGGCACGCAGCGCCGCGCGCCCATCCCCTCGTATGCCGCCACCACAGGCGGCCCCCCGCCATACGTCACCACCAGGTCCAGCGCCGGGAGCGCCCGCCTGACCGGATGCCCCGCATCCCCCCGCATCTCCGCCAGCGTCGCCGGCGCGTCCACGTCCACCAGGCAGCGCAGCGCCCCCGGCCGCGCGCCGGCCACCACGCCGTCGAGCAGCTCCGCGTCGAACACGCCGACCCCGCTCGCCTTCATCACGACGTCCGCCCGCCCCGCCTCGGCCAGCACCCCCCGCAGCCCCTCCGCCGTCGCCGGCCACACCACCACGCGCGCCCAATCCGGCGGCTCGATGTCGCGGTGGCTCTGCCGGTCGAACGCGTCCGGCTCGTAGAACGTGATTCCATGGCCCAACCGCGCCATCGCCCCGAGCAGCCCGCGGTAATACGTCGCCGCCCCGTTCCAGTACGACGACAGCAGGCTCGACCCGTAGAATGCGATCTCCATCAGCCCCCGCCCTCCGCCCCGCCACCGGCGCGGGGAGGAACCCGCCCGCCCAGCCCCGCCACGATCCCCAGTAGCTCGTCCACCCGGTGCGCGCAGGTGTGGCGCGCCAGGATCGCAGCCAGCCCCCGCGCCGCCACCCCCGCCCGCAGCCCCGCGTCCTCCCGCAGCGCCCGCACGTGCCCCCGCACCGCCTCCCCGTCCACCGCCACGAGAAAATCCTCCCCCGGCGTGAACAGCCCCTCGCTGTCCGCCCATGGCGCCGACACCAGCGGGATCCCGCACGCCAGCGCCTCGAACACCCGGATCGTCGGGATCCCCGGCAGCCGCGTCGCATACCACCGCCGCGGCACATGCACCGTCATCAAGTGCCGCGCGAACACCCCTGGCGCCCGCGGGTTGGCCAGCCACCCCCGATACCGCGCCCCGTACCGCGCCAGCATCGCCAGCGCCTCCTCCGGATAGCGCACCCCGTGCACATCGAGCGCCACCCCCTCCGCCCGCAGCGGCGCGAGCAGGAACGCCTCCAGCTCCGCCGTCCGCTCCCCGTCCCCCCAGTTCCCCACCCACACCGCGCCCTCGCGCTCGCCCTCGACCGCCGGCGGCCGGAACAGCCGCACGTCCGCCGCCTCGTGCCAGGTGAACACCCGGCCGCCCCACCCCCAGCCGCGATACACCGCGCTCAGCGCCTCCCCGAACGCCAGCACCCCGTCGTACCCCGACAGGTCGTACCGCCGCATCGCCTCCGGGTCGCTGACCGCGCGATGGTGCGTGTCGTGGAACAACAGCGAGAAGCGCCCGCCCGTCGCCCGCCGCGCCCCGATCGCCGCCACCAGCGCCGGCTCCGTCCACTCGTGCACCAGCACCAGCTCCGCCCCGTCGAGCATCGCGTCCAGGTCCGGCTCCACCCCCAACCGCATCGACCCCAGCTCCGGGTAGTGCTCTGCGAACGCCCCCAGCCCCGCCTCGCCCGCGTCGCGCACCAGGTTCTCCCGGCTCCACGACTCCTCCGGCTCGAACACCCGCACCTCGTGCCCCCGCGCCATCAGCTCGCGCAGCACGCCGCGCAGGAAGTGCGCGTTGCCGTGGTTCCAGCAGGACTCCAGCGAGTGCGTCACGTAGACGACCCGCATCAGGACGAAAGTCCGCTAGGAAGAAAAGCAAGGCCGGGCTCTGCCCGGACCCGCAAAGGGTCCGAGGACCCTTTGATCCCATTCCTTAAGCATAGGATTCTCAAGGCTCACCTTGGACGGAGTCCAGAGGCAGAGCCTCTGGCCTTCCTTCGCCCCCGACCCTCCGATGCACCCCGGCCATCCCCTCCGCCATCTGCGCCACCCCGTACAACCTCGCCCGCTCCCCCGCCGCCTCCGCCAACCCCTCCGGCGCATCCAGCGCCGCTCGCATCGCGTGCGCGAACCCCGCCGCGTCCCCCGGCGCCACGAACAGCGCCGCCCCGTCCCACAGCTCGCGCAGGCTGGGGATGTCGGACAGCACCAGCGCCATCCCCGCCTGCGCCGCCTCCAGCACCGACAGCCCGAACGGCTCGTAGCGCGCGGCCGACGCGAACACGCTCGCCGCCGCCATCGCATCCCCCAGCCCCGCCTCGTCCAGCACCCCCAGCCCCTGCAGGTGCTGCGGCCGGAACGCCGCCCCGTGCGGCCCGCGCACCGCGCCCGCCGCCCGCACCGGCGCGTCGAGCCGCCCCGCGGCCGTGTCCAGCACCGCGGCCCCCTTCGCCTCGT
>CAXSFE010000145.1:0-7410 GCA_964236585.1 uncultured Acetobacteraceae bacterium
GGTCGCCGCCGGGCGGGAGCGGCCGCTCGGCCCCTGGCTGCTGGCCGCGGCCACGGCGCTCCTGGCCCTGGACCTGGTGCTCGGCCTGCTCCTGCGCGGCCTGCTCGGGCGGGCCGCCGCCGCCGCGCTCCTGGCTGCCGCGCTCCTGGGTGCCCCCGCCCAGGCCCGGGCCACGGGTGCAAGGGCTGCCGCCCTGCCCGCCGACGCGGCGTCGCCTGGCGGGGCGCGCGTCGTGCCGGTGCAGGCGATTCCGTCCACGCCGAAGGGCAACCTGTTCCCCGGCCAGACGCCGATCGGCGCCGCCCCCGAGCAGAGCCCCGCGCTGGCCACCCACCTTGCCTATGTGGTGACAGACGACGCGCAGATCGACGACGTCTCGCTGCAGGGCCTCACCGGCCTGTCCGCCTACGTCAACGGCCGCACTGCCGCCCAGCTCGCGGAGCCGCTGCCGGTGCGGCCTGGCGCCGACGACCTCAGCTACTATCCCCTGCTCTACTGGCCGGTGACCGCGCAGACCACGCTGGAGCCGGCGGGCGCGCGGGCGCTCAACGCCTACATGGCGCACGGAGGCATCGTGGTGATCGACACGCGCGGCGGCGGCGAGGAGGGCAGCGGCGCAGGCTTCTCCCCGGGCGCGGACGCGGCCCTGCGCCGGGTGTCGGCCGCGCTGCAGGTTCCGCCGCTGGCGCCGCTCGACAGCCGGCACGTGCTGTCGCGCTCGTTCTACCTGCTGTCCGACTATCCCGGCCGCTACACGGGCGCGCCGGTCTGGGTCAGCCGCGACCCCAGCCCGGACAACGACGGCGTCAGCCCGGTGATCGTCGGCGCCAACGACTGGGCGGCGGCGTGGGCGGTCGACGCGGCCGGGCGGTCGCCGTTCGCGATGCTGCCCGGGGGCAACCGGCAGCGCACCATGGCTTATCGTTTCGGGGTGAATCTGGTGATCTACGCGCTGACCGGGAACTACAAGGCGGACCAGGTGCACGTGCCGGCGCTGCTGGAGCGGCTGGGGCAGTGAGGCAGCAAGCAAGGCCAGAGGCTCTGCCTCTGGACTCCGCCAAAGGCCGAGCCTTTGGAATCCGATTCTTGGGTCAGGGTTTCCAAAGGGCTCGGCCCTTTGGCGGGTCCGGGCAGAGCCCGGCCTTGCTTCCTTGACCTCCCTGCACTTCACGCCCGAGGTCCCGCTCTGGCTTCTGGTGGCGCTGGCGGTGCTGGCGGTGGGGGTGGTGGCGCTGGCGCTGCTGCGGCGGGCGCGGGGGGCATGGGTGCGCGCGGCGGCGTTCGGGGTGCTGCTGGCGTGGCTGGCGGGGCCGCGGCTGGTGCAGGAGGTGCGCGACGCGCTGCCGGACATCGGGCTGCTGGTCGTGGACCGGACGGCGTCGATGGGGATCGACGGGCGGCTGGCGACGGTGGAGGCGGCGGCGCGGGCGCTGCAGGCGCAGGCGGCGAGGCTGCCGGGGCTCGAGCTGCGGACGGTGGGCGTGCCGGAGGGGGGGCGGGACGGGACGCGGCTGTTCGCGGCGGTGGACCGGGCGCTGGCGGACATCCCGCGCAACCGGCTGGCGGGGATCGTGGCGCTGAGCGACGGGCAGGTGCACGACGTGCCGGCGGGCAACGGGGGGTTCGCGCCGGCGCCGCTGCACCTGCTGATGCCGGCATCAGGGCCGCAGACGGACAGGCGGCTGAGAGTGGTGGCGGCACCGACGTACGGGGTGGTCGGGCGGGATGTCGCGGTGCGGGTGGTGGTCGAGGACCTGGGGGTGGCGGGAGGGGGTGCGGGGGGGACGGCGACGCTGAGCGTGCGGCGGGACGGGGAGGCGGCGGTCGAGCGGACGGTGCCGGTCGGCGTCGAGCAGGACGTGGCGGTGCCGATCGCGCAGCCGGGGCCGACGGTGGTGGAGATCTCGGTCGGGCATCGGGCGGGGGAGATCTCGGACCTGAACAACAGGGTCGTGGTGCCGATCAACGGGGTGAGGGACAGGCTGCGGGTGCTGCTGGTGTCGGGGGAGCCGAACCAGGGGGAGAGGGTGTGGCGGCGGCTGCTGAAGGCGGATCCGTCGGTGGACCTGGTGCACTTCACCATCCTGCGGCCGCCGGAGAAGGACGACATGACGCCGCTCGGGGAGCTGGCGCTGATCGCGTTCCCGACGAGGGAGCTGTTCGTGCAGAAGATCGCGCAGTTCGACCTGATCATCCTCGATCGGTTCCAGAACAGGGGCATTCTGCCGATGCCGTATCTGCGGAATATTGCGGATTATGTGCGGGCGGGCGGGGGGCTGCTGCTGTCGGTGGGGCCGGAGTTCGTGGGGGCGGACAGCCTGTCGGACACGCCGCTGGCCGAGGTCTTGCCGGCAAGGGCGCCGGATACGGGGCCGGACGGGCTGGTCGAGGGGGCGTTCCGGCCGAGGGTCACGGCGCTGGGGGAGCGGCATCCGGTGACGGAGGGGTTGCCGGGGGCGAACACGGTGGCGGCAGGCGTGCAGGGCGGGGGGGTGCAGGGGGCGGGCGTGCAGGCGGGGGGGGTGCAGGGGAGCGCGGTGCAGGGAGCGGCGGCGGGGGCGGAGCCGGCGTGGGGGCCGTGGTACCGGGCGATCACGCCGCAGGATGCGCACGGGCAGGTGGTGATGAGCGGGCCGGAGGGGATGCCGCTGCTGCTGCTGGACCGGGTGGAGCAGGGGCGGGCGGCGATGCTGATGTCGGACCAGATCTGGCTGTGGGCGCGGGGGCACGAGGGGGGTGGGCCGCAGGCGGAGCTGCTGCGCAGGCTGGCGCACTGGCTGATGAAGGAGCCGGGGCTGGAGGAGGAGGCGCTGGAGGCAAGGATCGAGGGGGGGCGGATGAGCGTGGAGCGGCGCTCGCTGGCGGAGGCGCCGGGGGGGTTGGTCACGGTCACGGCGCCGGATGGGGGGACGCAGGTGGTGGCGCTGGCCGCGGCGGGGCCGGGGCGGGCGGCGGCGACGCTGGATGCGGCGGCGCCGGGGGTGTGGGGAGTGAGCGACGGGACGCGGCGGGCGTTCGCGGCGGCGGAGGCGGCCAATCCGGAGGAGGAGGCGGACCTGCGGGCGAGCCCGGAGAAGCTGGGGGGGCTGCTGCGGCAGTCGGGGGGGAGTGCGCACTGGCTGCGGCCGGGGGGGGCGCCGGAGCTGCGGATGGTGGGGGCGGAGGGGTCGGCGAGCGGGGCGGGGTGGATCGGGCTGAGGCGGCGGGATGCGCACCTGGTGACGGGGGTGAGCTCGGTGCCGCTGCTGCCGGCGTGGGCGGGGCTGCCGCTGTTGCTGGGGCTGGTGCTGCTGGCTTGGCGGCGGGAGGGACGGTAGGCGGGGGACGCGGGGTCGGTGGCGCGGTTCTCCGGGCGGAGCGGGGGTCGGGAGGTTCGTGTGGAGAGGGGGCGTGGGGCGGCGACGGGGAGCGGCGGAGGTGTCACGGGAGTCGTGACGGGGGGCGTCACGGGGGTCGTGACGGATCGGGGGGTTTTCGCCCCCGGTGTCACGGGGGTCGTGACGGGGTGGGGCGCCGACGACGGGCCAGGGCGGTGCACCCGAGGGCGTGGGGGTTCGGCCGGATGTTCCTCAGGGCTGGCCCAGGACTTCGATGCCGGCCGAGGTGGCTGCCTTCCGAAGGTCCTTGTCGAGCGAGGCGAGCGGGAGCCTGCGGCGTTGCGCAAGTTCCAGGTAGGACGCGTCGTAGACCGTCAGCCGGAATTTCTCGGCAAGCCTCGCAGTGTCCTCCCAGGCCTGGTCCGCCGTTTCCGTGTCCAGCCGGATCGGCAGCTCCCTCAGGAAGGCTGCGAGCGTGGCCCGCCTGGCGGCGTCCAGCCGGCGGCGGCGCTCGGCGGCGAACAGGCCGTTGAGCGCTTCGAGGGGCCAGAGCATGGGTGCGGTGGCTCCGGTCTCCGTCACCCTGTCCAGCAGTTCCAGGACCGTGGGTGTCTGCTCGTCCTCGAAGCACCAGGCCAGGGCGACGGAGTTGTCGAGCACGAAGCTCAAGACCGGCCTTCGCCCACGAGGTCCTTGATCGCGAGGCCGTCCAGCTTCGTACCGCGGCTGGCCTCCAGCAGGCCTGCGGCGGCGCGGCGCGCCTTCTCGCGATCGAAGCTCGGGGTGGCCGGGACGAGCCTGGCGACGGGGACGCCCCGTTTCGTGATAGTCACCTCGCCGCCGCGCGCGACCTCGCTCAGCAGTGCGCTCAGCCTGTTCTTGGCATCGGCTGTCGAGACAAGCATGTGGGCACCTCGCATGGCCATGTGACCATCAGGCTAGGAGGCTTGGTGGCGACCTGTCCAGGTGCGCCAGGACCGTGGGGGTTTGTCTCGCGACGCAGGGTCCGGCAGGTCACGTGAGTTGCCGTTGCCCAACTCACGCCGGGCAGGAGGCGCTTCGCCGGCCGGGGGGCATGCGTCGCGGTTGCGTCGAGGGCGGGGGAGCGTATGTCCGTTGGGGGTATGGAGGTGGCCATGGCGACGCGGACGACGCTGTTCTTGTCCAACCGGTCGCAGGCGGTGCGGCTGCCGCGCGCGGTCGCGTTCGGGGAGGGGGTGCGCGAGGTGGTCGTCACGCAGGACGGGCCGCGGCGGATCATCGCGCCGGCGGATGCGGCGTGGGACGACTTCTTCGATGCGGCGGGGGTCGATCTCGGGGAGCGGGTTCAGCCGGGGGCCCAGGCGCGCGAGGGGTTCTGATGCTGCGGTTCCTGCTGGATACGGACCTGTGCCTCCGGGTGCTGCGCGACCGGCCGGCGGGGCTGCGGGCGCGGTTCAACGCGGAGGCGAGCGGGCTGTGCATTTCGGACGTCGTGCTGTTCGAGCTGCTGTATGGCGCGGAGAGGTCGGCGCGGCCGGCGGAGAACCGGGGGGCGGTCGAGCGGTTCGCGGCGCGGCTGGGGGTGCTGGCGTTCGACAGCGCGGCGGCGGGGCATGCGGCGGACATCAGGGCGAGCCTTGAGCGGCGGGGGGCGTCGATCGGGGCGTACGACCTGATGATCGCGGGGCATGCCAGGAGCAGGGGGCTGGTCGTGGTGACGGGGAACCTGGGGGAGTTCGGGCGGGTCGAGGGATTGCGGTCAGAGGACTGGATAGCGGAGGCGGGGTGAGCGTGGGCAGGCCTTGGCGCGTCCGCTTCCTCGCCGCAGTGTCCGATGAGACAGACAAAGCATCGGCTTCGATTGAGTACACCGATTCCTGGTTGGCATGAGGAGGAGCAAGTCGGCATGTTTCATCAGACGCAAAAGGAATTTCACAAAGAGGCGCAGGCGAATTGGACCGCGGCAGTCAACAAGGCCGTGGGACCTGTACCTGCGGAAGTCCAGATATGGAAGGCTCTGCCAAAGATAGAGCGAGTGCTGAGCCTATTTATGGGCAAGGGGAAGAACCACGGCCATTATCCAAGCGGCGGGGGTAGGGACTTCCTAACCGTAAAGCTTGCGACTGAGCTAAACTGTCTAGAGTTTATGGTTGGAGAAAGAGTTGCCGACATCGTGCGGCCAACGACCTTGGCGCTTGAGTATTTTCCGGAGGCACCAGGCCAATCATTCCTCTTTCTTGAACTTGAAAATCTCGCGCCGTCTGGCGTTTACGACGAGGCGATCGGCATGTCAGAAGAGCTAGTCGAAATTTCCCCTGGAGACTACCGCACACGAAGTGTCTGGGACGATGGTTTCTATGGATATGACCTTGACGGTAGGGAAAAGCCATTACCGCTACAAGCTAGGCTGATTAATCGCCGGTTTGGCGGGAGCATCATGCTCGTAGCCAACGGAAGCATATGGAATGGCCCGTCCGGCACTTACGACGGTAGACATAACACTATTGGTCGGATCGGAGTAAGACATTTAATACAACAGGCGTTGGATCGCAAATAGTCCTTAGCCACATTAAAGAATCATGGCTATCTACATTTATTGAGACTTAATGTACAACGGTTATGGTAATTGATGGGTGAGATTGTGGAGTTACGTCTGGTGTAGGCTAATTGGGTGATTACAGGCTTACACTCCGTCAGGGTAGCGTGTCTTGAGGCGCCTCCACATTTCCGCAATCTTTATCCTGACAATTGTGTTTCCAGCAAGGAGAGATCTCACCGGCAACTTCTCCCTCGATCTGCTGCGTAAAATCAACTTCGGGTAATTCTAAGGAGAAGCAATATTGTGTAATTCTTCCAGTTTCGATCGTGTCGCCATAGCGAACGTCACCAATCATCGCGATGGACATTTTGTGGCTTCGAACAGCGTTTAGCGTTTCTCCGTCAGTCTGGAACATATGCACATCTCGCGTCACATGCGCGCCATATTCAGCAGGTATCCATGGGCCTTTATTATCTTCTTTTCCAGATCGATCAATGAACCACCACGTTTCTGGTCTAGCAGTCGGTTCAACAATTGAGTCCCATCTGACTCTCATTCCAGTAGTAGCTCTACTCCCGGTGTTTCCAAGGCGAGGAATTATGGTCCACATCAGAGATCCGTTTTTCCGATAATTGTAATTTCTAAGATCAACTCCAATAAAAGCTATATCAGCCCGCAAAGCACTTTCCGCTGCGGCGACTTGTTTTTTAGTTTCCTTGTAGACTCCTACAGCATAGTAAGAAGCTATAGCACCTCCACCAGCAGCAATTGCTGCACAGATTAGGCCTACTTTAGCAATTCTGTTAGATGTTTGCGCAATCTTGTTCTGTCTAGCCCATTGGATACGTTCATCCCGATGATAATGTTCCTCCGCATAACGAGCTTTCTCTTCTGAGGTTGGGAACGCGAAAAATTTCATTTCGGTCTTGGAGCTTTCTCAAGTTACTAAATAAATTCCACAACAAGTGATATTCTATATTACCGCTGTCCCGTCTCTGAAGAATTAACCTAGCTTGATCTGATCGTCAAGAAATCTATAATCGGGATTAATTTCATTTTATTTCTTAACTCACGCCGGTCCAGGGGCGGCTCGCCCCTGGCGGGTCCAGGGCAGCGCCCTGGCCTTGCCTACGCTTCGTCCGCAGCGGCGCGACGGCGGCTGGTGTCGAGGTCGTGGCGGGCCTGGCGGGCCATCCAGGTCTCGGCGTGCTCGCCCAGGAGGGGTTCGAGGCGCAGCGCGGTGTCGGCGGTGATGGCGCGGGTGCCGCGGGTGAGCTGGTGGAGGCGCTGGCGGCTGATGCCGAGGCGGGCTGCGGCCAGGGTCGGGGGCAGGCCGCGCTGGGCGAGGGCGTCGCGCAGGGCGTGGCCGGGGTGGGCGGGGGCGGCCAGAGGGGCGGGCTCGGGGGCGGCGGGGGCGTCACGGGAGTCGTGACGGGGGGCGTCACGGGGGTCGTGACGGTTCGGGGGGTTTTCGGCGTCGGTGTCACGGGGGTCGTGACGGGGTGGGGCGCCGACGACGGTGCAGCGGGCGGCGGCGGCGTCGGAGAGCCAGTGGGCGTGGGGGTTGGGAGC
>CAXSFE010000146.1:0-7284 GCA_964236585.1 uncultured Acetobacteraceae bacterium
GCCTCGGCCCCTCGCGTCCCGGCCCGCCGCCGGCGGAGGCCGCACCGCCGGCCCCGCGCGCAGGCGCGCCCTCAGCCAGGTCGCACCCCGAAGCGCCGCTCGCGCCGCCCGTACTCCGCCACCGCGCCGGCAAAATGCACGTCGGAGAAATCCGGCCACATCACGTCCGGGAACGCCAGCTCGGCATACGCCGACTGCCACAGCAGGAAGTTCGACAGCCGGCACTCCCCGCTGGTGCGGATCACCAGGTCCGGGTCCGGCATCCCCGCCGTGAACAGGAACCGCTCGATCGCCGCCTCGTCGATCCCGCCCGGCTCCAGCGCTCCGTCGCGCACCGCCTGCGCAATCCCGCGCGCCGCCGCCACCAGCTCCGCCCGCCCGCCATACGACAGCGCCACCGTCAGGTTCAGCCGCGCGTTGCCCGCCGTCAGCCGCTCCGCCCGCGCCAGCTCGTGGCGCATGTCCTCGTCGAAGCGCTCCCGCTCGCCGATCACCCGCATCCGCACCCCCTGCGCGTGCAGCTCGGCCACCTCGTGGCGCAGGTAGTGCCGCAGCAGCCCGGTCAGGTCGCTCACCTCCGCCTCCGGCCGCCGCCAGTTCTCCGACGAGAACGCATACAGCGTCAGCCAGTCCACCCCGTGCCGGATCGCAGCCTCCACCGCGCGACGCACCGCCTGCGCCCCCGCGCGATGCCCCGCCACCCGAGGCAGGCCCCGCGCCGCCGCCCAGCGCCCGTTGCCATCCATGATGATCGCCACGTGGCGCGGCACGTCGGCGCCGGACGCCGCGAGCGGCCTGGACTGTACTGCCGGCTCACCGGTCATTGCTGGTCGTCCTGGAACGCACGGGCCTCTCCGGCAGAAGGACAGCAAGGCCGGGCTCTCCCTCCGCTGACCATTCCAATGGCCCAAGCGGGCCATCGGAACCTTTGGTCAGCTGCGCCCGGACCCGCCAAAGGCCAGGGGCCTCTGGACACCCATCCCTGAGGGAAGGCGATCCAAGGGCCCGGCCCTTGGCGGAGTTTGAGGCAGAGCCTCAACCTTGCTTCCTCCTACGCGCGATCACCCCCCTCAGACCTGCTTGATCTCGCGTTCCTTCTCGACGAGCGACTCGTCGATGCGCTTGACATACGAATCCGTGAGCTTCTGCACTTCGTCCGCCCAGTCCTTGACCTCGTCCTCGGCGATCTCGTTCTTCTTCTCGAAGGCCTTGATCTGGTCCATCCCGTCGCGCCGCACCCCACGCACCGCGATCCGCGCCCCCTCGCCGTAGCGCCCCGCGGCCTTGGCCAGCTCCACGCGACGCTCCGCCGTCAGCTGCGGCAGCGGCACCCGCAGCGTCTGCCCGTCCGTCATCGGGTTCAGCCCCAGCCCACAGTCGCGGATCGCCCGCTCCACCGCGCCCACCAGCGTGCGGTCCCACACCTGCACCGTGAGCATCCTCGGCTCCGGCACCCCGATGGTGCCCACCTGCGTGATCGGCACCTCCGACCCGTACGCCTCGACCTTGACCGGCTCCAGCAGCGCCGGGCTCGCCCGCCCGGTGCGCAGCCCCCCGAAGTCGCGGCGCAGCGTCTCCATCGCCCCGTCCATGCGGCGCGTCAGGTCCGTCTTCAGGCTGGCCAGGTCCGCAGGCATCCTTGTCTCCCCAATCCGCCGGCCGGCCCACGCCGCTCGCCAGCCTCACCCCGCCGAATCCATGACCCGCCGAAGCCCCAGGTCTGCCACACACCGTCCTGCCACGCACCGGCCCGGCACACACCAACTCGCCACGCACCGGCGCCGCCCGCCGCTCACGCCGGCGCCGGCTCCACAATCCGCGTGAACCGCCCCTCGCCGCGCACCACCTGCGCGAACGCTCCGGGCGCGTGGATGTTGAACACCACGATCGGCAGCCCGTTCTCCCGCGCCAGGCTGATCGCGGCGGCGTCCATCACCTTGAGGTCGCGCGCCAGCACGTCGTGATACGTCAGCTCCTCGAACCGCTCCGCCGCCGGATCGCGCCTCGGATCGGCCGAATACACCCCGTCCACCTGCGTGCCCTTGAGCAGCACGTCGCACTGCATCTCCGCCGCCCGCAGCGCCGCCGCCGTGTCCGTGGTGAAGAACGGATTGCCCGTCCCCGCGGCGAACACCACGACCCGCCCTTTCTCCATGTGCCGCTCCGCCCGCCTGCGGATATACGGCTCGCAGATGTTGGGCATCGTGATCGCCGACTGCACCCGCGTCGGCACCGAGCACCGCTCCAGCGCGTTCTGCACCGCCAGCGCGTTCATCACCGTCGCCAGCATCCCCATGCTGTCCGCCTGCGCCCGGTCCATGCCCCCCGCCGCCGCCGACACGCCCCGGAAGATGTTGCCGCCCCCTATCACCAGGCAGACCTGCACCCCCGCCGCCACCACGTCCGCCACGTCGGCCGCGACCCGGCGCACCATGTCCACGTCCAGCCCGTAGTCCCGCCGACCCATCAGCGCCTCGCCGGAGACCTTCAGGAGAACGCGCTTGTAGGGGGAACGATCGGGCATGCGCATCCGCGGCTGTGAGGGCGCCACGGTATAAGGTCAGCCGCCACGTGTCACAAGTCAGACAAGTGGCAGCAAGGCCAGGGCGCTGCCCTGGACCCGCCAGGGCGAGCCGCCCTGGACCGGCACAAATTGGGCACAGGCCCAGTCGAGGTTTCCAAAGGGCTCGCCCTTTGGCGGGGTCCGGGGGCAGAGCCCCTGGCCTTCCTTGACTACTGCGCAGCCACCCCCGCCGTCTTCGCGACCTCCGCCGCGAAGTCGTCCTCCGGCTTCTCGATGCCCTCGCCCAACGTGAACCGCGCGAACCCCGACAGCGTCGCCCCCGCCTTGGCCACGACCGCCTTCACCCGGCTCTCCCCGTCGTGCACCCACACCTGCTCGAGCAGCACGACCTCCTCGTAGTACTTCCGGATCCGCCCATCGACCATCTTGTCGATGATCGCCTCGGCCTTGCCCGACGCCCGCGCCTGCTCCGCCAGCACCGAGCGCTCGCGCTCCAGCGCCGACCCGTCCACCCCGGTGATGTCCAACGCCTCCGGCCGCGTCGCCGCCACCTGCATCCCCACCTGGCGCCCGAGCAGCTCCAGCGCGTCCATCTCCGACGCCCCCTCGACGCCCACCAGCACGCCGATCTTGCCCAGCCCCTGCTTCAGCGGCTGGTGCACGTACGACGCCACCACCCCCTGCTGCACGCCCAGCACCCGGACGCGCCGGATCGTCATGTTCTCGCCGATCGTGGCCACGAGCTGCACCAGCTCCTCGGCGACCGTCCGCCCCGTCCCCGGATACGCCGCCGCCTTCAGCGCCTCGACGTCCTCGCCGCTCGCCAGCGCGATCCTCGCCACCGCCGACACGAACCCCTGGAACGCCTCGTTGCGCGCCACGAAGTCTGTCTCCGCGTTGACCTCGACCATCGCCGCCCGCCCCGCCTCGGACGCGACCCCGATCAGTCCCTCGGCCGCGACCCGCCCGGACTTCTTCGCCGCCTGCGACAGGCCCTTCTTGCGCAGCCAGTCGACCGCCGCCTCGGTGTCGCCGCCGGTCTCGGTCAGCGCCCGCTTGCAGTCCATCATCCCCGCGCCGGTCTTCTCGCGCAGGTCCTTCACCAGAGCCGCCGTGATCTCGGCCATGCACCCTCTCCCGTGGTCTTACCCGCGACACGCCTTCAGGCCGAAGCCTCGCACGCCGCCGGGCCTTGCAAAATAGGACCGGGGAGGCCCCGCCGCGGCGCCCTCCCGGACACCCTCGGCACGACCTCCCCGCCAGCCCACCCCACCGCCGGCCCGCAGGGGCCGGCCGCACAGGCTCAGGCCGTGGCGGCCGCCGGCTCCGGCATGCTCACCTCGGGCATCACCTCCATCGGCAGCTCCTCGGCGCCGCCGATGTCATGCCCAGACGCCGCCATCTCCGCGCTGATGCCGTCGAGCACCGCGCCCGAGATCAGCTCGCAGTACAGCGTGATCGCCCGGATCGCATCGTCGTTGCCCGGAATGGGATACGTCACCCCCGCCGGATCGGAGTTGCTGTCGAGAATGGCGATCACCGGAATCCCCAGCTTGTTCGCCTCCTCGACCGCCAGCTTCTCCTTGTTGGTGTCGATGATGAACAGGATGTCGGGCAGCCCGCCCATCTCCTTGATCCCGCCCAGCGAGCGCTCCAGCTTCTCCTGGTCGCGCGTGATCTCCAGGACCTCCTTCTTCGTCAGCCCCGTCACGTCGCCCGCCAGCATCTCCTCGATCTGGCGCAGCCGCTTGATGCTGCCCGTGATCGTCTTCCAGTTCGTCAGCATCCCGCCCAGCCAGCGGTGGTTGACGTAGTACTGCCCGCAGCGCCGCGCCGCCTCGGCCACATGCTCCGCCGCCGCCCGCTTGGTGCCCACGAACAGCACCCGCCCGCCCGCCGCCGTCACGTCGCGCGTCGCGCGCAGCGCACGGTCCAGCATCGGCACGGTCTGCTGCAGATCGAGAATATGCACCTGGTTGCGGATGCCGAAGATGTACGGCCCCATCCGCGGGTTCCACCGCCGCGTGTGGTGGCCGAAATGCACGCCGGCCTCGAGAAGCTGGCGGAGGGTATAGTCGGGCATCGCCATCGGGCGTGACCTTTCCTGTCGTCCGGTTGAACCTCCGCGGAGCCGAGCCGCCGGCCTGAGCCGAACGGCACCGGACCCGGACCAGAGGCCCGGGAAAGTCGCCCCGCGTGCGAATTACCGGCGCACGCGCCGGCGCGCGGGATATGGCCGACTCGCAGGCCCCGCGCAAGGCCGGCAGCAGGCAAGGCCAGGGCCCTGCCCTGGACCCGCCAGGGCGAGCCGCCCTGGACCGGCCTCACGAAGACAAGGAGTCGGCATGGCCCTCGGCGTGGATCTCTTCGGCACGGCGGAGGACGGCACCATCCTCTGGCGCTGGATGTGCCGCTTCTGGGACGGACACGGCGTGATCGCCCTCGTGGACCCGCCGCCCTCCGACCCGCCGCCGTCCTGGCGAGGCCCGATCACCCGCGCCCAGATCGAGACCCTGCGCACCCGCGCCGGCGGCCGCGACGCCGAACGCAGGTTCCGCGACAGCCAGGTCACCTGCGGCGCCACCCTCGACGCCGACCTCGACGAACTGCTCGCACGACCCGCCCACGCCCTGATCATCCGCGTCGAGGAATGGGGCTACGGCTGACCGCGCCGGGCCGGCTGTTCAGACCAGTTCGCCCGCCCGCTGCGCCGTCCGCCTCAGCAGCATCGCCATCCTGGTCTCGGCCGCCAGCACGCTCGCCAGCAGGACCGGCGCCCACGCCTGCCCCGCAACCCAGGGCAGGCGCACCGCCACCAGCCCGGCGACAACCCCCGACACGCCCAACACCAGGTAGCCGACCCGCAGCGCCTCGCACTGCGCCGCCCGTTCGAGATGCGCCGCGTCGGGCCGCGCGTCCGCAGGCGACGACAGCAGATCCATCAGGCCCATCGCGACAAAGAGGATGACGATCACCGGGAAGCTCCACTCATCCCTGTCCGGAGCAACACCGTAGAATGCGGCTACGCAACGGCCCAGCTGCCCCAGCAGCAGACACCACAGCGCGGCGATCATCCACGCCCGGACCCTCCGCCTGCCCTTCTCATCCCTGCGGCGTTGCTGCTCCGGATCGGCGCCCAGCCCGGTCCGCGCAAACCTTCGGGCCAGCAGCAGGCCGAGCACGCTGCCCGGCAACGAAGCCACCGGCCAAACGACGCCGTCAGGCAGGCCGAACCGACGCTCAAGCCACCCCTGCAGCAGCCAGACGCTACCGGACGCGAGCCCGACCCAGACGAGCATCCCCGCGACGAACCGCCACCTGGACAGGTCCCCTGCGCCCCCGCTCTCCCCTGACAGCTCCGACGCCATCTGTCCTTCCTGCTCTGCCCCTGGCCGCAGCCTGCATGCCCGACCGCACCCGCATCCTGAGGTCAGGCGCTCAGCCCGCCTCGCCCGCCTCCGGCGTCGTCCACCTCGGCAGCGTCGCCATCCTGATCTGCGCCGCCAGAACGCTCGCCAGCAGCACCAATGCCCACGCCTGCCCCGCAACCCATGGCAGGCGTACCGCGGCCACCATGGCGATCGCCCCAAGCACGGTCAGCACAAGATAGCCCACCCGCAACGCCTCGCACCGCTTCGCCTGGTCGAACTCCACTGTTTCCGGCAACGCCCCTGCACGTGACGGCAGGAAATCCGGCACCACGGTCACAAGCATCGTGGCGACCACCACAACGAAGCTCCAGTCGTCGTCCTTCGGCAACCCGGTGGCAGCGGCAAGCAGCAGGCTGACAAACTGATGCAGCAGCATTAGCCTCAGAAGGAAGATCACCCACGCCCGAAACCTTCGGCGGCCCGGTTCTGACGCCTCGGCCGCACGCCCACGCTGCTCCAGGTCCATTCCGGGTCGGGTCCGCAGCGCAGCCCAGACCACCGGCAGGCCAAGCATACCCCCCGGCATGCCAGCCACATAGAGGGCGAAGGCGAACGGCAGGTCGAACCGCCGTTGCAGCCACCCATGCAGCAACCACGCGCTGACACCGATGAACCCGACCAACAAGACAAAGCCCGCAACAACATACCGTCTGGACATGTCCCTCGCGCCCGCGTGCGCCACCGACGTCCCTGCCGTCATGCCATCCTCCGCCGCATACCTGTCCTGCGATGCAGCCTGGAAGCGCTGCACCCTGCCGGCAAGCGCTTCGCGCCCAACCCCTCCCGCCCCGCTTGGCACGCCCCCGCCCGCCCCCTACCAACACCCCATGCCCCGCCTCGCCACCCCCGCCACCGCCCTCGCCGCCGCCCTCCCCGCCCTCCTCGCGCTGGCCACCTTCGGCGTGATCGAAACCCCCGACTCCCCTGGCTACATCGCCTACGCTGGCCAGCTCCACGCCGCCCTCCCCACCGGCGCCGCCCTCCTCCGTGAATCCCCCTCCCCCATCACCCTGTTCCGCATGCCCGGCTACCCCGCGCTCCTCGCCACGCTCCAGACCCTGACCCCCCACTGGCGCCTCGCCACCGTCCTCCTCCAGATCGCCGCCCTCTCCGCGCTCGCCGCCGCCACCCGCCGCACCGCCCTCCGCCTCGGCGCCCCCCCAGCCCGCGCCCTCGCCGCCGCCCTCCTCCCCGCCATCGGCTTCGGCGTCGTCGTGCAGCTCTGCCTCCTCACCGACGCCCTCTACGCGGCCCTCGCCGCCGGCGCCGCCCTCGCCCTGGCCCCCCCCCCCCCCCCCCCCCCCCCCCCCCCCCCCCCCCCCCCCCCCC
>CAXSFE010000147.1:0-7109 GCA_964236585.1 uncultured Acetobacteraceae bacterium
GCGGCGGTGCGCGTGGCGCGGGCGTCGGCGATCGCCCGTCCCTCAGGCCGGGAGGGTCGCCGCCTGCGTGCCGTGCAGCGCCTGGCCGAACGGGCACAGGTCCAGGAGCGGGCAGCGGCCGCAGGCGGGGTCGCGCGGGAAGCAGCAGCGCTGGCCGTGCAGCATCAGGACCTCGTGGTTGTCGTAGACCTGCTGCGCGTCCCAGTCCGGCGGGAGCTGGGCCGCGAGCACGGCGTGCGACGGGCCGACGGCCATCGCGCGCGGGATCAGGCCGGTGCGGGCGGCGACGCGGTGGTGGTGGCTGTCCACCGGCAGGGCGGCGCGGCGCAGCACGGAGAAGCTGAGCACCGCGGCGCTGGTCTTGGGGCCGACGCCGGGGAGGCGCTCCAGCCAGGCGCGGGCCGCGTCGACCGGCCCGTCGGCGAGGAAGTCGAGCGAGAGCGTGCCGCGCTCGGCCTGGATGGCGCGCAGCACGGCCTGGATGCGCGGGGCCTTCTGTTCCGGCCAGGTGGCGCGCGCGATGGTCGCCTCGATCTCGGCGGTGGGGGCGGTGGCGACGTCGGCCCAGTCGGGGTAGCGGGCACGCAGGGCCTTGAAGGCGGCGCCGCTGTCGGCGTTGCGCGTGCGGTGCGACAGCAGGGAGCTGACCAGCTCGCTCAGCGGGTCGAGGTCGTGGAAGTAGGCGATCGGGCAGCCGTACAGGCGGCACAGGCGGGCGTGGATCTCCAGCGCCTTCTCGGTGAGGGTCATCCGCCGCCAACGCCGGGCGCGCGGCACGGTTCGCGACGGCCGCGGCGGTGCGGGGTGGGTACAGGGGCCTGCGGTCGCGCGGGACAGGCTCGCCGCCGCGGCGCCTTCGTATCTTCACGTCCGGCGGTGCCGCCCTGCGGCATGGTTCGGCCACAGCCCGGGCCCGCGTCGCCCCGTCCGGGGGCGGCCACCCCTGCCGGAGAGAGGCCCGTCCCATGAGGATCCCAGCGCTGTTCGCCGCCGCCGTGGTCGCCCTGGCCGGCGTGGCCCGCCTCGCCCAGGCCGCGGACGCCACGCCGGCGGGCAGGAGCGTGGTGATGAGCCGGCTCGACCCGGACGGCGACGGCACGGTGAGCCTGGCGGAGGCGTCCGCGGCGGCGGAGGCCAAGTTCGCGGCGCTCGACGCCGGCGCGAAGGGCGCGCTCGACGCCGACGCGCTGACCGGGATCATGAGCGCCAGGCAGATCGCGTCGGTCGACGACGACAAGGATGCGACGGTCGACAAGGCCGAGTACCTGACGTTCGTGGCGATGCGGTTCAGGAAGGCCGACACGGACGGCGACGGCACGCTCGACACGGCGGAGCTGTCGGCCGAGCCGGGCCGCGAGCTGGTGGCGCTCCTCGCATACTAGGGGGTGTCGTGAGCGCCACGGCAGGTTCCTGTCCGGAAGGAACAGCAAGACTCTTCTTTTTCTGAAGAAAAAGAAGCAAAAAGACTTTGCCCATGGGGTTCTGGCCACGCGGGCCGCTCCGAACCCATTTGGGAAAGTTCTTTGGTTCTTTCTTTCAAGAAAGAACTCGCTTTCTTTCTGCTGCGAGGCACCAGGTCGGGCTTCCGGGGCCTGTGGAGGTTTCCTCCTCCGGGAGTCGGGAGGCCCGACGTTCCCGGGGGACGGGCTTTGGGGGCACGCCTCGGCGGGGTCTCCGCCTTCGGGCGCGGGGGCGGTGCCCCTGGCCTTCCTTGTCGGGCCTCCTCCCGAGGCCACCTCGTCCGAGAGAGCGTGCAGGGAGGGCTTCGATGGCGGATCCGGTGGTGATCGTGGGCGGCACTGGGGCGATCGGCGCGGCGGTCGCGCGGCGCGTGGCGGCGGCCGGCGGGACCGTGCACCTGGTGGGGCGCGACGCGGGCCGGCTCGCGCCGCTGGCCGCGGAGCTGGGCGGCACGCACGCGGTCGCCGACGCGATGGACACCGACGCGCTGACGCGCGCGGTGGGGCTGGCCGGGCCGCGCGTCGCGGGGCTGGCGTACTGCGTCGGCTCGATCGTGATGCTGCCGCTCAAGCGGGCGGCCGCGGCGGACTACCTCGACGCGTTCCGGCTCAACGCGCTCGGCGCGGCGGTGGCGGTCGCGGCGGCGGGCGAGGCGCTGCACGCCGTGCCGGGCAGCGGCGTCGTGCTGTTCTCCTCGGTCGCGGCGCGCGCGGGGTTTGCCAGCCACTCGGTGATCGCGGCGGCGAAGGGGGCGGTCGAGGGGCTCACCGTGTCGCTGGCGGCCGAGCTTGCGCCGAACACGCGGGTGAACTGCATCGCGCCGAGCCTGACGCGCTCGGGGATCGCGGCGTCGATGACGGAGAACGCCACCCTGGCCCGGGCGATCGCGGCGCAGCACCCGATCCCGCGCCTCGGCGAGCCGGACGACGCGGCGGCGCTCGCGGCGTTTCTGCTGTCGACGGACGCGGGGTGGATCACGGGGCAGGTGTTCGCGGTGGACGGGGGGCGGTCGACGGTCAGGACTCGGGGGTAGGCTGGGAAGGAAGCGCCTTCTTTTTCTGGAGAAAAAGAAGCAAAAAGACTTTGCACATTGGGGTTCCGGGCGCGCGGGCGGGGCCGGGAACCGATCTGCGAAGTTCTTTGGTTCTTTCTTTCAAGAAAGAACGCGCTTTCTTCCTTGCGGAGGCGGAGGCGCCTATGCCTCCAGGGCGTGCTTGCGGCAGTGGTCGAGGTAGGCGGCCTCGTGGGTGCCGACCAGCTCCACGATCGCGGTCCACAGCCAGGACGGCGCGTCGAGCGCGCCGGCGCGGTTGCGGCCCAGCTCCGCGAGCCAGGCGGCGCGCTGGGCCATCGACATCTGGCGCGCGTGCGCGCGGCCGACCGTGTTGGCGAGGAAGGCGGCGATCTCGACCGCCTCGTCGCGCGACACGCCCTCGATCTCGAGCTTGAGGTCCTGGGGCAGCAGCTCGCGGGCGAACACGGCGCGGTCGAGCAGGCGCACCGGCAGCATGCGCTCGCCGAGGTGGGGCGAGAGGTGGCGCGCGCCGGCCACGACGCGCTCGGCGTTGTCGCGGGGCATGGCGGCCTTGGCGGCGCGGGGGGCGGCGGCGGCGATGGCCTCCTTGAGGTCGACCAGGCAGTGGCGCTCGGACTTGCCGCGCCCGATCGACACGAGCACGGCGTAGCGCAGCCGGCCGAGCGAGCTGCAGCCCTTGCGCCAGTAGGCGGCGTCCAGCACCGAGATCCCCGCGTCGTCGTCGCGCGCGCGCAGCGAGGTGACCAGGGTGCGCAGGTCGTCGCGGGCGAACAGCGCCTCGATCGCCGCGCGCTCGGCCGGCTCCAGGGGCCAGAAGCGGCGGCCGAGGGGAATCGCAGGCTGCGTGCCCTCGATGCGCTCGTCGGCCAGGTGCTTCCAGGACCGGCCGGCGGCGCGGCGCATGGTCAGGCGCACGATCTCCGGCGCGGCGGCCCCGTCGTCGTCCTCGACGGTCCCGTTGCCGTTCGCCCGGCCGTTCGCCTTGCCGTTCGCCTTGCCGCTCTGGGCGAAGGCGGCCTCGTAGCCCTCCATCATGTGCTCGACCATGTGCGCCGTGGTCACGCCGGGCAGGTCGGAGCCGCGCGCGGCCATGGCCAGGGAGAGGCCGAGGCGCACCAGGTCGTGCGCGGGGTTGCCGACCACGGTCTGGTCGAAGTCGCGGATCTGCACCGCGAGCGCGCCGTCCGCGCTGGCCACCGGGCCGAGGTTGCCGATGTGGCAGTCGCCGCAGATCCACACCGGCGGGCCCTCCGGGATCTCGACGTGCCCGGACGCCTCCAGCCACTCGTAGAACCGCACCGTGCTGCCGCGGACGTAGGCATGGGCGGAGTCGGCCATCTTCTCGCGGCGGAGCGCGGTGAGGCGGGCCGCGCGGTCGGCGGGCTGGGTGGTCGAGACGGGCTGCTTCTTCATGGCAGGGATAAGAGGGGCGCGCGGCGGGTTCGGCAAGGCAGGAAGGCTGGGCTCTGCCCAGACCCGCAAAGGGCCGTGAGGCCCTTTGATCCCTTGACTCGGGTTCTGGGTTCCACGGGACGCGTCCCGTGGGGGCCGTCGTGGGCCCGGCGGCCGTCTTTCGGATGGCCGAGCAGGAAGGAAGCGTGTTCTTTCTTGAAAGAAAGAACCAAAGAACTTTGCCCTGTGGGGCCTGGGGCGTGGCCGGGGTTCGGTCTCCAGCGGGCAAAGTCTTTTTGCTTCTTTTTCTTCAGAAAAAGAAGATTCTTGCTTGCCTGCGGGCCTGGCCGCCGGCGTCACTGCGCCACGGGGGGCCCCTTGACCACCTGGGCGAGGTCGGCCGGGCGCAGCCAGGTCGCGAACGCGTCGCGGATCTCCAGCGCGGTGATCTCCAGGTAGTGCCGGGCGGCCGCCTGGTCGGCGTCGAGGGGCAGGCCGAGGTCGGCGAAACGCAGGTACAGCCCGGCGATAGCGCCGACGCTGGCGCGCTGCATCGGCAGGCGGCGCAGCACCTGGGCCTTGGCGCGCGCCAGCTCCGCGTCCGGCACGGGGGTCGCCTGCATGTCGGCGATGTCGCGCAGCACGAGCGCGCGCGCCCGCTCCACGGTCTGGGGGTCGGCGCCGAAGGAGACCGAGTAGTCCGCCCGGGTGCGCGACCAGTCCAGGGCGCTGTTGACGGTGTAGACGTAGCCGGTGCGCACCCTCAGGTCGCGGTACAGGCGCGACGAGAAGCCGCCGCCCAGGATGACGTTGCCGAGCATCAGGGTGTAGCGGTCCGGGCTCGCCACCGGCAGCGTCACCGACTCGGTCAGCGACACGCTGTCCTGCAGGCTGCTCGCGTCGGGCACCCGCGCCTGCGAGGCGGTGCTGGCGCCGGTCGGCGGCAGGTCGATCGCGGGCGTGGGGCCGGGCGCGGACCAGCCGCCGAAGGTCTCCTCCACCACGCGGCGCGCCTCGGCCACCGACACGTCGCCCAGGACCACGAGGGTCGTGAGGTCCGGGCGGAACGCGGCGGCGTAGTAGGCGCGCACGTCGGCGGGGTGCAGCGCCGCGAGCGTTTCCGGCGTGGCCTCGCGCGCGGTCGGGTCGTCCTCGGGCACGCGGGCGCGCTCGACGGCGCGGTGGAACAGGTAGTCGGGCGACTGCAGCGCCCCGGACACGCCCTGGGCGAGCTGGCCGCGCACGCGGGCGAAGGTGGCCTCGGGGAAGTCCGGGGAGAGGAAGGCGGGGCGCAGCTCGTTGTCGGCGAGCAGCGCCATGCCGTGGGCGAACTCCGGGGCCAGCACGCGCACGGAGAAGCCGGCGCCGGCCCGCTCCACGGCGGCGATGTCGTCGGTGGCGCGCAGCAGGGCGAGGCGGTCGAGCGTCGCGGTGCCCTGGTCGAACAGCGCGCCGGTCAGCGCGGCGACGCCCTCCTGGCCGGCGGGCTCCTGGGTTTCGCGCACGGCGCGCACCTGGCCGAACACGGAGACGGTGCGGCTCACGTGCTCGGGCTGCACGATCAGGCGCAGGCCGTTGGGCAGCGTGCTGACGTCGGGGGGCTCGGGGGCGGCCGGCAGGTGCAGGCCGGCGAGCGCGTCGGCGGCCCAGCCCGGCAGCACCACCGGGTGGTCGGGCGGGGCGCTGAAGCTTTCCGCGCCGCCGAAGCCGGCGCCTGCCACGGGTTTGCCGGAGCTGCGCGGGGTCAGGATCGCGGTGACGGTGGCCTGCGGGTCGAGCAGGGTGCGGGCCAAGCGGTTCACGGCCTCGGGCGTGACGGCGGCGTAGGCGCGCGCGAGGTCCTCGGGCGAGTCGGCGCCCTGGAACGCCAGGACGCGCGACCAGCTGCGCGCGAGGCCGGCGATGCTGTCGCTCTCGAAGGCGAGCTGGGCCAGCTCCTGGCGGCGGGCGGCCTCCACCAGCTCGGCGGGCACGCCGTCGCGGGCCACGTCGGCCAGCACGCGGCGCATGTCGGCGAGCAGCGGGGCCGGGTCGCCGCCCCGGGGAAAGGCCGCGAGCGCCAGGCCGAAGCCGACGCCCGGCTTGGCGCGGAACTGGAACTGCGCCGTCAGCGCGCGGCCGTCCGGCACCAGGCCGTAGAGCGCGCCGCGCTCGCTGCCGAGCACGTCGCCCAGCACGTCGGCGGCGGCGAAGTCGGGCGTGGTCAGGCCCGGCATCCGCGTGCCCAGCGCCACCAGGCCGACCGGGAAGTCCGTGGCCAGGGCGAGGGTGCGCGCCTGCACCGGGCCCACGGTGAAGGCGGCGTGCTCGGGCACCGGGCGCGCGGGGATGTCGCCGAACGCGGCCTGCGCCTCGGCGAGCGCGGCGGGCGGGTCGACGTCGCCGGCGATGACGAGGATCGCGTTGTTGGGTGCGTACCAGCGCTCGTAGAAGGCGCGGAGCAGGGGGGCGTCGGTGGCGTCGAAGGAGGGGCGGGTGCCGAGCGCGTCGTGGGCGTACGGCGTGCCCTCGAACAGGATCGCCTGCATCTGCGACAGGGCGTCGTAGATCGGGCTGGACAGGTCGCGCGAGACCTCCTGCTCGATGGCGCCGCGCTCCTGCGCCCAGTCCTCGGGCGCGATCGACAGGCCGCGCATGCGCAGGGCCTCGCTGCGCAGCGCCACGGGCAGGTCGTCGGCGGGGACCGTGTAGGTGTACTGGGTGACGGTTTCGGTGGTGTCGGCGTTGTAGACGCCGCCGAGCAGCGCGCCGGTTTCGGCGAGCTGGTCGCGGTCGAGGCCGGCGCTGCCGCGGAACATCATGTGCTCCAGGGCGTGGGCGGTGCCGGGGAAGCCCTCAGGGGCGTCGTTGGAGCCGGCCAGGTAGTTCAGCTCCGTGGCCACCACCGGGGCCAGGCGGTCGGGCACCACCACGACGCGCAGGCCGTTGGGCAGCGTCGCGCGCAGCACGCCGGCGGGTGCTGCGCCCGACAGGCCGGCGGGCGCGTCCGCCCGCGCGGGGCCGGGGGCGAGCGCGAGGACGGCGGCCGCCGCCATGCCGATCAGCCGATGCCGCAATCCCGCCTCCACCGTGGTCCGAGGGTGTACAGGTGGGGGCGCAGCAAGGAAGGTTGAGGCTCTGCCTCAAACTCCGCCAAAGGCGAGCCTTTGGAATCCGATTCTTAAGGGAGGCCGGTCCAGGGGCGGCTCGCCCCTGGCGGGTCTGGGCAGAGCCCAGGCTT
>CAXSFE010000148.1:0-7098 GCA_964236585.1 uncultured Acetobacteraceae bacterium
CGCCGCCGCCGCCTCGGCCGCCCGCCCGCCCGCCGCCTCGCGCTCCAGCGCCGCCACGTTCGCCTTGGCCGCCGACAGCTGGATCCGCAGCGCCCGCCGCTCCGCGTCCGAGGCCGCCAGCCGCGCCGGGCTGTCCCCAACCGTGGCCGCCAGCCGCTCGCCCCACTCGCGCGCCTGCACCTCGGCCTCCTGCACCTCCGCCGTGAACCGGCGCTGCAGCATCAGCGACTGCGCCACCTCCCCCCGCTCGCCGAGGCGCGCGAACCGCTCGCGCACCCGCGCCACCCCCGCCTGATCCAGCGCGCACAGCCCCGCCACCGCCTCCGGCGCCTCGACGCCCACCAGCAGCACCCCCAGCCCGTGCGCGTGCAGGAACTCGAACGACGGGTGCCGCTCCCGCAGCTCCGCCCACAGCCGCCACACCCCGAAGCCGCGCTCGCGCACGTTGGTGTCGTGGAACAGCACCACCGCGCGCTCCGACAGCTTCGGCACCCACGTGGCGAAGTCATGCGCCACGTCCTCGTAGCGGTGCCGCCCGTCGATGTGCAGCAAATCCACGCTGCCGTCCGGCACATACGGCAGCGCCTCGTCGAACGTGCAGCGCAGCAGCCGCGAGAAGGTGCCGTAGCGCTCCGCATGGAACCGGCTCAGCGTGGAGAACACGTCCTCGCCGTAGAACCCCGCGTGCTCGTCGCCCGCCCAGGTGTCCACCGCGAAGCAGCGCGTCGCCAGGCCCTCGCGCCTGACCTGCTCGCACATCGCGGCATACGACACCCCGTTGTGCGTCCCCAGCTCCACCAGCACCGCCGGGCGCGTCGCCGCCACCACCCAGTGCGCGAACGGCACATGGCCGTGCCAGGCGCTCTCCGTCTCCAGCAGCGTCGGGCGCTCGAACACCGGGTCGAGCCCGGGCGCCGCCAGGGCTGCCACCATCTCGGGCGGGGGGCTCAGGTCCTGGTCCATGGCGGCGTCCTTTTGAAGCGAGCAAGGCCAGGGCTCTGCCCTGGACCCGCCAGGGCGAGCCGCCCTGGACCGGCACTGGACAGGAAAGCGCAAGCGGCTGAACGGCGGAAGGGCAGGGGAAAGTACCGCCAAGCCGCCTGTGCGACTCTTGTGAACGCCGGTCCAGGGGCGCTGCCCCTGGCGGGTTCAGGGCAGAGCCCTGACCTCAACCTCCGCCCGTCAGCGCAGCCCCGCGCGCCTGAGCACCGCCCCCGCCAGCCGCCGCGCCCGCGACCGCCCGTCCGGCGCCGCCACCCTGCGCAGGGCCACATCGCAATACATGTATGCCTGCAGCGCCAGGTGCGTCATCTCCCAGTCGTGCTCGACCATGAACTCGTGCGCCGCCTGGATCACCCCGTAGGGCTCCCGCCCCGGCCCGACGACGTCAAGCATGGTGTAGTCGTTCAGCACGAGGACCCCGTCCGGCCGCAGCTTGCGCCGCACGATCGCCAGCTCGCGACGCACCGACTCGTAGGCATGGTCCGCGTCGAGATAGACCACGTCGACGGTGCCGTCGCCGAGGTTCTCCAGCGCCCGCGCGCTGTCGTCGTGCATCACCACCATCCGGTCCGCGGCGATCTGCTCGGCGAAGCGCTCGCGGTAGTACTCGACGTGGGTGCGCCCCGCGAAGATCTCGCCCACCGGCCGCCCGGCCCACGCCATCGGCCAGGTGTGGAAGCGGAAGTCGTCGATCGCCACGAACCGGCTCGGCTGGCACACGCGCAGGATCTCCGCGGAGAAGTCGCCTGTCGCCACGCCGACCTCGACCACCACCTTGCCGCGCGGCAGCAGCGGCAGCAGGGCGTAGCGATCCGGCAGCACCCGGGCATGGCGCAGCAGCCGCTCCGGCAGCGCTGCCGCCGCCACGACCGGCGCACGCGACGCCCCGCCACCCGGAGCCTCGCCACCCGGAGCCTGGCCATCCAGCGCCTGGCTGTCCGTCGTGGGATCGCCGCTCGCCGGGCTGCCGTCCCGCTCCGGCCTCGTGTCCTCCTGGAACGTCGTCATCCGCCATCCTCTCCGGCTGTTCGGCCTGGAACGCGTGTCGCAACCGCCAGCGCCGTCGCAGCATCCTGCCGGGCGAGGATGTAACCCACCCACCGGCAGTCGCAAATCATGGGCCGCGCGGAGTGAAGCCTGCTGCGATGATGCGCCTCGCTGCGCGCGGCCTGCCGATGCAACCCCGGGCAGCATCGGCAGACCGGGCAGGCATGGTTCCGGATTTGGCATACGTTAACATCTCCGGCATCCGGTCTCATTTCCGAGAGTCGTTCCAGGACTGCGATAGCGGCAAAACGCAATGACTTGGTATGGCTTTCGGCCGGCTTACGAGAAACCGTTATGCTGCACCGCGTCATCTCCCGTTGTCGCGGCCACGCCTAGAGTAGCCAGTTGAACGAGAAACTAGATATATGATGAATAATCTTAGTAATTACTACAACGCTGCAGCGCAGCATTAAGAACATGTGGTTGTATCCGACACTTTAGTCATCCAAGAGCGGCTGTTTTCCTGCGCAACTGTAAGACGCAGCCGACGGCAACCGGTTCTGGTATCGGTATATGCATATGACACCCTGATTAAGATGTCCCTTTAAGCTTGCGTTGGGGCGAGGCGTTCGGTTAACCATTCGTTGGACGCATGTTCGTGGCTGCCGCCACAGATTGCCGACGTACAAAGGGGACCAACCCATGACTGCCGTTACCGTAACGGGCGCCAACAACCAGATTCTGACCGTTCAGCTGAACGGCGTGACCAACTTCACCGTCGCCCAGCAGTTCGCCTCGATCATCAACCAGGCGGCCGGGGCTGGCACCCTGACCGCGTTCAACGTGGCTTCCGGCACCACGACGCCGACGGTGCCCGTGGACGGCACTGGCACACCGAACACCAGCGAGGCAGTCGTCCTCTCGGCGTCCACCTCGGTCGCCATCCCGGCCGGCTACGTCTTCCTGACCGACGTCGCGACGACGCCCACGACGATCAGCGGTGCGATGGCCACGGCAGGCTTCACGGGCCTCCTGTCCGGCACGGCGGGCGTCACGTTCAACGCGGGCGCCACGGACGGCATCTTCGTCGCCGGCGGCGGCGCCAACGTGTTCAACGGCACGTCCGGCAACTTCCAGATCTACGCCGGTGACGGCAACGACACGATCACCACCGGCGCCGGCAGCGACTACGTCGACGCCGGCACCGGCGCCAACGTGATCACGCTGGGGTCCGGCAGCAGCTTCGTCGCCTCGACCAGCAACGACCTGATCACCGGCGGCTCGGCCTTCGACACGGTGTTCGCCAGCGGCCACGGCGCGACCATCAACGGCGGTACCGGCTCGATCCTGATCAGCAGCACCGCTGCGGCGGGCTTGGTCACGCTCGGGTCCGGCGGCGGCTCGGTCTTCGGCGGCACGAGCTCGACCTACAACCTCGTCGGCAACGCCATGGTCGTCGGCGACGACGGTTCCAACACGGTCAACGCCGGCAGCGCCACCGCCTACATCTCGGCAGGCTCCGGCAACGAGCTGGTCCACGGCGGGACGGGCTCCCTGACCTTCCTTGGCGGCGCGGGCGACTCGACCGTCACCGGCGGCGCTGCCCCGGTCACCCTGTTCGGCGCCAGCGGCGGCTCGGTGACCTTCACCGGCACCGCGGCCGGCAACATGCTGACCGTGATCGACAGCGGCAAGATCGACGCCAGCGGCTCCACCGGCGCCGGCGACACCCTGTTCGGCGGCCTCGGCGCCAACACGATCATCGGCGGCACCGGTGCCGACCTGTTCGTGGTGCGCTCCGGCGCCTCGTCGCTCACCGGCGGCACGAACGGCGTCAACACCTACGACTTCGTCGCCAGCAACACCGGCGGCGCCACCGACGTCATCAGCGACTTCAAGGCCACCGACAAGGTCGCGATCTCCGGCTACAACTCGACGGCCAGCGCGATCCTCAAGGCCGCCACCGTGTCCGGCGGCTCGACCACCATCACGCTGTCCGACCAGACCAAGATCGTGTTCCAGAACTACACCAACCTCACCTCGGGTAACCTGTCCTAGGCCCGCGACCCCGGGGCTTGCCTCCGGGTGTGATCAGGCCGGCTCCCTCGCGGGAGCCGGCCTTTTTCATGGGCAGGTACCAGGCTCAGCCGGGTCGACAGCGTCGTCCCGGTCGCTGGCACCGCGCGGTTCCGGCGGGCAGCGATGCGACTCCCGGCGCCGGCGACGCGCGCCTCGGCGTCCGAGTAGCCGAATGGCTCCACCTGGCCCACGACCGGCCTGAAGCCGACGATCGCGTCGCCCCCACGGGACGCGCCGTTCTGCAGGATGCGTTGGTCGCCGACACCGCCGGCGCAGGCGATCGTCTCGCTGCTGCCGAAGAACACGGTGCCGGGCGCATCGCCGCCCACCAAGGTGCTGGAGTCCCTGCGTCGGCGAACACGACGTCGCCACCCTGCAGGTAGACCGTGCTTCTGAGGCTAAGGGGCGTGGTGACGCTGGAGCCGGGTGGAACCAGGAAACCCGACATCTCGCTGCTTCCAGCGAAACGTCAGCCCGGACGCAATCCGCCGAGCAGACAGGCAAGGCCAGGGGCTCTGCCCCTGTACCCCGCCAAGGGCTGGGCCCTTGGATCGCCTCCCCTAAGTAAGTGCCGGTCCAGGGGCGGCTCGCCCCTGGCGGGTCTGGGCAGAGCCCAGCCTTGCTTCCTTGGCTTCAGGCCGGCAGCAGCACCTCCAGCATCGCCAGCGCCGCCCGCTCCGGGTGCCACAGCGCCGCCGCCGTCACCGCGCCCCGCCTCACCCCCGCCATGTCCAGGTCCCCCGCGCCGAGCTGTCGCACCACCTCGCGCGCCGCGTCGCCGTCGCCGGTCGGCACCAGGAACCCGTCCACCCCGTCGGTGACGAACTCCCCCGCGCCGCCGCGCTCCGGCCCGATCGCCACCAGCCCCGAGGACATCGCCTCCAGCAGCGTCAGCCCCATCGCCTGGTAGCTCGACAGGTCCACGAACACGTCCATGCCGCGGAACAGCGACGCCACCTGCGCCCTGCGCAGCCGCCCGTGGTTGCGCACCTCGCCGGGGTGGCGCGCCCGGTAGCCGGCGAGGTCGGCGTCGTCGCAGCCGAACACGTGGCACTCGACCCCGCGCCCCAGCCCGTGCGCGAGCCCGGCCATCATCCGCCAGGTCGCCTCCGGCCCGCGCCGCTCGCTGCTCGGCCTGACCATCGCGCACACCCGCAGCGTCGGCCTGACCTCGTCGAAGCGCAGCCGGTCCACCGCCCGGAACCGGTCGACGTCCACGCTCGGCCCGACCAGCGACGCCTGGACGCCGACCTCGCGCAGCAGCATGTCGCGGTTCCAGACGCTCTTGGTGAACACCGCGCGCGCCGGGTCCTGCTGGTAGCTCAGCCGCGCCAGGGCATGGTCCGGCCCGAGCGGGTCGTAGAACAGCGGCTCGTAGTCCTGCACGTAGTAGCCCATGCGCGCCCGCGCCTCGGACTGCAGCGGCAGCCAGAACGCGCTCTGGTGCGCCGTCGCCACCACTGCGTCGTAGCCCCCGGCCAGCACGTGGGCCCGCAGCGCCGCCTCGTCCGCCTCGAAGCGCCAGGACTCCACCTCGGGATAGGCGGCGCCCGCGCCATACGCGTTGGCCGCGAGGTTGAGCAGCGCGACCTCGACGCCCATCCGCCCGAGCGCCTCGGCCTCCTGCAGCACCACGTTGGCGCCGCCGCCCTCCGCCGCCACCGGCAGCACGAACGCGACTTTTGCTCCGGACCAGCGCCGCCCCCGCGCCAGCACCGCCTCGCGCTCGAAGCGCCGCCCGACCCACTCGCGCACCCCGTGCAGCGCCAGGCTGTGCCGGCAGAACGCCGCCGGCTCCTCGACCATCACCCGCGCGTCGTACTTCGCCCCGATCGCCATGCCGGCCTGCTCCGCCAGCCTCAGCCGCCGCTCGTGCGAGAACGACTTCGACTGCGCATGCCAGACGTAGCAGTCGTCGGCGACCCGCAGCGTCCACCCGGCGATCCTGGCGCGCACGCACCAGTCGTTCTCCTCGCCGTAGCCTTCGGGGAAGTTCGCCTCGTCGAGCGGCCCCACCGCGTCGAGCGCCTCCCGCCGGACCGCGAAGCAGAACCCGTTGACGAACGGCAGCGCCGGATGCACCGCGCGCCGCCCCGCCACCATGCGCCCCGCGTCCTCGACCGTGACGCCGTCCGGCAGCGGGTTGCTCGCCCAGTCGCCGCCCTCGGACAGCAGCGGCACCGACTGCCACGACGCGGTGTTGGACAGCGGCCCCACGACCGCGCAGCGCGGGTCGGCGTCGAACGCCCGCAGCAGCGCGTCCAGCCAGCCCGCGGTCACCACCGTGTCGGAGTTGAGCAGCACCACGACCGCCCCCTCGGCCGCCCGCAGCCCGGCATTTGCCGCCCGCGTGTAGCCGAGCGCCTGCTCGTGACGGACCAGCGTGGCACCCGCCATCGCCGGGTGCGCGTCGAGCAGCGCGCGTGTCTCCGCCCCGCTGCCGTCGTCCACCACCACCAGCGACCAGGGCGCGCGACCGTGCCGCGCCAGCGCATCCAGGCAGCGCCGGGTGTCGTCGGGAGCGTTGTGCACGCACACCACGACGCCGACCGCCCGGGCGCCCTCTGCCGCCTGCACGCCTGACGCCCCCGCCTCGCCTCTCGCCTCCGCGAACGCCGTGTCCTCCTGCAGCGCCAGCGGCGGCGGCCAGGCCACCGACCCGGAGCCGCTGCCGCCGGACCCGCCCCCGGCCTGGGCACCGATCGGCAGCGGCCCGCGCCGGCGCTCGGCGACCCGCGCGGGAAGCTGCAGCGTCACGGTCCACCAGCCCAGCCGCAGCGCCCGCCGCAGCCCGGAGCGCCCGGCGGGCAGGCGGTGCAGCACCTGGCGCAGCGGCGCGGTCAGCCGCCACGACGTGCTCTGCTCGACGATGCGGATATGCTCGCGCGCCGCGTGCAGCTGCGCCCCCAGAGCCAGCACCTGCGCGCCCAGCGAGGTCGCCCGCCGGCGCGTGAGGTCGAGCTGCATCGCCAGCGCCGCCGGCGCCACCGCGCGTGTCGCCGGCGCCCGCGCCACCAGCGCCTCCCGCGC
>CAXSFE010000149.1:0-7003 GCA_964236585.1 uncultured Acetobacteraceae bacterium
TCCGGCAGGTTGCGCAGGAGGCGGAGCGTCTGGCGGCGGCGCGGGAGCGGCACGCGGAGTGGGCGGCGGAGTGGGAGCGCTGTCTGGCGGCGCTGGGGCGGTCGCGGGGGGAGGCGCCGGCGTCGGTGGCCGAGGTGCTCGGCCTGTATCGCGAGCTGCGCGTCGTGCTGGACCGGGCGGAGGAGAAGCGCGACCGGGTGGCGGGGATGCGGCACCGGGACACGATGTTCGCGGAGCGGGCGCTCGCCCTGTCGGCCCTGGTCGCGCCCGAGATGGGGGGGCTGATGCCGCTGGACGTGGCGGAGGCGCTGGCGGGGCAGCTGAGGAAGGCGCGCGCGCTGGCGGCGAGCGAGGTCGAGAGGCGCGGCGTTCGCGACCAGGCGGTGCAGGAGCATCGCGAGGCGCTGGATGCGCTGGCGCTGGCGCGTGCGGCGCTGGGGCGGGCGGTGGCCGCGACCGGGGGGGACGGGGTGATGGCGGCGGAGGCGCTGCTGCTGCGCGCGGCGGAGCGGCGCGGGCACGAGGCGACGCGCGACGAGGCGCGGGCCGGACTGCTGGAGGCGGGGGCGGGGGTGGCGACCGGCGTGCTGCGGGAGGAGGCGGCGTCCGTGGGGCCGGACGACCTGGAGGTGGAGGTGGCGGCGCTGGAGGCGCGCCAGCCGCTGGCGATCGCGGCGCAGAGCGCGGCGGCGGAGGAGCGGCAGCAGCGGGCCGGCGAGATGGAACGGGTGCTGGCGGAGGAGGGCGCCGCGGCGGCGGCGGCGGCGGCGGAGTCGGCGGTGGCGCTGCTGGGGCGTTCGCTGGACGAGGCGCTGGTGCAGCATGCGGCGGCGCTGATGCTGCGCGAGGGGCTGCGCGCGGTGGAGGCGGGGGGCGACAACAGGTTGGTCGCGCGGATCGGGGCGGTGTTCTCGCTGGTGACGGGGGGGCGCTACCCGGGGCTGCGCGTGGCTGGCGCGGAGGAGAGGCGGCCGGCGCGGCTGGTGGCGGTCGAGGAGGGTGTGGAGGAGGGGGTGGAGGTCGAGGCGCTGTCGGAGGGGACGCGCGACCAGCTGTTCCTGGCGCTGCGGGTGGCGGCGATCGAGGCGGAGGTGGCGGCCGGGCCGGCGCCGCCGTTCCTGGTGGACGACGTGCTGCAGAGCTTCGACGACAGGCGGGCGGTGGCGGCGATGCGGGCGCTGCTGCCGCTCAGCGAGGGGACGCAGGTGATCGTGCTGACGCACCACCGGCACCTGGTCGATCTTGTCGGGGCGCTGCCGGAGGGGGCGGTGCATGTGTGCGGGTTCAAGGAAGGTTGAGGCTCTGCCTCAAGCTCCGCCAAGGGCTGGGCCCTTGGATCGCCCTCTCTTAAGGGAGGCCGGTCCAGGGGCGGCTCGCCCCTGGCGGGTCTGGGCAGCGCCCAGCCTTGCTTGCTGAGGGAGGCGCGCGTGTCGGAGGCGGACGATCGGGAGGCGGTGGTGTCGGCGTGCCGGGCGCTGGCGGCGGCGGGGCTGAACCGGGGGACGTCGGGCAACGTCAGCCTGCGGCGGGGTGGCACGGTGCTGGTGTCGCCGTCGGGGGTGGTTCCGGAGCGGCTGCGGGCGGGCGACGTGGCGGCGATGCCGATCGGGGGCGGGGGGGCGTGGTCGGGGCCGCTGCGGCCGTCGACGGAGTGGCGGTTCCACCTGGATATCCTCCGGGCGAGGCCGGAGATGGCGGCGGTGGTGCACTGCCACCCGACGTATGCGACGGCGCTGTCGATCGCGCGGCGGGGGATCCCGGCGTGCCACTACATGATCGCGACGTTCGGGGGCGGGGACGTGCGGTGCGCGCCGTATGCGCTGTTCGGGTCGGCAGAGCTGTCGGCGCACGCGGTGGCGGCGCTGGAGGGGCGCAGCGCGTGCCTGCTGGCGAACCACGGGACGGTCGTGTGCGGGCCGAGTCTGGAGCGGGCGCTGTGGCTGGCGGTGGAGCTGGAGGTGCTGGCGGCGCAGTACTGGCACAGCCTGCCGCTGGGGCCGGTGCTGCTCGACGACGCGGAGGTGGCGGAGGCGGTCGAGGCGTTCCGGGGCTACGGGGTGCAGGGGGGGACGCCGGCTTGAGGGGCCGGGCCGTTGGTGTCGACGTGGGGACGTCCGGCGTGCGGGTGGCGCTGCTGGACGGGGCGGGGGAGGTGGTGGCGGGGGCGGGGTGCGCGCTGCCGGCGGGCGGGGTCGGGGAACCGGCGCTGTGGTGGGAGGGGGTGGCGGGGGCGTTCGCAGCGCTGCGCGGGCGGGCAGAGCTGGGCGGGGTGGGGGCGGTCGCGGTGGATGGCACGTCGGGGACGGTGCTGCTGGCGGACGGGGGCGGGGCGGTGGCGGGGCGGGCCAGTCCGTATGACGCGGTGGCGAGGGACGCGGGGGTGGTGGCGCGGATCGCGGGGCTGGCGGGAGAGGAGAGTGCGGCGCGGGGGGCAGGGTCGCCGCTGGCGCGGATGCTGGAGCGGGGACGGGTGGGCGGAGGGGTGAGGCTGCTGCACCAGGCGGACTGGGTGGCGGGGCGGCTGTGCGGGCGGTTCGACGTCACGGACGAGAACAACGCGCTGAAGACGGGGTACGACCCGGTGGCGCGGGCGTGGCCGGGGTGGGTGCGGGGGCTTTGGGGGGAGGCGGGGGGCGCGCTGCCGGAGGTGGTCGAGCCGGGGGCGGCGATCGGGACGGTGCTGCCGGGGGTGGCGGGGGGACTCGGGCTGCCGGGGGGCGTCGTCGTCGTGGCGGGGACGACGGACGGGTGCGCGGCGTTCCTGGCGACGGGGGCGGACGAGGTGGGCGACGCGGTGACGTCGCTGGGGTCGACGCTGGTGCTGAAGCAGCTGGTGGCGGGGCCGGTGTTCTCGGCGCGGCACGGGGTCTACAGCCACCGGCTGGGGGGGCGGTGGCTGGCGGGCGGGGCGTCGAACAGCGGGGGGCGGGCGCTGGCGGCGTGGTTCGACGTCGCGGCAATCGAGCGGCTGTCGGCGGGGATCGACGGGGGGGTGGCGAGCCCGATGGACTGCTATCCGCTGCATGGGCGGGGGGAGCGGTTCCCGGAGGCGGATCCGGGGCGGGAGTCGCGGGTCGGGCCGAGGCCGGAGGACGACGCGGCGTTCCTGCACGGGCTGCTGGAGGGGGTCGCGCGGGTCGAGGCGGAGGGGTACCGGCGGCTGCGGGCGCTGGGCGGGCCGGCGCTGCGGTCGCTGCGCAGCGTGGGGGGCGGGGCTGGGAACGCGGCGTGGACCGCGATCCGGGCGCGCGTCGTGGGGGCGGCGATGCTGCCGTCGCGGTCGGACCAGGCGGCGGTGGGGGTGGCGCGGCTGGCGCTGCGGGCGCTCGGCGGGTGAGGCCGGGGGCGGGCCGGGGGCCTGGCGCCAGACGGATCGGGAGGGCTATTCCAGGCCGTGGTCGTGCAGGTAGCTGTGGAAGGCGCCGCGGTCCTGGTCGTTGTCGGCGCAGGACGCGAGGCCGAGGGACAGCAGGGCGGCGAGGAGCAGCAGGGTGCGGGGCGCCATGGGTCGATCCTGTCGGGTTGGAGGCGGGCCTGCGGTGTGAACCGCCGGGAGCGGCGCGGGTTCGCCGGCGGGGTGGAGGACGAGGGGCGGAGGACGAGGGCGCGCTTGGCCACATGCCCCGCGCCGGCGTAGGCTTGGCGCCACGCTCGGGGTGATGCGGCGCCCGCTGGCGGGTGCGGAGCCCGGGCGTTCCCGATCCTGCAGGTCCTGGTCCGACGCGGGGGTGCCGCCGTTGGGCGGGCCGGGGTGCGGGGGTTGCGGCGCGGGTTGCGCCGTTCTCGATCGTCCTGTCCGGGTCGGCGTCGTGCCGGCCGGACGTTGTCCCGTCGTCGCAGTCCGCGGCGGCGGCTTTGCCCGTTGCGGGCTCCAGGAGCGAGTGCATGTCCGAGACACAGGTTCCCCAGGCTCCGGCCACCCAGATTCTGTCCAGCGAGACGGCGGCGATGGCGCTGCAGAACATTCCCGCGTTGATCGGGCTGGTGGCGGGCAACCGTCTGGTGACGGTCAACGCCACCATCCAGGCGGCGCTGACCAGCGCGCAGGGGGACGCGACCGGGGAGATCGTGCGGCTGAAGGCGGCGTTCGACGCGTTCGAGGCGGAGAACCCGATGGTGGCGTCGGCGCTGGATGCGGCGCGGCGGTCGAGCGTGGCGCTCGGGCTGGATTTCCCGAGCGAGGACCAGGTGGTCGCGCAGGTCAAGGCGGCGGCGGTGGACCTGATCGGGGCGCTGCTGGCGCAGCCGGCGAAGTAGGGCGGCCGGGCGGGGCAGGCGAGCGGGGCCCTGCCTCGCCTGCCCTTCCGGTGCGGGTCGTGCAGGAGGCCGTCGGCGGTCGCCTCGATGTCCCGCACGGGCCCCGGAGAGCGCGGCAGCTTGCCTTTCGGCCGAAGCCAGCCTGCCGGGTCGCAGGCATCCGACGGCCGCTGGCCGCGCAACCGGCAGGCTGGCCCTCGCTGGCTGCAGGTTCTCGACGCGCCTGCAGGATGCGCGGACCTGATGCGTGGACCTGTTCACGCAGAGGGATCCGGGAGGGGCGGCCAGCGACTCCTGCGTCGAAGGGGCGCGTGGGTTGGCCATGACCCAATTCGTGATGAAGTCCTGAAATCTTTCGGCAAGATACTGACAATAATCATGCATCCCCGGACCTGAATGGCCCTATGACGGAGCCCTATCATCCGGCGAACAGGCCATGCCTCTATACTTTTTCGATTTCAAGGACGGCGATAGCATTGTTAATGACGACGAGGGTATTGAGCTACCCAGCATCAAGGTGGCGCAGGATGATGCGATGGATTTTGTCATAGCAACCGCGAAAGATGCTCGTCTGGCGGTGGAGAGTCGCGTGTTCGCAGTGACCGTGCGAGACGAGAGTGGTGCCGCCTTCTTCCGTGCCACGCTCACGATCGGTGTGGAGTGTCTCGACCCGCCGGCCTAGAGGGTGTCATGGCCCTGGAAGCCCGGCTTCGTGCGTCGCAGCAGGAAGGAAGCAAGTTCTTTCTTGAAAGAAAGAACCAAAGAACTTTCCCCGATGGGTTCGGACCTGCCCGCGTGGCCAGGGCTTCATGGGCAAAGTCTTTTTGCTTCTTTTTCTTCAGAAAAAGAAGATTCTTGCTGTTCCTTCCCGGGCGAGGCGCTGTTGTGGGGTTCACGACACCCTCTAGCTCCACCGGCATTCCCCGCCCGTCTCTTCTTTACGGTGGATGTTGCGGCGCTTGCATCGCCCACACCAGTGGCCGTCCGCACGCCGGGCAGCGCAGTGCCCGGTCTCCCTGAGCCAAGATCGTCTTCAGGTCGTGGACGACTAGGTCGGCGGGCCGTGTGCCTGCAGGCGCCGGTGGCCTGCAGGACCGCGTTGCCGAGATCGCGGGCAGGAGGGCCGAGCAGCAGGCTGGCGTGTCGAAAGCCCTGGGCTGGCGGACACCGAGGCCGCGCGGTGGGGAGGACGAGCAGGCGCCGGGCGTCCGGAGGATGCCGCGCCATGCTCGTCGGCATACACGGTCACTGCGCAGAGGGGTCGGGAAGCCCTGTCGACATTGGTCGGAGTAAGAGGATTCGAACCTCCGGCCCCTGCGTCCCGAACACAGTGCTCTACCAGGCTGAGCTATACTCCGACCGTGGGGCGGCTATAGCCGCTGTCCCGGCAGGGGGCAAGCGGCTTGGCGGCCGCTGCTAGATGCGGTCGGCCTGGCCCGGGGCGGAGGCGGGAGCGGCCTCGAGGCGGCGCAGGACGGAGGCGACGTCGGGGAGGACCTCGAACAGGGTGCCGCGGGGCTCGTCGGCGAAGCCGTCGCGGACGCAGGCGGCGAAGGCGGCGAGCAGGCCGTCGGCCCAGCCGCCGACGTTGCAGATCAGCACCGGCTTGTCGTGCAGGCGGAGCTGGCGCCAGGTGACGATCTCCACCGTCTCGTCGAGCGTGCCGAGGCCGCCGGGCATGGTGACGAAGGCGTCGGCGAGGCTGAACATGCGCTGCTTGCGGGTGTGCATGCTGTCGGTGACCGTCAGGTCGTGGACGTGCTCGTGGGCGGCCTCGGTGCGGGTGAGGAACTCGGGGATCACGCCGCTGACGTTGCCGCCGCCGGCGAGCACGGCGTCGGCGATGACGCCCATCAGGCCGATGTGGCCGCCGCCGTAGATCAGGCGCAGTTCGCGCTCGGCCAGGCCGGTGCCGAGGGCGGCGGCGGCGCGGGCCATGGCGGGGTCGTGGCCCATGCGCGAGCCGCAGAACACGGCGACCGAGCGGATCGGGGCGGCAGGCGGCATGGCAGACTCCAGGGGCGGGGCGTGTGGCGACCGCGCGTGCGGCGCGCGCGGGGTGGCGGGACGGGCGTTATGGCAGGGGGGCGGGGTGCGGGTGGTTTTTGTGGCGGGAGCGGCGGGCGGATGCAACCGTGCTGCCATCAGGCCAGGGGTGATGCAGGTGACGAGTGCGCGACACCGACGAGGAGGCCCGGGCCGCGGCGCGCGGTGGTGCAGGGCGGCGGGCAGGGGGCGCGCGTGAGCGTGGACCTGCGCGACCCGGGGGTGTCGGCGGCGGAGGTGCGGGCGGCGCTGGGGCTGGCGGCGCATCCGGAGGGCGGGCACTACCGCGAGACTTGGCGGGACGTGCAGGCGGGCGGCGGGCGGGGCGCGGGGACGGCGATCCTGTTCGTGCTGGAGGCGGGGGAGCGCAGCCGGTGGCACAGGGTGGACGGGGCGGAGCTGTGGCTGTGGCAGGCGGGGGCGGCGCTGGCGCTCGGGATCAGCGAGGACGGGGTGGCGGCGCGGGAGGTGAGGCTGGGGCCGGACCTGGGGGCGGGGGAGGTGCTGCAGGGGGTCGTGCCGGTGATGGCGTGGCAGGACGCGCGGAGCCTGGGGGCGTGGACGCTGGTGAGCTGCGTGGTGGCGCCGGCGTTCCGGTTCGAGGGGTTCGAGATGGCGCCGGAGGGGTGGGCGCCGGGGGCGTGAGGAAGGAAGGCTGGGCTCTGCCCAGACCCGCAAAGGGTCCGAGGACCCTTTGATC
>CAXSFE010000150.1:0-7002 GCA_964236585.1 uncultured Acetobacteraceae bacterium
GCTCCGGCAAGGGCTCCGGCGCGGGCAGGGGCACGGGCCGCGGCCGCGGCGGCACGCCCCTGGCTCTCCCCGCGCACCGCGCCGACGGCTTCGCGGCCGGCCCGCCCCTGACCACCACGGCCGCCGACGCCGCGCGCTGGCGCCGCTTCCTCCGCACGCTCTGCCTCGCCACCCTAGCGACAACCGCCCTGCTCTACGGCGCCATCGTCGCCATCGACCCCTGGAACGCCCTGCCTGGCTCGCCCGCCCTGCCGCGCGTGCCGGTGACCACCAACGCCCGCTACACCTTCCCCGCCCTCGCCCGCTCCCCCCGCTTCGACTCCGTGGTGCTCGGCACGTCGACCAGCCGCCTGCTCCGCCCGCAGGTGCTCGACGCCGCGCTGGGCGGCCGCTTCGCCAACCTCGCGATGAACAGCGCCACCGCCTGGGAACAGCTCCGCCTCCTGG
The DNA here is from genome assembly GCA_964236585.1 of uncultured Acetobacteraceae bacterium. GTDB lineage: Bacteria > Pseudomonadota > Alphaproteobacteria > Acetobacterales > Acetobacteraceae > CAXSEF01. The sequence goes on from CAXSFE010000150.1 coordinate 448, forward strand.
AGGTGTTCGCCCGCGCCCACCCGACCCCGGCCACCGTGATCGTCGGCCTCGACGACAGCTGGTGCCGCTTCGGCGAGGAGATCGAGCGCAACGCCCGCCCCTTCCCCGACTGGATGTACGAGCCCTCCCGCTGGCCCGGCTACGCCCGCATGTTCAACCTCTACGCCCTGCAGGAATCCGCCAGCGAGCTGTGGACCCTGCTCGGCCTGAAGCGCCCCCGCTACGGCCCGGACGGCTACACCGACTTCCTCCCGCCCGAGCCCGCCTACGACCCCGCCCGCGTCGACGCGACCTTCGCCACCTGGGGCTACCCCCCCGCCGAGCCCGCCCTCGCCACGCCCCCGCCGCAGCGCACGCTCGCCCTGCTCGCCCCCGCCCTGCGCCTCCTGCCGCCCGGAACCCGCAAGCTCCTGTTCTTCACCCCCGACAGCCTGGAGCAGCAGGGCCTGCCCGGCACCGTCACCGCGCAGAAATGGACCGCCTGCAAGCAGGCCGTGACCCGCGACGTCGCCGGCATCGCCAACGTCACCGTCGCCGACTTCATGATCCCCAGCCCGATCACCCGCGATCGCACGCACTACTGGGACCCGATCCACTACCGCGTCCCGGTCGCCGACCAGCTGATGGCCGACCTCGCCCGCGCGGCACGCGGCCAGGCAACCGACGACGACGCGCTTCTCGTGCCCTAGGCAGCAAGCAAACCTGGGCTCTGCCCAGACCCGCCAGGGGCGAGCCGCCCCTGGACCGGCATCTGATAAGAAAAACCTGAGTCGAGGTTTCCAAAGGCTCGGCCTTTGGCGGGGTCCCGCCTTCAAGCACGGGGGGCAGAGCCCCTGGCCTTGCTTCCTACGCTTCGCCCGCTCGCCTGAGCACGAACAGCGCCTGCTCCCCGAACAGGTTCGCGAGCATCACCGACCGCCGCCACGGCGCCCGCCGCCCCCCCTCGTCCGCCGCCAGCCACTGCTCGACCGCGTACCCCTCCTGCTCGCACAGCGCGAAGAAGTCCGCGATCGTGCACGGATGGATGTTCGGCGTCTCGTACCACGCCCGGTCCCACCCCGCCGTCATCGGCATCCGCCCGGTCGCCAGCAGCTGCCAGCGCACCTGCCAGTGCCCGAAGTTGGGAAAGCTCACCACCGCCCGCGCCCCGATGCGCAGCATCTGCCGCAGCACCTCGCGCGGCTTCTCCACCGCCTGCAGCGTGCGCGACAGCACCACGTAGTCGAACGCCGCGTCCGGATAGTGCGCGAGGTCGTTGTCCGCATCGCCCTGCATCACTGGCAGCCCGTGCGCGACCGAGCGCGTCACCTCCGCCATGTCGATCTCGATGCCCCGCGCGTCGCACCCGCGGTCCCGGAACAGAAGGTCGATCAGCGACCCGTCCCCGCTGCCGATGTCGAGCACCCGCGTCCCCGGCGCGATCAGCTCCGCGATCAGCCGCAGGTCGACCCGCATGTTCTTGGCGACGAACTGCACCGGCCCCGCATCGACCGTGCGGCTCACCCCGACGCCCCGCTCACGCAAGCCCGGAGCGTTCCGCCGCCCCCGCCAGGAACCCCGCCACCGTCCTGTGGAAGTCCGGCTCGTCGAGCAGGAACGCGTCGTGCCCCTTGTCGCTCTCGATCTCGACGAAGCTGACGTTGGCCGCCGCCCGGTTCAGCGCCCGCGCCAGGTCGCGCGACTGCGCCGTCGGGAACAGCCAGTCCGACGAGAAGCACACCACGCAGAACCGCGTCGGACTCCGCGCGAACGCGCGCGACAGGTCCCCGTCATGCTCCGCCGCCAGGTCGAAGTAGTCCATCGCCCGCGTGATGCTCAGATACGAGTTCGCATCGAACCTGCGCACGAAGCTGCTGCCCTGGTGGCGCAGGTAGCTCTCTACCTCGAACATGTCGGACAGCGGCCCGAGCGGCGTCTCGCCCCCCCGCGACGGCCCCGCGACGGGCGCCACCTGCTGCAGCCTGCGCCCGAACTTGCGGCTCAGCGCCTCCTCCGACAGGTACGTGATGTGCGCCATCATCCGCGCCACCGCGAGCCCGCGCGCCGGAATGCGCCCATGGTCGCGATAATGCCCGCCCTGCCAGTCCGGATCGGCGAAGATCGCCTGCCGGCTGACCTCGTTGAACGCGATGTTCTGCGCCGAATGGAACGACGCCGTCGCGATCGGCACGGCGGCGAACACCAGCTCCGGGAACGTCGCCGCCCATTCCAGGACCTGCATCCCGCCCATCGACCCGCCGATCACCGCGAACAACCTGGAAATCCCCAGATGCCCGACCAGCCGCCGCTGCGCGCGCACCATGTCGCGCATCGTCACCGTCGGGAACTCCGTCCCCCACGCCGCCTCCCCCTCGCTGCGCGCCGACCTAGGCCCCGTCGACCCCATGCACCCGCCGAGCACGTTGGCGCACACCACGAAGAACCGGTCGGTGTCGATCGGCAGCCCCGGCCCGACCAACGCCCCCCACCACCCCGGCCGCCCCGTCACCGGATGCGGCTCGGCCACGTACTGGTCCCCGGTCAGCGCGTGGCACACCAGGATCGCGTTCGACCGCGCCGCGTTCAGCGCCCCGTACGTCCGGAACGCGACCACAAGCTCCGGCAGGTGCACCCCGCACTCCAGCGTCAGGCCGTCGTCGAACCGCACATGGCTGTGCTCGACGTCCGGCAGCGGCTCCGGGGGTGCCACGGTCTGGTCCATGCCGGCTGTATGGAACCCGCGCCGGGGCCGCGCAACCGGCAGCACCGCGAAGCAGGCAAGGTTGAGGCTCTGCCTCAAACTCCGCCAGAGGCTGGGCCCTTGGATCGCCATTCTTAAGTGAGGCCGGTCCAGGGGCGGCTCGCCCCTGGCGGGTCTGGGCGTAGCTGGCCAAAGGTTCCGACGGCCCGCTTGGGCCGTTGGAATGGCCAGCGGAGGGAGAGCCCAGCCTTGCTTGCTGACGCACCAGGGTTCTCAGCCCACCCCGCATCCGCTATCAGTCCTTGTCTCCCGGTGGACCAGCCGATGTCGAGCTTCCCGCACCCCCAGACCGGCTCCTCCGCCGCGAGTCCCGACCCGGCCCCCGCCACCCCGGCCGAGGAGCTGGCCCGGCTGCGCGCCGAGCTCGACCGCCTCGACGACCTCCTGCACGACACCCTGCGCAGCCGTGCCACCGTCGTCGCCCGCATCGGCGCCAGCGCCGCCAAGGGCCCGCTCAAGCTCCGCATGGGCCGCCAGGCCGAGATCCTGCGCCGCCTCCTCGCCCGCCACGACGGCGCCTACCCGCCCGCCGCCGTCGTCCGCGTCTGGCTCGAGCTCCTCTCCGGCACCATCGCCATGCAGGCCCCGTTCTCCGTCGCCGTCGGCCAGGCCGAGGGCGACGCGGCCCTCACCGCCACCGCCCGCGAGCAGTTCGGCGCGCTCGCCCGCCTGCGCGCCTGGGGCAGCGTCGGCCAGGCGATCGGCGAGGTCCGCGCCGGCACCGCCAGCGTCGCCGTCCTCCCGCTGCCCCACGAGGGCGAGGCGATGTCCGCTGCCTGGTGGACCGGCCTGCTGAACCGCAACGGCCCCGGTGCCGTCCCCCGCCTGCACGTCGTCGCCCGCCTGCCGATCTGGTCCCCCCGCCCCGAGGGCGCCCCCGCCGCCCAGGCCCTCGTCGTCGCCGGCACTCCCCCCGACCCGAGCGGCGCCGACCGCACCTTGCTCGGCCTGGAGCTCGCCCCGGAGGGCAGCCGCACCCGCCTGCTCGCCGCCCTGCCCGCAGCCGGCCTCTCCCCCGGCCGCGTCCTGCTGCGCCGCGACCCGGGCTCGCCCACCGCGCGCGCCCTGGTCGAGGTCGAGGGCTTCCTCGCCGACGACGACCCCCGCCTGCTCGCCGCCTCCCTGCAGGCCCTCGGCGACTCCCGCCACGGCCCCGTCGTGCTCGGCGCCTACGCGATCCCCCTCGACGCCCCTGGAACCGCACCGCGATGAGCCCCCGCCCCCGCCCCGAGATCATGGCCGTCGCCCCCTACGTCGGCGGCGAATCCCACGTCCCCGGCGTCAACCGCGTGCTCAAGCTCTCCTCCAACGAGGGCGCGTTCGGCCCCCCGCCCGCAGCCCTCGCCGCGGTCGCCGCCGCCGCCGCCACCGCGCACCGCTACCCCGACGGTGCCGCCACCGCCCTGCGCCACGCCATCGCCGCCCACCACGGCCTCGACCCCGCGCGCATCGTCTGCGGCAACGGCTCCGACGAGCTTCTCGCCGCCCTGTGCACCATCTACGGCGGCCCCGGCACCGGCCTGCTGATGACCGAGCACGGCTTCTCCATCTACGCCATCGCCGGCCAGGCTGCCGGCATGCGCGTCACCCGCGTCCCCGAGCGCGACCTCCACGCCGACGTCGACGCCCTGCTCGCCTCCGTCGCCGCCGACACCACGCTCGTCTTCCTCGCCAACCCCAACAACCCCACCGGCACCCTGCTCCCTGCCCCCGAGGTCCGCCGCCTCCGCGCCGGCCTGCCCGCCGACACCATCCTCGTGCTCGACGCCGCCTACGCCGAATACGTCGAAGACCCCGCCTACGAGGCCGGCGCCGCTCTCGTCGAGGCCGGCGACAACACGGTGATGACCCGCACCTTCAGCAAGATCTACGGCCTCGGCGGCCTGCGCGTCGGCTGGGCCTACGCCCCCGCGCCCATCGCCGACGCCCTGAACCGCCTGCGCGCGCCCTTCAACGTCAACGCCGTCGCCCTCGCCGCCGCCACCGCCGCCCTGTCCGAGCCAGGCTGGGTCGAGCACGGCCGCCGCCACAACACCGCCCAGCGCGCCCGCCTGGCCCGCCTGCTCGAGTCCGCCGGCCTGCACGTCCGGCCCAGCCACGCCAACTTCCTCCTCGCCGACCTCGCTTCCCCCGACCGCGCCCGCGACGCCGACGCCTTCCTGCGCACCCGCGGCATCATCGTGCGCAACGTCGCCTCCTACGGCCTGCCCACCTGCCTGCGCATCACGGTCGGCACCGCCGAGGAGGTCGACCTCGTCGCTGACGCCTTCGCCGGCTTCATGGCGCAGGCCGCACCCCAGTCCGCCGCGTGAGCGACCCCGCCGCGCACCCCGCGCCACCCCCGCCCGACCCGCCGATCCGCCGCGAGGGCGGCGCCCCGCCCACCCTCGGCGCCCGCCCCCCGGTGTTCCGCCGCCTCGCCATCATCGGCCTCGGCCTGATCGGCAGCTCCCTCGCCCGCGCCGCCACGCAGCGCCGCGAGCTGGCCGCCGAGATCGTCGCCTGCGACACGCCCGGCGTCCTCGCCCGCGTCGCCGCCCTCGGCATCGCCGACCGCACCGACCCCGACCCCGCCTCCGCCGTGCGCGACGCCGACTGCGTGATCCTCTGCACCCCCGTCGGCACCTACGCCGACATTACCGCCGCCATCGCCCCCCACCTGGCCCCCGGCTGCACCCTCACCGACGTCGGCTCCACCAAGCAGTCCGTCCTGCGCGACGTCGGCCCCCTCGTCCCCCCCGGCGTGCACTTCGTCCCCGGCCACCCCATGGCCGGCACCGAGCACTCCGGCCCCGACTCCGGCTTCCCCACCCTGTTCCAGGGCCGCTGGGTCCTGCTCACCCCCCCCGCCGGCACGGACCCCGCCGCCACCGAGCGCGTCGCAGAGCTCTGGCGACGCTGCGGCGCCATGATCGAGGTCATGGACGCCGCCCACCACGACCGCGTCGTCGCCGTCGTCAGCCACCTGCCCCACCTGATCGCCTTCACCATCTGCGGCACCGCCGACGACCTGGAGGGCGAGACCCGCGACGAGGTCCTCAAGTTCGCCGCCGCCGGCTTCCGCGACTTCACCCGCATCGCCGCCTCCGACCCGACCATGTGGCGCGACGTGTTCCTCAACAACCGCGAGGCCCTGCTGGAGATGCTCGCCCGCTTCACCGAGGACGCCCAGGCCATGGCCCGCGCCGTCCGCTGGGGCGACGCCGCCTACATCGAGGACAAGGTCCGCCGCTCCCGCGAGATCCGCCGCAGCCTCATCGAGCTGAACCAGGCATGAGCGGGCCCCCCACCGCCACGCCCCCCACCGTCACCATCTACATCGACGGCGACGCCTGCCCCGTGCGCGAGGAGACCTACCGCGTCGCCGCCCGCCTCGGCGTCTCCGTCGTCGTCGTCTCCAACGGCTCCCGCCCGATCCGCCCGCCCAACCTGCCCTTCGTCCGCATGGTCGTCGTCGACCAGGGCGCCGACATCGCCGACGACTGGATCGCCGAGCGCATCACCCCCGCCGACGTCTGCGTCACCTCCGACATCCCCCTGGCATCGCGCTGCCTCGCCCGCTCCGCCCGCGCCCTCTCCTCGAACGGCCGCGTCTGGTCCACCGACAACATCGGCAACGCCCTCGCCGGCCGCGAGGTCTCCCGCCACATGCGCGAGACCGGCATGGCCACCGGCGGCCCGCCCCCTCTCGACAAGGCCGCCCGCTCCGCCTTCCTCGGCGCGCTCGACACCGCGGTCCAGGCGGCCAAACGCGGGCGCTGAAGCAAGCAAGGTTGAGGCTCTGCCTCAAACTCCGCCAAGGGCTGGGCCCTTGG
>CAXSFE010000151.1:0-6791 GCA_964236585.1 uncultured Acetobacteraceae bacterium
GGGCGACGCCGCGCGAGTCGGCGGGGTAGGCGCGGCCGCCGACCGTCCGCAGGACCGATGCCAGCGCGGCGGGCGGCCATGGTCCGGGCGCCAGCACCGCGATTCCGTCCGGGCGCAGCGTGGCGATCCGCGCGAGCGTCTCCGCGGTCGCCGTCTCGGCGGATTGGCGCTGGCGGGCGTGGTCGTGCGCGGAGGCAAGCAGGGCGGCGCTCTCGCCGGAGGCGGCAATGCGGTCGCGCAGCCGGGTGCGCAGCGCGGCGGGGTCGCGGTTGGAGGGGTCGTCGATCCAGGCGAGGCCGGCGCGGCGCAGCGTCAGGCGGAGGCGCTCTGGGGCGACGGCGAGCAGCGGGCGCAGCAGGCGGGCCGGCCCGTGCGTCACCAGCGGCGCCATGCCGGACAGGCCGTCGGGGCCGCTGGCCGACAGGCGGCGCATCAGCACCGTCTCGGCCTGGTCGCCGGCGTGGTGGCCGAGCAGGAGGTCGGCGAGGCCACCCTCCGTGCAGGCGGCGAGCAGGGCGGCGTAGCGGGCGCTGCGGGCGCGTTCCGCGAGCGCCGGGCCGCGGTCGAGCCCGTGCAGGCGCAGGACCCGCGACGGGACGCCCATGCCGGCCAGCGTCGAGGCGGTTGCGGCGGCCTCGGCGGCGGAGGTCGTGCGCAGGCCGTGGTCCACGACGAGGGCGTGCGCGTCGCCCCAGGCCGCGGCGAGCCACGCCAGGCACAGGCTGTCGGCGCCGCCAGAGACGGCGACGGCCACCGTCCGCCCGCGTCCCCAGGGGCCGAGCGGCGCCATCAGGACGGCGAACTCGTCCGGGGTGACCGGGCCGGGGGGCTGCGTCGCGGGCGTGGTCACGGGTCAGCGCTCGAGGACGAGCATCCGGTCCACGTGGCCGGGGCCTGCGAGCACGGCGTCGAAGCCGATCGGGCGGACCTCGCCGTCCGGAGCGACGATTGACAGGGAGAAGCCGGTCTCGAGCAGGCGGCGCAGGAAGCCGGGGGCGTCGGCGTAGCGGTTGGGGGTGAACTCCACGAGCGCGGTCAGGGGCGCGCGGCGGGCCAGGAGGCGCGCCATGCCCTGCCAGATCGACTGCTCGGCGCCCTCCGCGTCGATCTTGACGAAGTCCACGGGGCGGTCGCCGACGATCTCGTCGAGCGTGGTGGTGCGCAGGACGTGGGCCAGGGTGCCCTCGTCGGGACCGCCGTGCAGGGAGGCGTTCTGCGGCAGGCCGGCGGGGACGTGGAGCACGACCTCCTCGCCTGGCAGGGCTGCGAGCGGCGAGGCGTGCAGGGTCACGCGGGAGTCGAAGCCGTTGAGGCGCACGGTGCTGCGCAGGCGCGCCATCACGGCGGGGTTCGGCTCGGCGGCGTGGACGTGGCCAGTCGCGCCGACCAGCTCGGCGAGCAGGATCGTGTAGTAGCCTAGGTTGGCGCCGACGTCGAAGGCGGCCATGCCCTCGCGCACGCGGCAGGCGAGCGCGCGCGTGGTCGGCATCTCCCAGGTGCCGTCGAGCAGCAGGTGCGGGCTGAGGCCCTGGTCGGCGAGATCGACGTACATCTTGTAGCGGCCGAGGACGCGGCACAGCGCGGTGTCGGGCGAGACCGGGACGGCGTGGCACAGGCGGCGGATGGCGGCCTCGTGCGCGTGGGTCGGAGGCGCGCGGAGGAGGCCGACGTCGAACAGGAGGCCGTCCTCGGAGAGGCCGCCGCGCAGGCCGAGGCGGCGGGCGGCGGCGACCAGACGGTGCTTCAGGGGGGTCATGGCGCCAGGAAGCAAGGTCGGGCTCTGCCCGAACCCGCAAAGGGTCCGAGGACCCTTTGATCCCTTGGCTTAAGGAAGGCGATCCAAGGGCCCAGCCCTTGGCGGGGTCCAGGGGCAGAGCCCCTGGCCTTGCCTGCCGTCATGCGTGACACGAGCCGTTGCGCCGGGCAGCCGCCACGCCCTCGCGGACGTCGGCACGGGGCGAGGGGAACTCGGAGCGCAGCTTGTCGAGCGCCTGGCAGGCGGAGCGCTTGTCGCCCAGCGCGAGCAGCGAGGTCGCCACGCCGAGCAGGGCCTCGGAGGCGCGCGCGGCCTTGGGCGCGCGGTTGTAGGCGTCGTAGTAGTCGACGGCGGCCTGCTGGTTGTTGTGCTCGCCGGCCTCCGACTGGGCCAGGATGTACTGGGCGTCCACGGCGCGCGGCGAGCCGGCGTGCGACAGCACCTCGCGCGCGGCGGCCTCGGAGGCGGGGTAGTCGCGGCGGGCCAGGGCGGCGTTCGCCTCCTGGATCGACAGCTCGGGCGTGCGGTGCGTCGCCGCGGGGGCGGGGGGCGCCACGCCGAGGACGCCGGCGGAGGAGGCGGCGCCGGACGGGGGCGACGGTGCCGTGGGCGGGGCATAGGCGGGGGCTGGCGGGGCGGTGCCGGCCTGCGACTGGCGGAACGAGAGGTCGCCGAGCTGCTTGGCGAAGTCCTGCTGCTGCTGGGTCAGCTGGTTCTGCATCTGGTCGACACGGCCGCGCAGGGCGCGGGTGCGGTCCTCGAGCTGGCTCACGCGGTCCAGGAGCTGGGCGGTCAGGTCGCCGGAGACGGGTGCGGACTGGGGGGCGGGGCGGGTCGGGGGAGGCTGGCCGCCGCCGCCGCCGCCGCGCTCCAGGTCCTGCAGCTCGCGGCGCAGCTCCAGGATCTGATTCTGCAGGGTGATACCCTCGCGGCTGTCGATCTGCGCCCGCGCGGGGGAGAGGGACAGCGCCAGGATCATCCCGCCCAGCAGGACAGGCGCACAGGGAACCGGTGGCCGCATCGCGCACTCCATCATCGGCCGGCGCACGCGTCCGGCCCGACAGGCTTTCTAGTGCGGTTCGCGGGGCGGGGTAAGCGGGCGGGCGCGGGATGCAGGGCGGGAGCCCCGGCCCGACGCTTCAGGCGGGGACCCGCCGGGGCGGGCGGCTCCGGGTCCGCATGAGGCGAGAGAGACATGGGAAGGGCGGCCCTGTTGCCGGGGCCGCCCCTTGTCCAGGCCGGTCGGGGGACGGTCAGCGGACGGAGGTGATCGCGTTGCGGTTCTGGGCCCAGGCGCCCTCGTCGTCGCCGAGCGCGGTCGGGCGGTCCTTGCCGTAGCTGATCGTGGTCACGCGGCCCGACGAGACGCCGTGGGCGACGAGGAAGTCGCGGGCGGCGTTGGCGCGGCGCTGGCCGAGGGCGAGGTTGAACTCCTCCGTGCCGCGGTCGTCGCAGTTGCCGGCGAGCTGGACCTGGACCTGGGGGTAGCGCTGCAGCCAGTCGGACTGGCGGCCGAGCACGCCCTGCGCGTCCGGCGAGAGCGCGGTCTCGTTGAGGCCGAAGATCACGCGGTCGCCGACGTTGGCCACCAGGTCCTCCTCGCTGCCGGGCGCAGCCGTGCCGGTCGTGCCGCCCGACGAGGAGGCGCCGCCGGCACCGGTGTTGGCAGCGCTGGTGTCGGGCTTGTCCGCGCAGGCGGAGAGCAGGCTCAGGGCGGCGAGCGCGCCCAGGATGCGGAGGTTCATCGGGGAGTCCCTGTTGGGTGATCGGGGCGGCGGGAGGGCGGTCGGGCGCGGCCCGGGACCGCGATACGCGCGAGGCGGGGCGATCGTTCCGGTGTCGCGGGCCTTACCCGCGCGGCCTGCCGGGGTCAAGGCGTCTGCAACCGGGGGAAGCATCGCGGGGGCGGGCGGACCGGCTTTCCGGCATGTCCTGTGCGGCAGGACAGGGGTGTCCTGTGTGGCAGGACAAAACGAGGGTCTGGATGGGGTCGTGTCCTGCGCGGCAGGACGGAGTCGGAAGGCGAGTTTCGCTTGATCCGTGGCGGGATGGGCACGGAGGGCGGGACAGGGTTGACCCGTGGCCGAAGGGCAACGGCGGGATGGCGTCACAGCCGGCTGGCAGCATTGTGGACATCGTGGGAACCGACGAGCACGACCTCGAACAACTCGCCATCGGCATCGAGTGTTCGGCGCAGGGTCGCCCGATCTCCCTGTGTGATCCGGATCGAGTGGAAGTCTTCGCGCCCGCGCCACTTCTCGAAGTTGGGGCCGGGATGCCTTGGGTCAGCGACGAACTGCTCGAACGCGGCTGCGGCCTGGCGGAACTGGGTTTCGCTCATGGTCCGCAATGCCTTGGTGGCGCGGCGGCCGAACGTGAGCCGCGTCACGGCGTGGCACGCAACCCCTGGAGGAAGGAGCCGACGGCCGCGGGGCTGGCGAGGATCGGGCCACCGGCTGGCGGCTCGGAGGCAGCCTCAAGCTCGAGCAGCGCCCAACGCACATCGCGGACAGCCTCGGCATGGAGCCGGGCTCTCTCCTCAATCAATCCGGTCATCCGTTGCAGAGGCGGGAGAAGGCTCGGAGCGACAGCGGCGGCCCGGTTCTCGTTCGCCAGCGCCCGCGCCGCCATCAGGTGTCCCATCTCGGCGAAGGTCCTCTCGGTCCCGAGCAACACCTCGATCAAGGCCGGCCGTTCCGCCGGGGATATTGTCTCGATACCGTCAAGGCTGGGCTTTGCCCAGGTCCGCAAAGGGCCGAGAGGCCCTTGATCCCGTTGCTTGAGGAATGGATTCCAAAGGCTCGGCCTTTGGCGGAGTTTGAGGCAGAGCCTCAACCTTGCTTTCTTGCCTAGGCGTTGCGCGGCGACCAGGCGGGGTCGGAGGCGTCGCCCGGCGTGGGCACGGGGCGCTCGTTGAAGCCGGTGATGTCGATGGAGACGAGGCGGGACGAGAAGCCGCCGCCGTTGCGGTCGCCGGCGGCGGTCTGCTTCTGGAACATCAGGACGCGGCCGTTGGGGCAGAAGGTGGGGCCCTCGACGGAGAAGCCCTCGGAGAGGATGCGCTCGCCGGAGCCGTCGGGGTGCATGACGCCGATGGCGAAGCCGCCGCCGCCGAACCGGGTGAAGGCGATGAGGTCGCCGCGGGGGGACCAGACGGGGGTGGCGTACTGGCCGCGGCCGAAGGAGATGCGGCGCGCGCCGCCGCCGCCGGCGCCCATGACGTAGATCTGCTGGTCGCCGCCGCGGTCGGAGTTGAAGACGATCTGGCCGCCGTCGGGGCTGTAGCAGGGGCTGGTGTCGATGGCGCCGGAGCTGGTGAGGCGGCGGGTCGAGTGGCTGGCGACGTCGACGACGTAGATGTCGGAGCCGGAGCCGTGGGTGGCGGACATGACGACGTTGCCCCCGTTCGGGTCGAAGCGGGGGGCGAAGCTCATGCCCTCGAACTCGCCGAGGATCTGCTGGCGGCCGCTGCCGAGGTCGAAGAGGTACACGCGGGGGCGGTTCTGCGCGTAGCTCATGAAGGCGATCTGGTCGCGCGAGGGGTGCCAGCGGGGGGTCAGCACCATCCACTCGCCGCTGGTGAGCACGCGGTTGTTGGCGCTGTCCTGGTCCATGATGGCGAGGCGCGTGGTCTGGCGGCCGCGGGGGCCAGAGCGGGCGATGTAGGCGATGCGGGTGTCGAAGTAGCCTTTTTCCCCGAGCAGGCGCTCGTAGATGACGTCGGCGATGATGTGGCTGATGCGGCGCCAGTTGGCGGCGGAGGTGGTGTAGGCGGTGCCCTGGATCTGGGTGCCGGCGGGGACGTCCCAGAGGCGGAACTCGACGCGCACGGGGTCGGCGCCGGTGACGGTTCCGGTGACGAGGGCCTGGGCGCCGGTGGACTTCCAGGCGGCGAAGTTGGGGGTGGGGCCGGCGTCGGCGACGGCGGCGTCGACGGGGCGGAAGAGGCCGGAGCGGGCCAGGTCGGCGGCGACGACGCCGGTCATCTGCGTGCCCAGGGCGGAGCCGCCGGCCATGGGGGGGATGGCGATCGGGATGGGCGCGGTGCGGGCGCGGTCGACGGTGATCTCGGCGTTGCCGGGCGAGGCGGCTCCGGGGGTGGCGCCGGCGGGTGCGGGCGGGGCGGCCTGGGCGCGGGCGGGGGCGGCGTGCAGGAGGGGGGCGAGGCCGATGGCGGCGCCGGCGGCGAGGAGGGTGCGCCGGGTGGGTCGCGGGAAGGCGGGCTGCGCGTGGCCCGGGGGGGACAGGTCCTCGATCAGCACCGGCTCGGGGCGCTGGGGCAGGTCGGGAATCACGAGGGACATGGGGAGGCTCCGCGGTGGAAGGGCCGGCTGGCGGGAGGAGATGGCCGGGGTTGGCCGTGCAGCGCAAGGCCGGGTCGGCTGCGGCCTGCGGTTGCGCGGCGAGCGTAGTGCGGGGCCCCTGCCCTGCCCCGTGAGAAACTCGTCATGTGCGCCGGTCCAGGGGGGCTCCCCCTGGCGGGGTCCAGGGGGAGCCCCCCTGGCCTTGCCTACGGCCTGAACACGAACTTCAGCTGGGCGGTCTGGCCGAGGAGGTCTCGGGGAATGGGCAGGTTGGCGCAGTGGGCGTCGAGGACGGCGCGGCGGGCGCGCTCGGCGAAGGCGCGGAAGGCGGGGTCGGCGCCCATGCGGCCGGAGTCCTCGGGGGAGAATTCAGCGCCGCGGGCGGTGCCCCCGGCGTCGACGGTGACGACCATGTGGGCGGAGTAGGTCGCGTAGTTCCGGGCGGCGGTGTCCTCGCTGTAGCACTCGCGGACCTCGTCGCCGATCTGGCGCTGCTGGCCCTGGGTGAGCTGGCCGGTGATGTCGCCGGTGCGGGCGCCGCCCGAGTCGGGGGCGCCGCCGCGCGAGGGGTTGGCGCGGGCGGTGGGGGGGCGGGTCTGCTGCTGGTTGGCGCGCAGGTGCTCCAGGGTGTTGAGCAGCGACGAGGTGTCGGGGGCGGGGTTCCTCGTGTCGTTGGGCTGGGAGGTCTGGCTTTCGGTGCGCGAGGTTCTTGGCGAGGGCGGCGGGCGGGT
>CAXSFE010000152.1:0-6778 GCA_964236585.1 uncultured Acetobacteraceae bacterium
ACGCCCGGCGCGCAGGGCGTGCCGACGCCCGCGGCGCCGGCGTCGCTGCGCGCGATCGTGCGGCCGGGCTCGCCCAACCACGCGCTGGCGGCGCCGGCCGGGTTTCTCCCCGCACCCGACCTCGTCACGCCGGCCTATCCGGTGCCGGCGGCGGCCCTGCTCGCCGCGGTGGACGCGGTGGCGCTGGCGCAGCCGCACGTGTTCGCGCTGCCCGGCCCCGCGGAGGCGCCGTGGCGGCGCGACTACGTGGCGCGCTCGGCGGTGTTCAACTTCCCCGACCTGGTGGCGGTCGAGGTGCTGCCCGGCGACGGCGCCACGGGCCTGGTGCTGTGGTCGCGCAGCGTCTACGGGCGCTCCGATCTGGGCGTGAACCGGCGCCGCCTGGCCGCCTGGCTGGCGGCGCTCGATGGCCGGCTGCCCGGCCAGCGGCCTCCCGACCATGGACCCGGGGCCGAAGCCCCTGCCCTTCCCCCCAACGGCCACCGGAGTTCCCCCTGATGCGCGGCCTTGGCCCGTTCCTTCGCGACGCCTGGTTCCTGTCGAAGCCGTACTTCCGCTCGGAGGAGAAACGGTCCGCGTGGCTGCTGCTGATCGTGATCGTGGCGATGAACCTGTCCCTGGTCGGGATGTCGGTCGTGCTGAGCTACTGGAAGAACGCGTTCTACAACTCGCTGCAGACCAAGGACTGGAGCGGGTTCATCTCGCTGCTGTTCACCTATCGTCGGGCCGAGAGCGGCTTCCTGATGCCTGGATTTTGCGAGATCGTCCTCGTCTACATCGTGATCGCGGTGTATGCGCGCTACCTCCAGCAGGGGCTGAGCATCCGTTGGCGTCGCTGGATGACCTCGCGAGTGCTGAGTGAATGGCTGTCCGACCAGGCCTATTACCGGATCGGGCTGCGCAGCACCGGCGCCGGCGAGACCGACGGCACTGACAACCCCGACCAACGTGTGTCCGAGGACGTGCGCGAGTTCACCGCGAGCATGCTGTCGCTCGGGATCGATCTGATGTCCAACGTCGTGACGCTCTTCAGCTTCGTCGGCGTGCTGTGGGGCTTGTCCGGGCCGATCACGGTGTTCGGCGTGACGATCCCCGCCTATCTCGTGTGGATCGCGCTGGTGTACGCGGTGCTTGGAACGGTGGCCACCCACTTCGTCGGCCGCCCGCTGGCGCTGCTCAACTTCGCGCAGCAGCGTTACGAGGCGAACTTCCGCTTCGGGCTTGTGCGGGTGCGGGAGAACACTGAGGGCGTGGCGCTGTATGGCGGCGAGGCAGAGGAACAGTCCGGCCTTCTCGCCCGCTTCACCGACGTCTTCGCGAACTACTACGCGATCATGCGGCGCACGAAGCTGCTCAATTCCCTGACCATCGGGTATTCGCAGGTGTCTGGCATCTTCCCGATCGTCGTGCTGGCGCCACGCTACTTCTTCGGTGACGTCACGCTCGGCGCACTGTTCCAGACAACCGGCGCATTCTCCGAAGTACAGGGCGCGCTGTCCTGGTTCATCGACTCCTATGCCTCGCTGGCCGAGTTCCGCGCGACCACCGAGCGTCTTGCGACGTTCGGCCGCTCCATTGAGGCCGCGCGGGCAAGCGCCGCAGTCGGCCGCGCGGCCGGCGTGTCGCAGGCCGCGTCCGCGGGGCAGAACCTCGTGCTCGACGGCGTCACCCTGTCGCTGCCCGACGGCTCCACGCTGCTCGACCGCGTGCACCTCGAGTTCCCCCGCGGCCGCAACACCGTGATCAGCGGCCGCTCCGGCACCGGCAAGTCGACGCTGTTCCGCGCCATCGCCGGGATCTGGCCGTTCGCGCAGGGCACCATCCGGCGGCCGTCCGGCACCTCGCTGTTCCTGCCGCAGCGGCCCTACATCCCGCTCGGCACGCTGCGCCACGCGGTCTGCTACCCGGCGGCGCCGGGAGACTTCGACACCGCGCAGGTGGAGGCGGCGCTGCACGACGCAGGCCTCGGCGTCCTCGCAGGCGCGCTGGACGACGACGCGCCGTGGGGCCAGAGGCTGTCGGGCGGCGAGCAGCAGCGGCTTGCGGTGGCGCGGGCGCTGCTGCTGCGGCCGGACTGGCTGTTCCTCGACGAGGCGACCGCCAACCTCGACCCGGAGTCCGAGGCGACGCTGCTGCACACGCTGCGCGAGCGTCTGCCGGGCACGACCATGGTCTCGATCACGCACGGGCCGGGGGCCGCCGAGGCCGACGACCGGCTCGTGCGGTTCAGCCGGGATGCGGGCGAGCAGGGACGGCTGGAGGAGGCGGCTGCGGCGTAGGAAAGGCCAGGGCTCTGCCCTGGACCCGCCAAAGGCCGAGCCTTTGGAAACCTCGACGTGGGCCTGCGGCACAGGCCGTCGGCCGGGGGATGCCGCAGCCTTTCGAAGGCGGGTCTGGGGCCTCAGGCCCCAGCGGGGTCCAGGGGCGGGGCCCCTGGCCTTGCCTTGCTCAGACCAGCGCCGCGAGCGCCCCCAGCAGCAGCACCGCGCGCGGCGGGATCAGCGTGTCGTCGTGGTGGCGCCCCTCCGTGGCGAGCACCACCGCGGAGGTCGCGGCCAGAACGAGGCCGCCCCAGCCGCGCGTGCGGTTCGAGACCAGCAGCGTGGCCCCGCCCAGCTCCAGCGCGCCGACGACCTTGCGGGCCCCGTCGGACCAGCCCCAGCTGTGGAACAGGGCGCGCTGCGGCGCGAAGCCGGCGATCTTGGTGGCGCCGGCCAGGCCGTAGCCGAGGCCGAGCAGCGCGAACAGGAGCGGCGTGGAACGCTGTGACATCGGTGGGCTCCTATCGGGCGGCGCGGGGCAGGAGCGCGGTGGCAGCCGCGAGCAGCATGCCGAAGCGCGGGGCGGCGTGGCGGGACTCGCTGTGGCGCAGCTCCTCGCTGAGCACGGCGGAAGACGCCGCGATCAGCAGCGCGCTGCCGAGGACGCGGGTGGCGCGGGGCGCGACCAGCAGGCCGCCAATGATCTCGGCGGCGCCGAGCAGGCGCATCTGGTCCTCGGACCAGCCCCAGTTGCGGAACATGCCCTCGTAGCCGCGCTGCGAGAACACCTTGTCGGTGCCCGCGACGGCGAAGCTGAGGCCAAGGACGGAAAACCAGAGGGAGTTCTTGCGCTGTGCCATACGCTGGGAACGCGGGTGGGCGGGGCATGTTCCCGGGAGCGTGAGAAGGAAGCAAGGCTGGGCTCCGCCCAGACCCGCCAGGGGCGAGCCGCCCCTGGACCGGCTCTACTTAAGGGGTGGATCCCAAAGGCTTGCCTTTGGCGGAGTTTGAGGCAGGGCCTCAACCTTGCTTCCCTACTGCTCCCCCAGGATCCGCAGCACGTCGTCGCCGTAGCGCTCCAGCTTCGAGGCGCCGACGCCCTTGATCCGGCTCATCTCGTCGAGGCTGGTGGGCCGCACGGCGACGATGTCGCGCAGGACGCTGTCGGCGAAGATGACGTAGGGCGGCAGGGACTGGCTGCGGGCCTGCTCCAGCCGCCAGGCGCGCAGGGCCTCGAACGGGCCGTCCTCGCCCGGCTCCGCGACCGTGCGGATCCGCTCGGTCCTGCCGCCGGTGCGGCGGCTGCGGCGGTCGGCGCTCTCCTCGCGCTCGAGGTCGCGATCACGCACGAGGTCCTCCTCGCGCAGCATGACCTGCGCCTCGCCTCGCAGGATCGGGCGGGCGGTGTCGGGCTCCAGCGAGAGGGTGGCGTACTCGCCGCTCTCGGTGCGCAGCGCGCCGCGGGCGATGAGCTGGCGGATCACGCCGCGCCAGAAGCCGCGCGACTCCGCAGCGCCGATGCCGAACAGGGGGAGCTTGTCGTGGCCGTACCGCTTGATGGTCTCGGTCTCGTGGCCGCGGAGCACGCTGACGATGTGCAGCGCGCCGAAACGCTGGCCGGTGCGGTAGACCGCGGACAGCGCCTTGCGGGCGGCGTCCGTGCCGTCGAACAGGCGCACGGGGTTGCGGCAGTTGTCGCAGTGGCCGCAGTCCGCGGGGAGCGCCTCGCCGAAGCAGCCGAGCAGCGCGCGGGTGCGGCAGGCGGTGGTTTCTGACAGCGAGATCATCGACTCCAGGCGGGCGCGCATGACGTCGCGCTGCTGCTCGGGGGCGTTGCTTTGCGCGAGCCAGTGGCGGGCGCGGGCGATGTCCTCGCCGCCGTAGAGCAGCAGCGTGTCGGCGCGCTCGCCGTCGCGGCCGGCGCGACCGATCTGCTGGTAGTAGGACTCCGGGCTGTCGGGCATGTCGAGGTGGGCGACGAAGCGCACGTCGGGGCGGTCGATGCCCATGCCGAAGGCGATGGTGGCGCAGATCACCACCGGCTCGCCGGAGCGGAAGCGGGTCAGGCCGGCGCGCTTCTCGATCGGCGACAGACCGGCGTGGAACGGGATCGCGACGCGCCCGTCCTGCGCGAGGCGGGTGGCGGTGCGCTCGGTCTTGTTGCGGCTGCCGCAGTAGACGATGCCGGCCTGGCCGGGGTGGCGGTTCAGGAAGGCCGCGAGCTGCTGGGCCTCGGACGCCTTGGCGTGGGCGGCGATGTGCAGGTTGTCGCGGTGGAAGCTGGCGGCGAACACCGCCGCGTCGTTCATGTCGAGGTTGGCGAGGATGTCGGCGCGGGTGCGCGGGTCCGCCGTCGCAGTCAGCGCCACGCGGGGCACGCCGGGAAAGCGCTGCCGCAGCCCTGCCAGGGCGCGGTACTCGGGGCGGAACTCGTGGCCCCAGGCGGAGACGCAGTGCGCCTCGTCGATCGCGACCAGCGCCACCTCGATGCGCGACAGGCGGTCCAGCGTGGCGCCGGACAGCAGGCGCTCGGGGGAGACGTACAGCAGGTCGAGCGTGCCGTCGGCGAGCGCGCGCGAGGTCTCCCGCGCCTCGTCGGGGTCCAGCTCGGAGTGCAGGGCGCCGGCGCGGATGCCGAGCTGGCGGAGCGCCGCGACCTGGTCGTCCATCAGCGCGATCAGGGGGGAGATGACGACGGCGGTGCCCTCGCGGCACAGAGCGGGCACCTGGTAGCAGACGGACTTGCCGCCGCCGGTGGGCATCAGCACGAGGGCATCGCCGCCGCCGGTGACGTGCATCACCGCCTCGCGCTGCAGGCCGCGGAAGGCCGGGAAGCCGAAGATGCGGGCGAGCACCGAGTCGGGGTCGCGGGCGGGGCTCGGCTGGTAGGCGGGGGCGCTCATACGGGGATCATCGCAGGCGCGGGGCGGCGGGGACAGGGGGCTTGGAGGAAGCAAGGCCGGGCTCCGCCCAGACCCGCAAAGGGTCCGAGGACCCTTTGATCCCTTGACCTAGGGAAGGCGATCCAAGGGCTCAGCCCTTGGCGGAGTTTGAGGCAGAGCCTCAACCTTGCCTTCTTCGGAGGTTCAGTGGCCGATGTCGATCTCGACGCGGCGGCTCGCGACGCCGGAGTCCGCCTGCGGGTCGGTGGTGTAGGGCGCGCGCACGATGCGGGTGGCGTTGACACCCACGCTGGTCAGCGCCTCGGATGCCGCGTCCAGGCGCTGGCCGGCCAGCTCCCTGGCCCGTGCGGCGTCGACGCTCTTGGCGTCGGCATAGCCGTGGAGGGTCACCTGCTGGGAGGGGTGGGCGTTGGCGACGCGGGCCGCCTCGACGAGGGTGGTGCGGGCGGCGTCGTCGATGCGGGCGGCGCGGTCGGCGAAGAACACGTTGTAGGTGGGCGGCGCCGAGCTGAACAGCGAGCAGCCCGCGAGCGACGCGGCGGCCAGGATCAGCGGGACGGCAGCACGGCGCATGGCGTGTCTCTCCGGGGACGGACGCCGTCTTCGTGCCCCGGCGACGGTGGAGCGTCAACCGCAGGGGTGTCGCCCCGGCCGGGCGGAGCCGCCCGGCCGGGGCGGCCGCTCAGAGCTCCTTGGCGCTGGTGACGACGCGCGACATCATCCCGTAGGCGATGGCCTCCTCGGCGCCCATCCAGTAGTTGCGGTCGGTGTCCTTGCAGATCTTCTCGTAGGTCTGGCCGGTCTCGCGCGCGATCAGGCGGTTGAGGCGCTCGCGCATCTTCACGATCTCCTGCGCCTCGATCTTGATGTCCGTCGCGGGGCCGCGCACGCCGCCCATCGGCTGGTGCAGCAGGAAGCGCGTGTTGGGCAGGCAGTAGCGGCGCTCCTTCTGCCCGGCGAGGAAGATCAGCGCGCCGGCGCTCGCGACCCAGCCGGTGCCGATGATGCGCACCGGGGCCTCGGCGTCGACGAAGCGGATCATGTCGTGGATAGTGTCGCCGCTCTCGACGTGGCCGCCGGGCGAGTTGATGTAGACGTCGATGGGCTCGGCCGACGCGCCGGCGAGCGCCAGCAGGCGGCCGGTGACGTCGCGCGCCAGGCGGTCGTTGATCGCGCCGAACACCAGCACCTTGCGCTGGTTGAACAGGCGCAGCTCCAGCTCGTTGACCGGCGAGGCCATCGTCTTGTTGTCGTCGGGCTCCTTCTTCTCCGGGCCCTGGGGCTCGGGGACGTCGGGGCTGTCGGGGTCGGGGGCGTCGGGGTCCTCGTCGTCGCCGCGGACCCGCAGCGCGGCGTGCTCGGCGTGGGTGGCCCAGCTCTGGGTGGGGTGGGACGTCATGGGGGCGATCTCCGTCACTGTCCGGTAAAATGTGGCGTCGACCGGGGAAAGTCGAGGGTCTCCGGGGCAGGGAAGAAAGGCCAGGGGCTCTGCCCCTGGACCCCGCCAAAGGCTCGCCTTTGGAAACCTCGACCTGGGCCTGCGGCAAGGGGGCAGCTACCCTTCCGGAGGCCGGTCCAGGGCGGCTCGCCCTGGCGGGTCCAGGGCAGAGCCCT
>CAXSFE010000153.1:0-6769 GCA_964236585.1 uncultured Acetobacteraceae bacterium
CGATGATCTCGAACGCCATGTGGTGCAGGCCGGAGCCGTCGTCGGTGTCGCCGATGTACATGCCCGGCCGCTTGCGCACCGCGTCCAGGCCCCGCAGCACCGAGATCGAGGCGGCGTCGTAGCTGTCGTGCTCCGCCGCCTCGTGGAGTGCGCCCGCGCCGCTCGCGGCACGGGGCAGGGGGTCAGGCCGGACGGGATCGGACATGCCGTGAAGGTGCTCCGTGAACGCGCGGGAATCGCTTGTCTTATATAGTCATTCCGGGCCGCCGGGGCGAGGCCCCGATGCCGGGAAAGCGGCGTCGGGCACGAGGCCGCCCCCGCCTGCGCGCAGCCCCTCGGCGAGGCCGTGCAGCGCCGAGAACGCGTCCGCGTCGGTGCCGGTCAGCAGCGCCTGGCCCGGCGCCGCCGCCAGCGCCCCGAACAGCGCCCGGCGCCGCGCCGCGTCGAGGTGCACCGCCGGCTCGTCCAGCAGCAGCAGCGGCGCCGTGCCCCTGGCCTGCGCGATCAGCGACGCGTGGCCCAGCACCACCGCGATCAGCAGCGCCTTCTGCTCCCCCGTGCTCGCCAGCCCCGCCGGGCGCCCGGTGTCCAGGTCGGCCAGCGTCATGTCCGCCCGGTGCGCGCCCACCCCGGCGCTGCCCGCCGCCCGGTCCTGCCCGCGCCGCGCCGCCAGCACGCCCCGCAGCCAGTCCTCCGCGTCCAGCGCGCTGCCCCCCGCCAGCCGCTCCGCGATCGGGCACACGAGCCCCAGCACCGCCGCCGGGAACGCCCCCAGCGCCGCCGGCGAGGCCAGCAGCGCGTTCAGCCGCGCCACCAGCCCCGCCCGCGCGGCGCTCGCGGCCACGCCGTGCCGCGCCATTGTGTCCTCCAGCCCCGCCAGCCAGCCGGCGTCGCCCCCGCTGCCCAGCAGCCGGTTGCGCTGCGTCATCGCGTGGTCGTGCGCCGCGACCTCGCGCGCCTGGCCCGGCTCCAGCGCCCACACCAGCCGGTCGAGGAACCGCCTGCGCCCGGACGCGCCCTCCTGGAACAGCCTGTCCATCTGCGGCGTCAGCCACACCGTGGCGAAGTGCCGCGCCACCTCCGCCTGGTTCCGCGGGCTGGCCCCGTCCAGCCGGAACACGCGCCGGTCCGACGCGAGGTCCGGCGCCGCCCCCGTGCCCAGCTCCACCTCGCCCCCCGGCCGCCCGATGCGCGCGGCCACGCCCCAGCGCCCGTCGCCGCCGTGCCGCGCCAGCTCGGCCACGCGGGCGGCGCGCAGGCCGCGGCCAGGGGCGAGCAGGGAGACCGCCTCCAGCAGGTTGGTCTTGCCCGAGCCGTTGGGGCCGGTGATCACGGACACGCGGGCCGACGGGCGCCAGGACAGGCGCTCGTAGCTGCGGAACTGCGTGAGGTGAAGGCGAAGCAGGGTCAAGGCAGGAAGGCCAGGGGCTCTGCCCCTGGACCCCGCCAGGGCGAGCCGCCCTGGACCGGCGCACGCGGGAGTCCACGACGAGACATGGACCTTAATGGAATGGTTTCCAAAGAGCTCGCCCTTTGGCGGGTCCAGGGCAGAGCCCTGGCCTTCCTTCGGCCTCTAGACCCGCATCGGCATCAGCACGTACAGGGCAGAACTGTCCTCCGCGTCGCGCACGATCGTCGGCGCCGAGCCGTCGGAGAACGCGAATTCCACCTGCCCCGAGATCTGGTCGGTGATGTCGTTGAGGTAGCGCGCCTGGAAGCCGATCTCCAGCGGCCCGGCGGCATAGGTCACGCGCCCCTCGTCCAGCTCCTCGCTTGCCGTGCCCTGGTCCGGGCTTGCGGCCGACAGCACCAGCAGGTCGCGCGACAGCGACATCTTCACCGGCCGCGACCGCTCGCTGCTGATCGCAGCCACGCGCGCCACCGCATCGGCAAAATCCTTCTTGCCGACGCGCAGCAGCTTGTCGTTGTCGCGTGGGATCACGCGGTCGTACTCGGGGAACGTGCCGTCAATCAGCTTGCTCGTCAGCGTCACGGTGCCGACGGTGAACTGGATGCGGGTGTCCGACAGGCCGATCTCCACGTCGTCGCCGCCCTCGTCGAGCAGCTTGCGCAGCTCGGCGATGGTCTTGCGCGGGATGATCACCCCGGGGATCGAGCCGGCGCCCTCCGGCAGCGGCTCCTCCACCCGCGCCAAGCGGTGCCCGTCGGTCGCGACCGCGCGCAGCATCCGACCGGACTCGCCGTCCACCACGTGCAGGTAGATGCCGTTGAGGTAGTAGCGCGTCTCCTCCGTGCTGATCGCGAACCGCGTGCGGTCGATCAGCCCCTTGAGCGTCAGCGACGGCAGGCTGAAGCGGTGCGGCAGCTGCCCCGCCGTCATCGACGGGAAATCGTCGGTCGACAGCACCACCAGGCTCGTCGCATACCGCCCCGCGCGCAGCGCCAGCTGCGCGTCCCCGCCCGGGTGGTCCAGCTCGATCTCCGCCCCGTCCGGCAGCTTGCGGGCGATCTCGTAGAGGGTCGCGGCCGGCGCCGTGGTCGCCCCGTCGCGCGACACGCTGGCGGCCACGGTCTCGACGACGGCGATCTCCATGTCGGTCGCGGTCAGGCTGAGCGTGCCGCCCTTCGCCGCAATCAGCACGTTGGCCAGGATCGGGATGGTGTTGCGCTTCTCCGCCACGCTCTGGATGTGGGCGAGCGCCTTGAGCAGCGTGGCGCGATCGGCCTTGAGCTTCATCGGCGTCGGTCCTTGGGCCTGGGCGGCCGGCGAGCGCGGGGACCCGGCCGGGAGAGGGGCAACGAGTGTATCGGGGCGCCGGGGATCGGGGAAGGGCGGACAGCGCAGACAAGTCAAGGCCAGGGCTCTGCCCTGGACCCGCCAGGGGCAGCGCCCCTGGACCGGCACTCGGAAGGAAAAACCCCGAAGGCCCGCCCTTATTTCCTGGAAAAGCCGGTCCAGGGCGGCTCGCCCTGGCGGGGCCCCCGCTTTCAGGAATGGGCGCGGAGCCCCTGGTCTTCCCTCAGCTCTCCAGCATCCGCCGCATCAGCTCCACGTCCTCGGCAAATCCTGCGTCCAGCTCCATCAGCTCCGCGACCCGGCTGACCGCGTGCATGACCGTGGTGTGGTCGCGGTTGCCGAACTTGCGACCGATCTCGGGCAGCGAGCGGCTGGTGAGTTGCTTGGCGAGATACATCGCGACCTGCCGCGGCCTGGCCACCGCGCGCGCGCGCCGTGCCGAGCTCATGTCGGTGAGCCGGATGTTGAAGTGCTCCGCCACCCGCCGCTGGATCTCCTCGATGGTGACGCGCCGGTCGTGCGCCTTGAGGATGTCGTGCAGCACCTCCTGCGTGCTGTCCAGCGTGACCGGCCGCCCGAACAGGTTGGCGTGCGCGATCAGCCGGTTCAGCGAGCCCTCCAGCTCGCGCACGTTCGACGTGATCTTGTGCGCGAGATACTCCAGCACCTTGGGCGGCACGGGCACGCCGGAAACCTCGGCCTTGCTCTCCAGGATGGAGATGCGCAGCTCGAAGGTGGTCGCATGGATGTCGGCGACCATTCCGCAACCCAAACGTGTGCGCAGCCGGTCCTCGAGGCCCGACAGGTCAGACGGGCTCTTGTCGGCGGAGACCACGATCTGCTTGCCGGCGTCGACCAGCGCGTTGAAGGTGTGGAAGAACTCCTCCTGCGTGTTGTCCTTGCCGATCAGGAACTGCAGGTCGTCGATCATCAGCACGTCGACCGAGCGCAGCTCCTCCTTGAACTCCATGGTGGACTGGGAGCGGATCGCCGCGATGAAGCGGTACATGAACTTCTCGGCCGACATGTAGGCGACCGAGGGGGCAGGGCGGCCGCCGCGCTCGACGTCGGCGCGGCCCAGCTCCAGGCCGATCGCGTGCATCAGGTGCGTCTTGCCCAGGCCCACGCCGCCGTAGAGGAACAGCGGGTTGAAGCCGGGGCTGGCCGGGCGCTCGGCGACGCGGCGCGCGCAGGCGTGGGCGAACTCGTTGGGCTTGCCGACCACGAAGCTCGCGAAGGAGAAGCGCTGGTCGAGCGAGACGCCCTCCGCGCGCTCCGGCGCCACGACCGGAACGATCGGCGCCGCCACGGCAACGGCGGCGGCAACCGGAACCCCGGCGGGCACCGGGGCCCAGGCGGCAGGCGCGGACGGGCCCGGAGGCGCCGCGGCATCCTCGCCAGCGGCCGCCCCGGCGCCCACACGAACGTCGACTCGGCGGATGCGGCGGTTCTCCTGCTGCCACAGCGCCGACAGCTTGTCCGCGTAGTGGGAGCGCACCCAGTCGCGCAGGAAGCGGGTCGGCAGATGGACCGTGACCTCGTCGCCGTCCACGCCGGCCAGCGTCATCTGCCGCAGCCAGGTGCGATACTCGACGTCGCCCACCTCGGTCTGCAGCCGCGAGCGTACGCGGGTCCAGCAGTCGCCGATATCGGCCAGCCCGACGGGACTCTCACCCTGCGAAGCCGGTTGGGTGGCGTCCTGTTCCATGCGGCCATTATCCCCGAGCAGGCCCCGTGCGGTCCGGAACGACGGCGACCGTCATCCGCAGGCGCACCGCCGGGGAAACGCCAACCGGGGCCGCGTGCCCCGTACATCCCCCACGCGCGACCTCATGCGGATCACGCAGGGCGAAGGCCGCGGCAACATGATCCAGGAAGATACAGACCAACCACTAAGTCAGCCATGACCGCGAAGCAATGAAAATCTACGAAGGACCGGTTCGCCCAAATAACAAATGCCTGCCACGAAGCAAGTTCGTGGCAGACACACTACATTAGTCTTGACTGTGACAGGAAAACGTCCCGAGCTGACGCTCAGGCGGGTGTGAGAGCCTTGATGCGTGCCGAAAGCCGGGAGATCTTGCGGCCCACGGTGTTGCGGTGGATCACGCCCTTGCCGGCGGCGCGCTGCATCTCGGGCTGCGCGGCCTGCAACGCGGCTGCAGCGGCACCCTTGTCTCCGCCGGCGATCGCCGTCTCGACCTTCTTGACGAACGTGCGCATGCGGGACTTGCGCGCGGCGTTGCGCTCGGTGCGCACGATGGTCTGACGGTTGCGCTTCTTGGCGGAGGCGGTGTTGGCCATGAACCAGTCTCTCGAAATTCGGTGTCGGGACAGCCCGCGGAGAAGCTCCCGGCCGGCGAGGAAGCGGCGGTTCTAGGCACCGCCCCCCCGCGAGTCAAGCGCGGACCAGGAGGAGGCAGGCCGCCTCGGCCCTGCCCGAACCGCCGGAATGCGCTCCCCTCGACCCGCAAAGCCGGTCTCAGAGGCGAGCCTCCGGCAGGGGCTTACACCAGCGGAGGGAGTGCCTGGCACGTGGAAGCGGGCAGGCAGAGAGGCCAGGGGCTCTGCCCCTGCTTCAAGGCGGAACTCCGCCAAAGGCTGCGCCCTCGGAACGCGTCCCCTCAAGCAAGGCCGGTCCAGGGGCGGCTCGCCCCTGGCGGGTCTGGGCAGAGCCCAGCCTTGCTTGCTGGCGGGTCGGCCGGCCGTGCCGCCCGTATCAGCCCTGCTCCTCCCCCGCCCGCGAGAACACCGGCCGGCGCTTCTCCAGGAACGCCGCCATCCCCTCGCGCTGGTCCGCGGTGCCGAACAGCGAGAGGAACAGCGCGCGCTCGTGCCGCACGCCCTCGGCCAGGGTCGTCTCGAACGCCACGTTGACCGCGCGCTTGGCCAGCACGGTGGCGACCGGCGACATCGAGGCGATGCGCTCGCCGATCGCCAGCGCCTCGGCGAGCAGCGCGTCGGGCGCCACCACGCGCGAGACCAGGCCGCAGCGCTCCGCCTCCGCCGCGTCGATCATCCGCCCGGTCAGCACCATGTCCATCGCCTTGGCCTTGCCGACCGCGCGCGCCAGCCGCTGCGACCCGCCGGCGCCCGGCAGGATGCCCAGGGTGATCTCCGGCTGCCCGAAGCGCGCGGTCTCGCTGGCCACCACGATGTCGCACATCATCGCCAGCTCGCAGCCGCCCCCCAGCGCGAAGCCGGAAACGGCCGCGATCACCGGCTTGGCGAGGCGCGTGACCCCCTCCCAGCGCCGGGCGATGAAGTCGTCCAGCGCGGTCGCGGGAAAGCGGCGGCCCTGCATCTCGCGGATGTCGGCGCCGGCGGCGAACGCCTTCTCCGACCCGGTGAGCACGATCGCGCCGACCGCGGGGTCTGCGTCGAACGCCACGAGCTGCGCGCCCAGCTCGTCCATCAGCGCGTCGCACAGGGCGTTGAGCGCCTCGGGCCGGTTCAGCCGGATCACCCCGACCCTGCCATGCGTCTCGACCAGGATGCTCCGCGCCATGTCCGCCCCCGTTCGCCGCCGACACGCCGCGGCCGGGGCGGAGGCTACGACGGGCGCGGCGCGACACGCCAGGGATCCTCCGGCACCTGCAGCCGGGTTCGTTGGCTCGAAGGCAAGCAAGGCTGGGCTCTCCCTCCGCTGGCCATTCCAACGGCCCAAGCGGGCCGCCGGAACCTTTGGCCAGCTACGCCCAGACCCGCCCGGGGCGAGCCGCCCCTGGACCGGCCTTACTTAAGAAATGGCGATCCAAGGGCCCAGCCCTTGGCGGGGTCCAGGGGCAGAGCCCCTGGCCTTGCCTGGGCTCACCAGCCGCACAACGGCGACAGCCAGGTCGACGCCACCTTCGCGATCACCAGTTCGGCCGGCAGGCGACGGCCGTGCAGCGCCCAGACCAGCGCCAGTGCGGCCACGGTCCAGGCCCAGGAGTCCGAACGGACCCGGCCGCCGTCGGCCCGGAGCCGCGGCGCCGGACCCGCGACCTGGCCGGGCCAGCCGCCCGCGCG
>CAXSFE010000154.1:0-6753 GCA_964236585.1 uncultured Acetobacteraceae bacterium
CAGCGCCCGCGCCGGCCCCGGCTCCGCCGCCACCGCCCGCGCCACCGCCCGCAGCGCCACCAGCCCCGCCGCGTGCGGCCCCGCCAGCAGCTCGTGCAGCGGCGGGTGCACCCGCGCCCGCACGATCTCCGCCAGCCCCAGCGCCGTGAACCCCAGCAGCCGCGCCCCCAGCGGGTCCGCCCGCAGCGCCTCGGCCAGCTCCGGCCCCAGCGCCGCGCGCTTCTTCGCCGCCATCCCCGCCAGGTCCACCAGGATCGCGCCGGACAGATTCCGCAGCACCACCTGCCGCACCAGCGCCGGCAGCGCCGCCCGGTTCGCCTCGCGCTGCGCCACCGGCTTGGGCGTGCGCGCGTTGCTGGCCGCCCCGCTGTCCACGTCGATCGCCACCAGCGCCGGCGTCGGGTGGATGCTCGCCACCAGCCCCCCCGGCAGCGCCACCCCCGGCTCCCCCAGCCCCTCGACCTCCGCCTCCAGCGCGGCGGGAAACGCCCGCGCCACCACCGCGACGCCCTCTGCCCGCAGCCCCCGCGCCGCCGCCGCCAGCGCCGCGTCGTCCGTCTCGATCGCGGCCCCCGGATACGCCGCCGCCATCCGCTCCAGCGCCCCCGCCCCGCGCGCCACCAGCCTCGCCCTGCCCTCGGCAGCCGCGGCCGCCTGGTCCCCGTCAAGCCGCCCGCTCAGCCGCGGCCCCTTGCCCCCTTGCGCCGCCCTGACGACCCTGACCCCGAGCAGCGCCCCCTCCGCCAGGCCCGACGCCCCCTCGCTGTCCGGCAGAAATCCCTGCACCCCGCCATCCAGCGCCACGAAGCTCCCGCCCAGCGCCGGCCTGCGCGCCGCGATCCGCCCGCGGTGCACGTCGCCCACCCCGTCCGGCACCCCGGGCCGCTCGATCGCATACGCCAGCAGCGCAGCGCCGCGCACCAGCGCCACCCTGGTCTCGCCGGGGGAGGATGCGGCCAGGAGGCGCAGCGGCTCGGTCATGGGGACAGGAAGAAAGGCCAGGGCTCTGCCCTGGACCCGCCAGGGCGAGCCGCCCTGGACCGGCACACATAAGAGAAGAAACGGGGTCCCAGAGGCCTCAGGCCCCTAGCGGGTCCAGGGCAGCGCCCTGGCCTTGCCTGGCGCTGCCCGGCCCGCTCACGGGGAAAGATACCCCCGCCCGCGCAGCAACTGCGCCGTCTCGAACAGCGGCAGCCCGACCACGCCGCTGTAGCTCCCCGACAGGAACCGCACGAACCCCGCCGCGGCCCCCTGGATGGCATAGCCCCCGGCCTTGCCCTCCCACTCCCCGCCCGCGAGATACGCCTCGACCTGCGCGTCCGTAAGCCGGTTGAAGATCACCGAGCTGTCGCTCACCCGCTCCGAGCGCGCACCCTCCGGCGTGACCAGCACCACCGCCGTCAGCACGTGGTGCCGCCGCCCGGACAGCAGCGCCAGGCACGCCCGCGCCTGCGCCTCCGTCTCCGCCTTGGGCAGGATGCGCCGCCCCACCGCCACCACCGTGTCCGCCGCCAGCACGAACGAGCCGCGCGCCGCCGCCGCCAGCGCCTTCTCCCGCGCCATCCGCTCGGCATACAGCCGCGGCACCTCGTCGCGCTGCGGCGTCTCGTCGATGTCCGTGGCCACAACCCGGTCCGGCACCACCCCGATCTGCACGAGCAACTGCAGCCGGCGCGGGCTGGCGCTCGCCAGCACGAGCGGAGCCCGGCCTCGGACCCGCCCGCCGTCAGCCGGGCCGGGTGCCGCGGCCCCTGCCGTTCCCCCGGTCGGCGGGGGCGAGGCGGCGTGGGACGGATCGGCCGGATCGGCCTCCGCCTGGAAGGAACCCGCCTCGGGCTCTACTTGAAGCGGAATGTGATGCGGCCCTTGGACAGGTCGTAGGGCGTCATCTCGACGTTCACGCGGTCGCCGGCCAGCACGCGGATGCGGTTCTTGCGCATCTTGCCGCTGGTGTGCGCGAGAATGGTGTGTTCGTTGTCGAGCTTCACCCGGAACATGGCGTTGGGCAGAAGCTCCATCACCATGCCGCTGAACTCGATCATGTCTTCTTTGGACATCAGCATCCTTGACAGTCAGGGAACGATCAGTTTCGGGCCGGAACATGATGACCCGGTCCCCCCTGGTCAAGCGCGTTGCCCGCCGGGTCAGGCCCGCGTGCCTGCCTTGCCTTTCGGATGCCGGTCCAGGGCGGCTCGCCCTGGCGGGGTCCAGGGGCAGAGCCCCTGGCCTTACTGCCCCAGCCTCAACGCGACGCTGCGCGCATGCGCCCCCAGCCCCTCCGCGTCCGCGAGCGCCACCGCCGCCGGCCCGATGCGCCCGAGCCCTGCCTGGTCCACCCCCACCCAGGTCGTGCGCTTGAGGAAGTCGAACACCGACAGCCCCGAGGCGAAGCGCGCCGTCCGCCCGGTCGGCAGCACGTGGTTCGGCCCCGCGACGTAGTCGCCCAGCGCCTCCGGGCACCACCGCCCGAGGAACGCCGCCCCCGCGTGCCGGATGCGGGCGAACAGCGCGTCCGGGTCGTCGACCATCAGCTGCAGGTGCTCCGGCGCCAGCCGGTCGCACAGCGCCGCCGCCTCCGCCATGTCGCCCACCACGATCACCGCCCCGTGGTCGCGCCAGCTCGCCCCCGCGATCGCCGCCCGCGGCAGCTCCGCCAGCTCGCGCTCCACCGCGGCGACCACCGCGTCCGCGAACCCCGCGTCGTCCGTGAGCAGGATTGACTGCGCCGCCTCGTCGTGCTCCGCCTGCGCCAGCAGGTCCACCGCCACGTGGCGCGGATCGTTCGCCCCGTCCGCGATCACCACCACCTCCGACGGCCCCGCGATCCCGTCGATCCCCACCCGCCCGAACACCTGGCGCTTGGCCTCCGCGACGTACGCGTTGCCCGGCCCCACGATCCGGTCCACCGCGGCCACCGTCGCCGTCCCCCACGCCAGCGCGGCAACCGCCTGCGCCCCACCCACGCGATACACCTCGCCCACCCCCGCCCGCCGCGCCGCCGCCAGCACCAGCGGGTTGAGCACGCCGCCGGGGCAGGGGACGCACATCGCGATCCGCGCCACCCCGGCCACCCGCGCCGGAATGGCGTTCATCAACACCGACGACGGATACGCCGCCTTGCCCCCCGGCACGTACAGCCCGACCGCGTCCAGCGCGTTCCACCGCATCCCCAGCCGCACTCCCGCCGCGTCCACGGTCTCGACGTCGGCCGGCATCTGCAGCCTGTGGAACGCCTCGATCCGCGCCGCCGCCAGCGCCAGCGCGTCCGCCAGCTCCGCCCCGATCCCCGCCGCCGCCTCGTCGATCTCCCCGGCCGTGACCCGCAGCGCGCCCGGCGTCACCGCCACCCCGTCGAACCGCTCGGTGTACTCGCACAGCGCCGCGTCGCCCCGCGCCCGCACGTCGGCGATGATCGCGCGCACCACGGCGTCCACCCGCGACGTCGTCTCGCGCGCCTGGTCGAGGAGGGCGGCGAAGTCGGCCTCGAAGCCGGGGTCGCGCGTGTGCAGACGGATCATCGGGGGCTCCAGGAAAAAGAAAGGCCAGGGCTCTGCCCTGGACCCGCCAGGGCGAGCCGCCCTGGACCGGCCTTACTTAAGTATCGGTTTCCAAAGGCTAGCCTTTGGCGGGGTCCAGGGGCAGAGCCCCTGGCCTTCCTTTCAGGCCACCGCCCCCCGGAACCGCTCGATCCACGCGCCGACCGCCTGCGGCCGCGTCTTCAGCGCCGTGCGGTTGACGATCAGCCGGCTGGTGACGTGCGCGATCACCTCCGTCTCGCGCAGCCCGTTGGCGCGCAGCGTCGATCCCGTCTGCACCAGGTCCACGATCAGCCGGCACAGCCCCAGCCCCGGCGCCAGCTCCATCGCCCCGTTCAGGTGCACCACCTGCGCGTGCACGCCCCTGGCCGCGAAATGCCGCCGCGCGATCGCCGGGTACTTCGTCGCCACCCGCACGTCCGACCAGCGGCCGGGGTCGTCGCTCCCCGCCGTCGCCACCGGCTCGGCCACCGACACCCGGCACGCCCCGATCCCCAGGTCGAGCGGCGCGTAGATCTCCGGATAGTCGAACTCCATCAGCACGTCCGCCCCGCAGATGCCGAGCTGCGCGCCGCCGTACGCCACGAAGGTCGCGACGTCGAACGGCCGCACCCGCACCACGTCGAGCAGCGGGTCGCTGGTCTCGAAGCGCAGCCGCCGGCTGTCCTCGTCCACCATGTCGGCGGCCGGCACCACGCCCGCGCGCGCCAACAACGGCCCGCACTCGCCCAGGATCCGCCCCTTAGGCAGCGCCAGCACCAGCTTCGTGCCGGCGTCCGGCGGCTGCGCGAGGATCGGGGTGAGGGCGGTCATGCGTCGGTCCCGGGGCAAAGGCCGCCGGTTCCTATCACCCGCCAAGCCGCCCTGGCCAGACGGCGCCGGCGCTCACACCAGCCGCTCGATCTCCGCCCCGCAGGCCGCCAGCTTCTCCTCGACCGCCTCGTAGCCCCGGTCGAGGTGGTACACCCGGCTCACCACCGTCTCCCCGCGCGCCGCCAGCCCCGCCAGCACCAGCGACACCGACGCCCGCAGGTCCGTCGCCATCACCGGCGCCCCCTGCAGGCTGCCCACGCCCCGCACGATCGCCGAGGACCCGTGCACGTTGATCCGCGCCCCCATCCGGTTCAGCTCGGGCACGTGCATGAACCGGTTCTCGAAGATCGTCTCGGTGACCATCGACGCCCCGTCGGCCACCGACATCAGCGCCATGAACTGCGCCTGCATGTCCGTCGGGAACCCGGGGTAGGGCTCGGTCATCGCGTCCACCCCGTGCAGCCCGTTCGCGCGCCGCACCAGCAGCGCGTCGCCCTCCTCGCGCATCTCCACGCCCGCCTCGCGCATCGAGCGCGCCACCGCACCCAGATGCGCGATCCGCCCGCCCTCCAGCCGCAGCTCGCCCCCGGTGATCGCGGCCGCGCACGCGTAGGTCCCGGTCTCGATCCGGTCGCTCACGATGCGGTGCTCGCCCCCGTGCAGCCGCTTGCGCCCGTCCACCACCAGCCGCCCGGTGCCCACGCCCTCGATCTCCGCGCCCATCGCCATCAGGCAGCGGCACAGGTCCTCGATCTCCGGCTCCAGCGCCGCGTTGGACAGCACCGTGCGCCCGTCCGCCAGGCTGGCCGCCATCAGCAGGTTCTCCGTCGCACCCACCGAGGCGAACGGCAGCACGATCTCCGCACCCTTCAACCCTCCGGGCGCGTCCGCCTGCACGTAGCCGCCCTCCAGGCGGATCACCGCCCCCATCGCCTCCAGCCCCTTGAGGTGCAGATCCACCGGCCGCGTGCCGATCGCGCAGCCCCCCGGCAGCGACACCCGCGCCGTGCCCATGCGCGCCAGCACCGGCCCGAGCACGAGGATCGAGGCGCGCATCTTCCGCACGATCTCGTAGGGCGCCTCGGTGCTGGTGATCGGCCCGCCCAGCGACAGGCTGCGCCCGTCCTCGTCGACCGCGATGCCGTGCTGCGCCAGCAGCTCCGCCATCATCGCGACGTCGGCGAGCTTCGGCACGTTGGACAGCACCAGCCGCTCGTCGGTCAGCAGCCCGCACGCGAGCAGCGGCAGGGCGGCGTTCTTCGCGCCGCCGATGACGATGGAGCCGGACAGCGGGCGGCCGCCTCGGATGCGGATGCGGTGCATGGGCACGAACTCCTGAGCGGGCAGGCAAGGTTGAGGCTCTGCCTCAAACTCCGCCAAAGGCAGGGCCCTTGGAACCCATTTCTTAAGTAAAGCCGGTCCAGGGGCGGCTCGCCCCTGGCGGGTCCGGGCAGAGCCCGGCCTTGCTTCCTAAAGCCGCGGCAGTGCCACGCCCCGCTGGTGCATGTACTTCCCCGCCCGGTCCGCGTAGGACGTCTCGCACGGCCCCGCCCCCTGCAGGAACAGGAACTGGCAGATTCCCTCGCCGGCGTAGATCTTGGCGGGCAGCGGCGTGGTGTTGCTGATCTCGATCGTGACCTGCCCCTCCCACTCCGGCTCCAGCGGCGTCACGTTGACGATGATCCCGCAGCGCGCGTAGGTCGACTTGCCCAGGCAGATCACCAGCACGTCGCGCGGCACCCGGAAGTACTCGATGGTGTGGGCGAGGGCAAAGCTGTTCGGCGGGATGATGCACACCGGGCCCCGCCTGGTCACGAAGCTGGCCTCGCTGAACGCCTTCGGGTCGACGATCGCGCTGTCGACGTTGGTGAAGATGCGGAATTCGTCGGCGACCCGCGCGTCGTAGCCGTAGGACGACAGCCCGTGGCTGATGACGCCGTCGCGCTGCTGGCGGGCCGAGAACGGCTCGATCATCGCGCGCGTCTCGGCCATCTCGCGGATCCAGGTGTCGGGCATCACGGGCATGGGGCGGCGTCCTGGATCGGTCCTGGCCACGGTCGCGGGCGCAGGCCGCCCGTGTGCGGAGCGTCCTAGACCACGCCCCCGCACGCCGCAAATCCGCGCGGCCCGGAACGCGCCCGAACCGGCGCCGGGCCCGCGCCCTGCGTCGGGCCCGCCACGCCGCGGAGCGGGCAGCCTGCCCTCCCGGAACGAACGCGCGGCCCTGGCGCCACGGCGACGCAGGCGAACCGCCGGCCCCGCGCACTGACCCTGGAGCGACGCGCGGCGACGGGCGGTGGCCGGCCTCGGCAGCCGTGCCGCCGGACCTCCCCGCTCAGGCGTCGCCCGCGGGGTCCTCCCCGCCGGGCTCGCGGGCGGTCGCGCCGTCGCGGTCCCGCGCCTG
>CAXSFE010000155.1:0-6720 GCA_964236585.1 uncultured Acetobacteraceae bacterium
GCACCCGCTGGCCGCGCTGGCCGCGTCGGTGCTGCTGGCCTTCGCCCTGGCCACGCTGCTCGCCCTGGCGCGCGGCCGGCCGCGCCTAGAGGTGGACCGCGACGGCCTGACTCTGCGCGGGCCCTGGCGCACCACCACCGCGGCCTGGGACCGGATCGGCGCCTTCGCCCTCGCCGGCCCCGCCCGCCGCCCCTGGGCCACGGCGCCCTGGCTGGCCAAAGCGCGCGGGCAGCCCGGCGCCGGCATCGTGCTGCGCGACGTGTTCGACACGCCCCTGCCGCTCCTGCTCGACATGGTCGCGGTGCGCCGCCCGCACACGCCCGGCCTGGCCGCGCCCCTGCCACCGGAGCGGCCCTGCGGCGTGCCCGGCTTCCGCGCGCCCTGGCTGACCGCCGCGATCCTGGCCGTGCTCGTCGCGGTGTTCGCCGCCGAGCGCCAGGCCGCCGCCGTGCTCGGCACCGCGCCGGGCGCGCCCGGCAGCCCCTCGCTCGCGACGCTGGTGGCCCTGGGCGGGTCCAGCCGCGCCCTCGTGCAGGCCGGCGACTGGCACCGCCTGCTCTCCGCCCCCCTGCTGCACGGCAGCGTCGCGCACCTGACGGGCAACGCCGTGGCCCTGGTGCTCGCCGGCTGGACGCTGGAACGTCTCGTCGGGCGCGCCTGGATGGCCTGCATCTTCGCCATCGGCGCGCTGGGCGGCTCGCTCGCCTCCATGGCCCTGTCGCCCCCCGCCACGGTCACCGTCGGCGCGTCCGGCGCGATCATGGCGCTGCTGGCCGCGCTGCTGTTCGTCAGCATCCGCATGCCGGCCGGGCGCCGCAAGGCCGCGGTCCAGGTCCAGTCGGCGCGCACCGCGATCCCCGCGCTGCTGCCGCTCGGCCACGGCGCCGGGATGCACGTCGACTACGGCGCGCACCTCGGCGGCGCGGCGGTGGGCCTGGTGCTCGGCGTGCTGCTGCTGCGCTGCTGGCGCGACGACCGCCCCCTGCCGGACCTGCGCGGCGCCGCCACCGTGCTCGCAACCGTCGCCGCCGTCGCGTTCGCCGCCAGCGGCGCCGCGGTGGCGCGGCACTACGCGGACGACCCCACGGTGCGGGCCGGCCTGATCCCGAACGCGCGCCTGCCGCACGACGCCGCGGCCGCCACGGCAGCCATCGTCGACGCGCTCCTGCTGGACTACCCGCGCGACCCCCGCGCGCACCTGCTGTCGGGCAGTCAGCGCCTGTCGCGCGGCGAGCTGGCGGGCGCCGAGCGGGAGTACCGCCTCGCAGCGACGCTCGCCGCGCAGGTGCCGAAGGTGCTGCCGCCGCAGCTCGCCGCGGTGATCCAGGCCAGCCTGGCGCTGACCCTGCTGGCCCAGCGCCGCCTGCCGGAAGCGCTCGACGCGGCCGCACCCGCCTGCGCCGCCACCGGCGCGCAAGCGCTGTCGCCACCCGTCGCCGCAACGCTCGCACGCGCCAGCCTCTGCCCGCGCGGGTCGCTCACACCCTGAAAGCAATCCGCAGTTTAGAAAGAAAGGAACCTTCTTTTTCTGAAGAAAAAGAAGCAAAAAGACTTTGCCCGTCAGGCTCCAGTCCACGCGGGCAGCTCCGGAACCTTTCGGGCAAAAGTTCTTTGGTTCTTTCCTTCAAGAAAGAACACGCTTTCTTCCTTCTGCGGCAACCGAACCCATGACCAAACAGGAAGGGCGGCAGGACCTGCTGTCCCGCCGCCCTTCCCGACAGTCACGAAGGCGGCCCGGCGGAACCCCGCCGCGCCGCGTGCCTCAGCGGCTCGCCTTGTACAGCTTGCTGGCGATCTCGAAGATCTCCTGCGGCGCGTAGTCCGGCGCGAACGCGCCGTAGTTGCCGTCGAGCTCCGGAATCTTGCCGCCCTCGGGATACCCGTCGACGATCTCCAGCTGGCCCGGCGGATCGCCCGGCAGCGCGACCTCGTCGTTCGACCACACGCCGGCCGCCTCCTTGTAGTCGTCCGGGCTGAACCGGTACAGCCGGCGATGGCTGCCCTCGTTCAGGTACTTCTGGCACTCCGGCACCCGGTCGAGGTTGATGTTGGGCGTCGGCAGCATCTTCTCGATCTCGACGCCGGTCAGCTTCTTCAGCGCCAGCGCATACGCGTGGGCATGCACCGACCCGCGCACCAGCAGGTAGCCGCAAACCTCGCGGCCGGTCGGCTCCGTCATCGTCTCGTAGACGCGCAGCTTGTGGATGCGCGCGCCGCACTCGAGGTGGAAGTTGTGCAGCAGGTCGATGATCAGGTTGCCCGTCGTCGTCACCATGTCCATGTTCCAGGACGCGGCGTTCGAGTTCATCGGCATCGCGCCGCCGCCGTTGGCCAGGAACGACCCGGCGAGCCGCACGTCCTGCATCTCCTTGAACGGCGCCTTGGAGATGTCGACGTTCTTCGTCGAATCGCCCGGGCCGCAGTTCAGCATCGAGACGCCGGTGCTGACCAGCTCGACGTGCCCCAGCTCCTCGGCGAAGATCGACGAGACGAGGCTGTAGAACGGCCGCAGCTTGGACTTGTTGCGGAAGTTGAAGCTCTGGAACATGTAGTTGCCGAGCGTCGACATCTCGCCGTACTTGCCGCCGAGCAGCTCCTGCAGCGCCGCCGCGGCATTGGGCTCCGGCCTGGTCGGCTCCGGCAGCGCGGCCTGGAGCTTGTCGATGCGCATGAACATGGGTCGATACCCTCCTGGTGTCTGCCCGCACCTACGACCCCGCGCGCCGGGAGTTGCATGACGTTCCCGCGCGCCGCCGACGGGGCGAAGGAAGGCCAGGGGCGCTGCCCCTGGACCCCGCCAAAGGCCAAGCCTCTGGAAACCTGGACTAAGACTTTCTTACAAAACGCCGGTCCAGGGGCGGCTCGCCCCCCGCCTTCAAGCAGGGGCGGGTCCGGGCAGAGCCCAGTCTTCCTTCCCTGCCTTCGCGCTCAGTACTGCTTGTACGCCAGGAACTTCCCGCTCATGGTGATCGACACCCGGTCCCCCGCGTTGTTGTTCTCCCGCCCGAGGTTCATCTTGAAGTCGATCGCGCTCATGATTCCGTCGCCGAATTCCTCGTGGATCAGCGCCTTGAACGTGGTGCCGTACACCGAGATCAGCTCGTAGAAGCGGTAGATCAGCGGGTCGGTCGGCACCGTCGTCGGCAGCGACCCGCGGTACGGCGCTTCCTGCAGCAGCTTGATCTCGTAGTCGTCGAGCCCGAGGTGCTGCCCGATCGCCTCGGCCGCCGGCTTGGGCAGCTGCATCTGCCCCATCAGGGCTGCGGTCACGTACTCCTTGGACAGCCCGTCGGCCATCTCCGCCAGGCCGGACCAGGTCAGGTCCCGCTCGATCTTGGTGCGCACGATCTTCTCGGTGAGCAGGGCGCGGTCGGTCATGTCTTCTCTCCTTGGGTTGGGCCCGGGCCGCCCGGAACGCAGGCGCCCGGGCGGCTCGGTCAGGCGCGGGCACGCTCCGCCGCCGCGTCGGGGTCTCCGACGCGGCGCACCGGCGGGTGGCGGGGGTCTGCGGCGCGGCCGCTCGGCCGCTCCACCAGGAAGTCGAGCAGATGATTGCGCAACACGGCGTATCCCGGCAACCGGTGCAGCACCGCCCGCGTGCGCCCGCGCGGCAGCCCGTTCTCCACGATCTCCGCGACCCGCGCGTCCGGCCCCGCCGTCATCAGCACGATCCGGTCCGCCAGCAGCATCGCCTCGTCGATGTCGTGCGTGATCATGAACGTCGTCGGCCGCCCCCCCTCGTCGCCCCCCGGGGCGCCCCCCTGGACGCCCGGCCGCGACAGCGCCACCACCTCGTCCTGCAGCGCCCCCCGCGTCAGCGCGTCCAGCGCCGAGAACGGCTCGTCCATCAGCAGGATCGCCGGCCGGATCGCCAGCGCGCGCGCGATCCCCACGCGCTGCCGCATCCCCCCCGACAGCTGCGCCGGCCGCTTGCCCTCCTCCCCCACGAGGTGCACCCGCGCCAGGCTCGCCCGGCTGTGCGCGTCCACCTCCACCGCACTCCACCGCGGCCAGCGCGAGCGCACCGCGAACGCCACGTTGCCCAGCACGCTCAGCCACGGCAGCAGCGCATGCCCCTGGAAGATCACCGCCCGGTCCAGCCCCGGCCCGCCCACCTCCCGCCCGCCCACCAGCACCACCCCCGCGTCGGCCCGGTCCAGTCCCGCCAGGATGTTGAGCACCGTCGTCTTGCCGCACCCGGAGTGCCCGATCAGGCACACGAACTCTCCCTCGGCCACGTCGAACCACACCTCGTCGAACACCGGCAGCGCCGCGCCCGCGTGCCGGCGGCGCAGACCCTGGACGGAGATGTGGGGCGTCACGAAGCAAGCCTGGGCGCTGCCCGGACCCGCCAGGCGGAGGTGGCCAAAGGTTCCGACGATCCGCCTGGATCGTTGGAAAGGCCACCGGAGGGAGCCGCCCCTGGACCGGCGCTACTTAGGTATTGGATTCCAAAGGCTCGCCTTTGGCGGAGTTTGAGGCAGAGCCTCAACCTTTCTTCCTCCCTCACTCCGTGTACCCCACCCGCCGCGCCGCCCACCCCAGCGCCTGGTCCAGCGCCATCCCCACCACCCCGATCAGCAGGATCGCCACGATCACGTCGGTGATCGACAGGTTGTTCCACTGGTTCCACAGGAAGTACCCGATCCCCGTCCCCCCCACGAGCATCTCGGCCGCCACGATCACCAGCCACGCGATCCCGATCGAGATCCGCAGCCCCGTCATGATCGTGGGCGCCGCCGCCGGCAGGATCACCCGCGTGGCCATCCGCCAGCGCCCCACCTCCAGCGTCCGCGCCACGTCGATCCACTCCCGCCGCACCTGCCGCACCCCGAACGCCGTGTTCAGCAGCAGCGGCCAGATCGAGCACACGAAGATCACGAAGACCGCGGACCGCCCGCTGTCCCGGATCGTGTAGAGCGCCAGCGGCATCCACGCGAGCGGCGAGATCGGCTTGAGCACCTGGATGAACGGATCGAGCGCCCGCCCCAGCAGCGCCGACGACCCCACCGCGAACCCCAGCGGCACCGCCACCAGCACCGCCAGCCCGAACCCCAGCAGCACGCGGAACAGCGACCACCCGAGCTGGATGCCGATCCCCTTGTCGTTCGGCCCCCGGTCGTAGAACGGGTCCGACAGCAGCTCCACCAGCCGCGCCCCCACCCGCCCCGGCCCCGGCATCGCCGACACGCCCCCCGTCGCCGACTGCCCCATCAGCGCCGCATACTCCGGGTCCATCGCCGCGACCGGCCCGGTGCCCCGCACCGCGAGCTGCCACCCCCCCAGGAACAGCGCCAGCAACGCCAGCGACAGCAGCCCGGCGCGCACGGTCAGGGCGCTCACGGGGCAGGAAGCAAGGAAGGTCGGGCTCTGCCCGAACCCGCAAAGGGTCCGAGGACCCTTTGATCCCTTGACTGAAGGGAAGCCATCCAAGGGGCTTCCCTTGGCGGAGTTTGAGGCAGAGCCTCAACCTTCCTTCCCATCATCCCTTCCGGATCGGAAACGACGCCAGGTAGGCCTCCGGCTGCCCCGGGTCGAACGCGCGGCCCATCACCACGATCGTGCGCCCGCTCGCCACCGGCGGCGCCAGCCCCGCGTCGCGGATCGCGCGCTCCGCGTCCGTCGCGAGATAGACCTGCCGCGCCACCCCCGCGTAGTCGAGGTCGCCGCGCACCTGCCCCCACCGCTTCATCTGCGTCATGATCCACACCGCGAAGCTGTCCCACGGCATCGGCGCGAAGCTCACCCGGTCCGGCACGTGCTTCACGCCCCCCAGCCCGTCGGCATACGTGCCCGTCAGCACCTGCTCGACCACGACCGGCGGCTGGTTGAGATAGTTCGGCACCGCAATGGTGTCCGCGATGTCCTTCCTGTTCTCCGCCTTCGACGCGTCCCCCGCCGCCTCGACCACCGCGCGCAGCAGCGCGTGCGTGGTGTTCGGCGCCGCCTCCGCGAACCCCCGCGACACCGCCAGCGCGCAGCACGGATGCCCGTCCCAGATCTCGCGCGACAGCAGGTGGATGAACCCCACCCCGTCGTACACCGCGCGCTGGTTGACCGGATCGGGCCCCAGGAACCCGTCGAGATTGTCCGCCCGCAGATTGGCGACCATCTCGGCCGGCGGCAGCACCCGGATCTGCACGTCGCGGTCCGGGTCGAGCCCCGCCTCCGCCAGGTAGTAGCGCAGCAGGTAGTTGTGGATCGAGAAGTCGAACGGCACCCCGAGCTTCATGCCCTTCCACTCGCGCGGATCGCGCCGGTCGCTGTGCTTCATCCCCAGCACGATCGCCTGCCCGTTGACATTCTCGATCGCCGGCACCGTCCACGGCACCGGCGCCGACCCCACCCCCATGGAGATCGCCAGCGGCATCGGCGCCAGCATGTGCGCCGCGTCGTACTCCCCCGCCATCGCCTTGTCGCGCACGATCGCCCAGCCCGCCGTCTTGACCAGCTCCACCTCGAGCCCCTGGCGCGCGTAGTGCCCCATCGGCCCCGCCATGATGATCGGCGTCGCGCAGGTGATCGGGATGAACCCCACGCGCAGGCTCTTCTTCTCCGGCGCCCCCGGCGCCTGCGCGAACGCCTCCGTCGCCGCCGCGATCGGGAACGCCTGCGCCAGCGCCGCCATCACCGCCGCCGACCCCACCCCCGCCAGCAGCCGCCGCCGTGCCGCCCCCCGCCCGAGCACCGCGCGCGCCACCGCCGCCTCCACCGCGCGGC
>CAXSFE010000156.1:0-6508 GCA_964236585.1 uncultured Acetobacteraceae bacterium
CGGCCCCGGCAGGTCGTGCGGCGACAGCCGCATCAGCCACGCCCCCGCCTCCGCCAGGTCCGCGCCCAGGTCCGCCACGACGTCACCCCACCCGGACGCCCGCGCAGCCCCCGCCACGCCGCCCGCTCCCGCCGCCGCGCCGCTACAGCGCGCCGCCCCTGCGCCCCGCCATCGCCCCCAGACGCAGCCTGAGCGCCTGCAGCTTGATGAACCCCCCCGCGTCGACCTGGTCGTACGCGCCCTGGTCGTCCTCGAAGGTGACGTGCTTCATCGAGTACAGGCTGTGCGGGCTGGTCCGCCCGATCACCGTGGCGTTGCCCTTGTAGAGCTTCAGCCGGACCGCCCCGCTCACCGAGCGCTGGCTCTCGTCGATCGCCGCCTGCAGCATCCGCCGCTCCGGCGAGAACCAGAACCCGTTGTACACGAGCGTCGCATACCGCGGCATCAGCTCGTCCTTCAGATGCGCCGCCTCCCGGTCCAGCGTGATCGACTCGATCCCCCGGTGCGCCGCCATCAGGATCGTCCCCCCCGGCGTCTCGTAGACGCCGCGCGACTTCATCCCCACGAACCGGTTCTCCACGAGATCAAGCCGCCCGATCCCGTTCGCCCGCCCCAGCTCGTTCAAACGCGCCAGAAGCGTGGCCGGCGACAGCGCCACCCCGTCGACCGACACCGCGTCGCCGCGCTCGAACCCCACCTCGATCACCGTGGCCCGGTCCGGCGCCTCCTCCGGGCTCAGCGTGCGCTGGTAGACCGCCTCGTCCGGCTCGTCCGCCGGGTCCTCCAGCAGCTTGCCCTCCGAGGACGAGTGCAGCAGGTTCGCGTCCACGCTGAACGGCGCCTCGCCGCGCTTGTCCTTCGCGATCGGGATCTGGTGCGTCTGTGCGAACTCGATCAGCTTCGTCCGGCTCGTCAGGTCCCATTCCCGCCAGGGCGCGATCACCCGCACGTCCGGCTTGAGCGCGTAGTACGCGACCTCGAAGCGCACCTGGTCGTTGCCCTTGCCCGTCGCCCCGTGCGCCACCGCGTCGGCGCCCACCATCTCCGCGATCTCGATCTGCCGCTTGGCGATCAGCGGCCGCGCGATCGACGTCCCCAGCAGGTACTGTCCCTCGTAGAGCGCGTTCGCCCGGAACATCGGGAACACGAAGTCGCGCACGAACTCTTCGCGCAGATCCTCGACGAAGATCTCCCGGATCCCCATCATCTCGGCCTTGCGCCGCGCCGGCTCCAGCTCCTCGCCCTGCCCCAGATCGGCGGTGAAGGTGACCACCTCGCACCCGTAGGTGGTCTGCAGCCAGCGCAGGATCACGCTGGTGTCGAGCCCGCCGGAGTAGGCCAGCACCACCTTGCCCACCCGCCCGCCCCCGCGGGCGCCGCCACCTGCCCCGCCGGCGCCGCCCGCATGATCGGAGGGCGCATCGACGCGGACTGGCTTCACGATGGGGGCTGGCATGGGTTAACTCCTCGAACAGGCGCAACGGGGTATCAAGGCAGGCAAATCCCGACAAGACCGCGCGACGCCGCCGGCCGGCCAGGCGTTGATCGGCGCGCGTCGAGGCTCCGGCGCGCGTGGGCCCCAGCCTCGGGCAGCATCCCGGGCAGCCGCCCCGGGCGGCAACAGCACCTTTGGAACACCCCTGACGATGGCCACCTTGCAAGACCCGGACCCTTTCGCCGACCCCGCCTTCCTCGACCGCTTCGGCAAGCTGCTGCCCATGCTCGGCTCCGGCCAGGCCAACGAGGCCGACACCGCGCGCCGCAAGCTCCTCGAGCACCTCGGCCACCACCGCCTGACGCTGACCGACGTCGCCACCCGCCTCCGCCGCCCGCCCCAGGCCGCCCCCGCCCCCGCCCGCAGCGCCGGCGAGGCCGAGCTGACCCGCGAGCTCGACCTGGTCCGCCACGCCCAGCGCGCCTCCGAGCAGATGGCCCGCAGCGCGCTGCAGCAGAACGCCCAGCTGCAGAACCGCGCCAGCCGCGCCGAGTCTGCCCAGCTCGCCGCCCAGGTGCAGCGCCGCGGCGAGCGCATCGCGATGTTCTCCGCCACCGCCCTGGCCGTGGGCCTGCTCGCGATCGTCGTGCTCGACCACATGCCCGGCCGCACCCCCGCCGACGACGGCGCCGCCAGCACGATCACCGCCACCATGCAGCCCACCCGCCCGCCCCTGGCCGCACCCGACGCCCCCGCCTCCAGCCTGCCTGCGATGGTGGACGGCGAGCGCCTCGGCAGCGTGCTGTCCCACGACATCGCCGTCCGCGCCGACCCCGCGCCGGAGAGCCGCATCGTGGGCTTCCTGGCGCACGGCACCGCCGTGGTCGTGGTGCGCGAGGCCGAGGCGGGCGGCGTGAAATGGGTCCTGGTCCGCTCCACCGTGGGCGCCGGCTACGTCCCCGCCTCCTCGGTCGCATTTCACTGACGTGCGGCCGGCAAGGTTGAGGCTCTGCCTCAAACTCCGCCAAAGGCAAGCCTTTAGAATCCAATCCTTAAGTAAGGCCGGTCCAGGGGCGGCTCGCCCCTGGCGGGTCTGGGCAGCGCCCAGCCTTGCTTCCTGCCTTCCCGCCCTGGCCAAAACCGCCGCCCTCGCCCTCCTCGCCGCCCTGGCCCCGTCCCCCGCCCGCGCCGCGCCCGAGGCGATCCTGTCCCCCCCGCCGGGCCTCGCGCCCTCCGTCCGGGCCGAGTACGCCCGCTTCCTCGACGACAACCTCCCCCGCGCCTTCGCGCTCTCGCCCGACGGCCGCGCCGGCCGCGGCATCGGCGACACCCCCGCCCTCGCCCGCGACGCCGCCCTCGCGAGCTGCGCCCGCTCCGCCCCGTTGCAGGCCGCCGCCACGCCTGCCCAGCCCTGCACCCTCTGGGCCGACGGCCTGTCCGTGGTCGCCCCCGGCCGCGAGTCCGCGCCGCCGCCACCGCCCGCAACCCTGCGCGACACCTGGAACTACACGCTCGCCCCCGACCCCCGCTTCCTCTGGCACGGCTCCGCCGAGGCCGCCGGCGTCGTCCTCTGGGCGCACGGCCGCACCACCGGCCAGGACAGCCGCGGCGTCCAGCCGCCCCCCCTGCTCCGCCCCTTCAACAACGCCGGCCTCGACATCGTCCGCCTCGACCGCGAGCCATTCGCCGACGACCGCGACCGCGCCGCCGGCTGGATGCGCGACAGCCTCGCCCTGCTCCGCCGCCTCGGCTACCGCCGCGTCGTCGCCGCCGGCCAGTCCCGCGGCGCCTGGAACGCCCTGCAGTCCCTCGACACCCCCGGCCTCGCCGACGCCGTGATCGCCCTCTCCCCCGCCGCCCAGGGCAGCGCCGCCGGCACCAACCTCGGCTCCCAGGACGACGAGCTGCGCCGCCTGGTCCGCGCCGCCGCCCCCTCCGCCACCCGGCTCGCCGTCGCCCAGTTCGCCGACGACCCCTTCGCCGCCGACGAGGACGACCGCGCCCGCCGCCTCGCCGCCCTGCGCCCCACCCTCGGCGCCGTCCTGCTCATCGACCGTCCCCCCGGCCTGCGCGGCCACGGCGCCGGCCTCGACCCCGAGTTCGCCGCCCGCTTCAGCGCCTGCCTGCTCCGTTTCGCCACCGCGCCGGATCCGCCGGCAGCGTGCCCCTAGGAAGCAGGCAAGGCTGGGCTCTGCCCAGACCCGCAAAGGGTCCGAGGACCCTT
This sequence comes from uncultured Acetobacteraceae bacterium, assembly GCA_964236585.1. Classification (GTDB taxonomy): domain Bacteria; phylum Pseudomonadota; class Alphaproteobacteria; order Acetobacterales; family Acetobacteraceae; genus CAXSEF01. The sequence continues at coordinate 3,660 of CAXSFE010000156.1, forward strand.
TGATCCCTTGACTCAAGGAAGGCGATCCAAGAGCCCAGCCCTCGGCGGGGTTCCCGCCCTCGAGCAGGGGGCAAAGCCCCCGGCCTTGCGACGATCCCCCATTCTCAAAGGTGGCTTCCAGGCATCTGGACCACTGCCTAGAAAGCAGGCATTCCGCCCACCTGGACCGCCCCACCACGTCCTGCCCCGCAGGACATGGCCACCGGAAAAGCCCCGAAACGTCCCGCCCGGCAGGACGACGTTGTCCTGTCCCACGAGACGCCCTCACCCTCTGGCGCGGCACCGCCCGCCGGCAGGGCTCAGGCCGCGCGTTCCCGCCGGCTTTCCGTGCGGAGCTGCCCGCACGCCGCCAGGATGTCCTGCCCCCGCGGCGCGCGCACCGGGCTCGCGAACCCCGCGTCCATGACGACGCGCGAGAACCGGTCGAGCTGCGCTCGCGTGCTCGGCTCGTAGGCGCTGCCCGGCCAGGGGTTGAACGGGATCAGGTTCACCTTCGCCGGGATGCCCGCGATCAGCCGCACCAGCTCGCGCGCCTCCGCCTCGCTGTCGTTCACGCCCTTGAGCATCACGTACTCGAAGGTGATCCGCCGCGCGTTCGACGCCGCAGGATAGCGCCGGCACGCCGCGATCAGCTCGGAAATCGGATACTTCCGGTTCAGCGGCACGATCTCGTCGCGCAGCTCGTCCGTGACCGCATGCAGCGACACCGCCAGGTTCACCCCCAGCTCCTCTCCCGCGCGGTCCATCATCGGCACCACCCCCGAGGTCGACAGCGTGATGCGCCGACGCGACAGCCCGATGCCCTCGCCGTCCATGACGATCCGCATCGCCGCCGCCACGTTCTCGTAGTTGTAGAGTGGCTCGCCCATGCCCATCAGCACGATCGTGGACAGCAGCCGCGGCGTGTCCCCCTTCGGGCTCGGCCACTCCGCGTAGCTGTCGCGCACCGCCATGAACTGCCCCACGATCTCCGCGGGACCCAGGTTGCGCGTCAGCCGCTGCGTCCCCGTGTGGCAGAACCGGCACGACAGCGTGCACCCCACCTGCGACGACAGGCACACGGCCCCCCGGTCCTGCACCCGGTCCGGGATGTAGACGGTCTCCGCCTCCTGCCCGTCCCTGAACCGGAACAGCCACTTGCGCGTCTCGTCCTCGCTGGTCTGCACGACCGCCGCCTCCGGCCGCCCGATCACGAACCGCTCGGCAAGCTTCTCCTGCATCGGCCGCGCCACCGTGCTCATCCGCGCGAAATCGGTGACGCCCTGGTGGTAGATCCAGTGCCACACCTGCTTGGCCCGGAACGGCTTCTCCCCGACCTCGGCCAGCGCCGCCACGAGCGCCTCGCGCCCCAGCCCGACCAGCTCGCGCCGCCCGTCGGCCAGCACCCCGCTCGGCGGCGCGAACACCGCCGCCTTGGCCAGGATACGGTCCCGCTCGTCCCCGCTCAGCCCGCCGACGCCGGCATCGTCGACGCCCGGCCGCGCCGCACCGCCGGACACCGACACCCGCGCATGGCTCGCCGGGACGCCGGGCGTCACGCCCGCGCCGGGCACGACTTGGTCACCGCGGCATAGGCGGCGCTGAACCCGCGCAGGCTGAAGCTGTCCGTGACCTCGGCGCCGTGCGGCCCCGGCGCATGCACCACGGCGCGCGACCCGTGCCCCATCGCCACGATCGCCGCGTGCCCGTCGCGGGCAAACGCGTTGCGCTTGCCGTCGGTGTAGAACGCCAGCTTCGCGGCATCGACCTGCATCGTCACCGTGGCCGTCGTCGAGAGCGCATAGCCCATGCTGACCGCCACCGCGTCGCGCGCCGTGCCAGGCCGGTCGGTCACCGTCAGCACCACGTCGCCCCGCCCCGGCATCCCCGATCCGGCCGGGCTTGCGCGCACGAACGCGTAGCAGGTGGTCTGCCCGCCTTCCTCATGCGTCGCCGCCTGCCAGTCCTCGAACTTGCCCATCGACTTCGGCCCGCCCGCCGCACGGCCACGCCCGTGCTCGGCCACCCGCTCCGATCCCCCTCGCTCCGACCCACGGTGCTCCGCGCGCACCGGCGCACGGGCCTGCTGCGCCCGCGACGGCATCGCGATCGCCAGCAGGCACAGGACGGGCGGCAGGGCGGACAGGATACGGGAACGCATGGCCGCACAGATACGGTGCCCCACCCCCAGCGGCAAGCATCGCGCCCGTCGTTCACCATCCCGCAACCCCCCTGGCCCAGGATGGCAGGGCACCGCAGGTCCGAACCGCCGCATGAGCACCGCGCCCCCCGCCGGCCCGCAGCACGCCGCCCCCGCGCCGCTCGCGAAGGCCCTGGCGTGCGCCGCCCGCCGCGACTGGCCCGCCGCCCGCCTCCTGCTGGAGCAGGCCCTTTCCGACCCCATGACCTGCCAGGACGCCCGGCTCCTGCTCTGGGAGGTGTGCCAGGCGCTCGGCGACCCCGATGCCGCCCTCGCCCACCTCGACGCCGCCCTGCGCCGCAACCCGCTCACCACCCGCCCCGCCGCAGGCACCCCCCGCCGCCGCGTGCTCGCCCTCGCCACCCCCGGCGACTTCCAGGCCAACCTGCCCCTCGGCCCCCTGCTCGACGCCGGCACCGAGCTGCACACGCTCTGGCTGCGCGACCCCGCCGCCATCCTCGCCGACCCCCTGGCCGCCACCGCCGGCCACGTCCCGCTCTTCGACTGCGCCTTCGTCGCCATCGCCGAGGACGACCGCCACGCCCCCGCCCTGGCCGCCGCCGACGCCCTCGTCCGCGCCCTCGGCCGCCCGTCGATCAACCGCGGCGCCGCGGTTGCCGCCGCCTCGCGCACCGGCGCCGCCGCCCTGCTCGCGGACCTGTCCGACGCC
>CAXSFE010000157.1:0-6313 GCA_964236585.1 uncultured Acetobacteraceae bacterium
CGGGGGGCGGGCGCGCGTCCCCGCCTCGCCGGTCGGGCCCGCGCGCGTCCTGCGCCCGTGCCGGGTGGCACGCGCCCGCTGCCGAGGAGGCCAGCACCGCGCACGCCAGCAACAGGCACCGCACTCCGCCCAGCCCCGCCATGATGGTCCCGTCCCCCTGCCGCCCGCCGTGGCATGCGGCATGCCCGGCGGGCGGGGCATGACCGTGGCGCGGGCGCGGCGGAACGAAGGCGCGTCCGGGACTGCCCGCGGAGGACGGCGGGGCGGCGCTGCCGCCGGCCCGGTCCCGCGCCGGCGGTCAGGTCACGCTGATCTGCGACGCCGTGACGGTGGTGCCGAACACGTTGATCGTGGTGCCGTCGCTCAGGTGAAGCACGGTGCCGAACGAGCCGGTGGTCGCGGAGCCCACGGCCGAGGTCGCGTCGGCCGCGGTGAAGCCGCCGGTCAGGTCGAGGCTGTCGCCGGCCTTGAAGCCGATGATGCTGGCGCTGCCGCCGGTGCCCTTGGTGAAGGCGTAGGTGTCGGTGCCGGTGCCGCCGAACACCGTGGCGCCGCCGCCGCCCAGGTTGACCCGCTCCGCGCCGGGGCCCTCGACGATGAGCGCCGTGCCGGTGCCGGTGTCGAAGGTGTCGCCGCCGTTGGCGCCGCCGAACGCGACGTCGCCGGTGGTCATGGTGAAGCTGTTGCTGCCGCCGCCGCCGACCAGCGTGTCGGAGCCGCCGGTCGAGCCGGTGAAGCTGTTGGCGGCGGTGCCGCCGAACATCACCGCCTTGGAGCCGGCGCCGCCCTGCAGCGTGGTGTTGCCGGTGCCCGCCACCAGGACCGAGCTGCCGGTGCCGCCGCCGGTCAGCACCGCAGTGCCGCTGTTGCCGTAGAGGATGTCATTGCCGGTGCCGCCACCCGCCGTGTAGTTGCCGGTGCCGGCGATGAAGATCAAGTTGCCCGAACCGCCGGTCACGGTCGCGGCCGGGCCGGACGCGTATACCTCGTCGAGGCCGCTGCCCGCCTGCACGGTGTCGGTCCCCTGGCTGTAGACGAGCACGGTGCCGGGGTTGGTCACCGTGGTCGAATAGGCCGTCGACATGGTCGAGCTGAGCGTGAGGTTGCCCGAGGCGCCCGCGGAGGAGACGAACCCGCCGGCCACCGTCGTGGTGCCGCCGCCCGACCCGCCGGTCATCGTCGTCGTGCCGCCGCCCGAGCCGCCGGTCATGGTGGTGGTGCCGCCGCCGGAACCGCCGGTCACGGTGCTGGTGGCCGTGGCGCTCACGCCGGCATAGGTGCCGACCGCGCTGACCGTGCCGGTGCTGGTGCCGACCACGTTGGAGATCTGCACCACCAGCGGCCCGTCGCCGAAGTTGGTGACGTCGAGGCTGCTGATGTTGGCGAAGCTGCCGATCGCGGACGCGCCCTTGGTCGGGTCGAACACCAGGACGCTGCTCTCGACCTGGTTGAAGCCGAGCGAGGCGGCGCCGTGGCCGACGGTGCCGTTCGCGGAGTCGACGTTGTCCCACCACACGATGTTGTCGCCGCCGCCGGAGGCTGCGAACACCGCGACGTTGGTGGCGACCTGCGTCATCGCCGTGTAGGTGCCGACGTCGAGCGCCAGGGTGGTCGCGGCGGTCCCGGTGGACGACGTGCTCGTTCCGGTGCTGGTGCCGGTCGTGGTGGTGCCCGTGGTGGTGGTGCCGGTCGTGCTGGCGAAGGTCGTCGGGGTGACGAGGATCTTGTCGAGGTTGTTCAGCGCCGTGCCGGCCGCGGTGAGCGTGCCGCCGGCGTCGTACAGGCCGATCGCGGTGGGCGCGGTGACGGTGCCGGTCGCCGTGCCGGCGGCCGCGGTCGACAGCGGCGAGAAGAAGGTCATGGTGACCGGGGCGGTGGTGGTGGTCGTCGTCGACGTCGTGCCGCCGCTGGAGGTGGAGACTGTTCCCTTCGCCGAGGCGCGGGTGTCGAGCAGCAGGTCCAGAAGCCCGCCGGCCGAGGACGCGCCCGCCTGAGTGACCACCGCGGTCAGCGAGCCGGGCAGGTTGTACTGCTGCCCGATCGTGACCGCCGCCTGGTCGGCGGCGGAAAGCACCGTGCTGTCCGGCTCGCCCACCGGGGCGGCGCCGAGATTGACGTTGAGCGCGCTGGTGTAGGAGCCGACGGAGGTGACGTCCGTGGTGCCGACCGTGCTGTACGGCAGCACCGTGACGCCGGCGATCGCGGTGGCGCTGTTCATGGCACTCGCGGCGGCGGCGGTGGTGCCGGTGGCCGAGGTCATGGTGGGGTTGCTGGCGGCGCGATCGGTCGCCGCCTGGAACAGCTCCACCGTGGCGTAGGCGGCACCGGTGTTGCCGGTGTCCGTGGTGCCCGCGAGGCCGGACGTGTCGATCGCGTTGCCCACGAGCGTGTAGCTGTAGGGGGCCGAGCCGGACGCGGTGAGGTCGGGCCCCTCCACCGCGACCACGGCGTGCGACACCGTGCCCTGCATACCGGCCGTGGTCAGCGTCGTGGCGTTGATCGCGTCGGCGAACCCCATGAAGTTCGCCACGGTCTGGGTCTGCCCCAGCACCAGGTCGAACTTGATCCCCCCTGCCGCCAGCGTCTCAAGGGCGCTTGCCTCGGCGGACGTGCTCACCGTGGTCCGCACCGTGCCGATGCCCAGCTCGGTGAGCTGCGTTCCGGTGAGCGTGCCGACGGTCGCGACGTTCACGCCCGCCGCCGTCGCCAGGGTGGTGTCCGCCTGCACCGCGTAGGTGCCGAGGACGCTGAGCGTCTGGACTGGGGAGCCGGTCGCCGTGGAGGAGGTGGTGCTTGAGCCGGTCATGACGTTCCCCTTGGTGTTCCGGTCAGCCGGGCCGGCAGCCGGATTGTTGCAGCGCGGGCCGCACCGGCGCGGCGCCGGGCCACGCCCCTGTCGGTCCTTCCGACGCCGCCCTGGCGCCGCGGCACGTCACGTCCACACCCGGGTCCGCGAGGCTCGCAGCACGCCGTGCCGCAAGGCGCCGCGCGCAGGCCGGCAACGCTGCTGCCGCTGCACGTCATGGTGGCACTGCACGAATCGGCACGTCATCCTGATACCCAGGATCCGTTCGCCTCACAACCTGCAATCCGTGCGCGGGTCGGGTCATGCCGGGAAATTCAGACTGTTTGCGCTCCGTGGGGAGCTTCGCGCGTCTTGACGCCCGACGGCGCACCGGTCGCGACAGGCCGGCCGGACCCTGCCTTCCCGCCCGCGTCGGCGGCCCGCCACCATTGCCGCCCTGCCGCGTTGGATACCGGGCGGCGCACGCGGACCGCCCGCACCGGAGGAGAGAGTCCCATGGAACACCGTCGCCTCGGCGGATCAGGCTTCAGCGTCCCCGTGCTCAGCCTCGGCACCGGCACCTTCGGCGGCAAGGGCGAGTTCTTCGGCGCCTGGGGCTCCACCGACGTCGCGGAGGCCACGCGCCTCGTCGACGTGTGCCTCGAGCACGGCCTCACCCTGTTCGACAGCGCCGACATCTACTCCGCCGGGGCCGCCGAGGAGATCCTGGGCGCGGCCATCCGCGGCCGGCGCAACGACGTGCTGATCTCGACGAAGGCCACCTTCCGCGCGGGCGACGATCCCAACGCCGTCGGCTCCTCGCGCTTCCACCTGATCCGCACGTGCGAGGCCGCCCTGAAGCGTCTCGGCACCGACCACATCGACCTGTTCCAGCTGCACGGCTTCGACGCGCTGACGCCGCCCGAGGAGACGCTCGGCGCGCTGGACGACCTCGTGCGCGCTGGCAAGATCCGCTACGTCGGCTGCTCGAACTTCTCCGGCTGGCACCTGATGAAGTCGCTCGCGGTGTCCGAGCGCTACAACCTGCCGCGCTACGTCGCGCACCAGGCGTACTACTCCCTGATCGGGCGCGAGTACGAGTGGGAGCTGATGCCGCTGGCCCTGGACCAGAAGGTCGGCTGCGTGGTGTGGAGCCCGCTCGGCTGGGGGCGGCTGACCGGCAAGATCGGGCGGAACAAGCCGGTTCCCGCCGGCTCGCGCCTGCACAAGACCGCCGAGCAGGGCCCGCAGGTGGCCGACGAGGCGCTGTTCCGCGTCACCGACGCGCTGGACGTCGTCGCGGAGCAGGCCGGCAAGAGCGTCACCCAGGTCGCGCTGAACTGGCTGCTCGGGCGGCCCAGCGTCGCCAACGTCATCATCGGCGCCCGCAACGAGGAGCAGCTCAGGCAGAACCTCGGCGCGGTCGGGTGGGCGCTGAGCGCGGAGCAGGTCGCGACGCTGGACGCGGCCAGTGCGACCACGCCGGTCTACCCGTATTGGCACCAGAGGGGGTTCGCGGAGCGGAACCCGCCGCCGGTGTAGGAAGGCCAGGGGCGCTGCCCCTGGACCCCGCCAAGGGAAGCCCCTTGGATGGCTTCTCTTAAGTGAATGGGATCAAAGGGTCCTTGGACCCTTTGCAGGTCCAGAGCAGAGCCCTGGCCTTCCTTGACCTGAAGCGCAGGCCTGGCTGGGGCGGGAGGATTCGAACCTCCGAATGGCGGAATCAAAGTCCGCTGCCTTACCACTTGGCGACGCCCCACCGGCGCCCTGCTGAATAGGTCCCGCGGCGCCCGCCATCAAGGCCTGCGCCTGCGCCCGAGCCACTCCGCAGCCCCCAGCCCCGCCAGCGCCAGGGAGACCGAGACCAGCGACAACCGCGCCGCCACGGCCTCGCCGCCCGGGCTCTGCAGCGCCGCGTAGATCGCCAGCGGCAGCGTGCGCGTCCGCCCGGGGATGTCGGCGGCGAAGGTGATCACGGCGCCGAACTCGCCCAGCGAGGTCGCGTAGGCCAGCGCCGCGCCGGTGAGCACGCCCGGCAGCGCCAGCGGCACCGTGATCGTGCAGAAGCGGTCCCACCGGCCTGCGCCGAGCGTGCGCGCGGCCTGCTCCAGCCCGGGGTCCACCGCGTCCAGCGACAGCCGGATCGCGCGCACCATCACCGGGAAGGTCATCACCGCGCAGGCCAGGCTGGCGCCGGCCGTGGTGAAGGCGAGGTGGACCCCGAACCACGCCAGCAGCCAGCGCCCGATCGCCCCGTGCACCCCGAATACCAGGAGGAGGAGCCAGCCCGTCACCACCGGCGGCAGCACCAGGGGCAGGTGCAGCGCCAGGTCCACCGCCGCCCGCCCGGGGAAGCGCCGGCGGAGCAAGGCCGCCGCCAGGATCGCCACGGGGAGGCCGAAGCCGACGCTGCGGGCGGCGACGGCCAGCGTGAGGCGCACGGCCTGCCACTCGTCGGGAGTCAGCAAGGTCGGGCTCTGCCCGAACCCGCCAAAGGGCCGAGCCCTTTGGAAACCCTATACTTAAGGAATGGATTCCAAAGGCTTGCCTTTGGCGGGGTCCAGGGGCAGAGCCCCTGGCCTTGCCTGTTCCTCAAGGCGCCGAGAACCCCCGCGCCCTGAACAGCGCCAGCCCCTCCGGGCTCTCCATGAACGCCAGCAGGGCGGCGGCCTCCGCCCCGGACCCTTTCAGCGCCGCGAACGGGTAGGTGATGGGGGCGTGGCTTGTCTCCGGGAACACGCCGGCCACCGCGATGCCGGGGCTCACCGTCGCGTCGGTCTCGTAGACGATGCCGGCCGGCGCCTCGCCGCGCTCGACCAGCAGCAGCGCCGAGCGGACGCTGTCCGAGCGCGCCAGGCGGCCCGACGCCATGTCCCACGCGCCGAGCTTGCGCAGCGCCTCCTCGGCGTAGATCCCGGCGGGCACGGAGGCGGGGTCGCCGACGGCGAGCCGGCCGTCGGCGCCGAGCACGGCCGCCAGCACGCCGGCGAACCCGCTCGCCTCGATGGTCACCGGCGTCGCCGTGGCCCTGGGCTCCACCAGCACCAGGCGGTTGCCCAGCACGTCGCGGCGGGTGTTCGCGAGCAGGGCGTCGTGCTGCGCGAGGTCGTCCATCCAGCGCTCGTCGGCGCTGGCGAACAGCTGCGCCGGGGCGCCGGCCTCGACCTGGCGGGCCATCGCGGCGCTCGATCCGAACGAGAACACCGGCTTCGGGTGGCCCTGCGCCACCCAGGCCGCGGCCACGTCGCCCATCGCGTCGGTGAGGCTGGCGGCGGCGAACACGACGACCGGCGCTTCCGCCCGCGCAGGGCCCGCCCGCAGGCCGGCGCTCGCCAGCAGCGCCGTCGCCATCCCGGCCCTCGCCCATCCAGACACCGTCCGACACCGCATCGAAGCACCCCCGCTCGTTGCGGCCGTATATAGCGCCCCGGGTGCGTCGGGCGGAAGCGGCTGGCGGGGGGGGGGTATCCACCCGCGGACGGGGACCCGCGTCGCCCGGACCGGCGGCCCGGTGCCCGTCCGGGCGAC
>CAXSFE010000158.1:0-6294 GCA_964236585.1 uncultured Acetobacteraceae bacterium
CTGGCCTTGCTTTCTCCCAGCCCATACCTCTGCCCGCGACTCGTCTCGCTCCGTGTGCAGGCGCCCGCATTTCGCAACGCCCGCTGTCCTGCCGCGCGTGACACCGCCCCGGGAAACGCCGCGTTTTGTCCTGCGGCGCAGGACACGCCTGTCACGCGCCGCGTGACGCTGTCGGACCTACAGCCGCGGCGCCTGCACCATCGCCATCAGCTCCTGCCGCGTCGAGCGGTTCTCCCGGAAGATGCCGAGCATCCGGCTGGTGACCATGCTGACCCCGGTCTTGTGCACGCCGCGGCAGCTCATGCACTCGTGGACCGCCTCGATGATGACCGCGGTGCCGTGCGGGCGCAGCACCGCCTGGATGGTGTCGGCGATCTGCGCGGTCAGCTTCTCCTGGATCTGCAGCCGGTGGGCGTAGGCGTCCACGAGCCGGGCGAGCTTGCTGATGCCGACGACGCGCTTGTTCGGCAGGTAGGCGACGTGGGCGCGCCCGACGATGGGCACCATGTGGTGCTCGCAGTGGCTTTCCAGCCGGATGTCGCGCAGCAGCACGATCTCGTCGTAGCCCTCGACCTCGGAGAAGGTGCGCTCCAGCAACGCCACTGGGTCCTGGTCGTAGCCCTGGTAGAACTCCTCGTAGGACCGCGCGACCCGGGCCGGCGTGTCGAGCAGCCCCTCGCGCCCGGGGTCGTCGCCGGCCCAGCGGATCAGGATGCGCACGGCCGCCTCGGCCTCCTCGCGGGTCGGGCGGGCGAGATCGTCGGTCACGGCGGTGATCCTCCAGTCGGAAGCCGGGCAGTCGATAGGCGGGCGGTCGTTGGGCGGACGGTCAACAGGCGGACGGTCAACAGGCGGGCGGTCCGAAGACGGAGCGCCGGGTGGCATGGCCGCGCCAGGCCTGTCGCAGGGGGCGCCATATGCAAGAGCGCATCCGCCAGTTCAAGGCGCACCCCTGGCCGGCCTCAGGCGGGGTCCACCTCGCGCAGGCGGATGGCGCTGAAGGCGATGCTCAGCGGACGGGAGTCCTCGTTTATGCCGAGGTCGCTCGGCGATATCGTCAGCGGGTGGCTGAACCGTACCGACAGCTGCTCGCCGGCCAGGCAGGCCTCTGGCAGCATGCACGCGTACTCGCCGTTGCGGCGCACCGCGAAGCTGCGGACCTCCATCCCGTTGACGGCGACCGTCAGCGGGCGCGACAGCAGGTGCGGTGCCAGCGTGATGGTGGCCAGATCCATCTCGAGGCGCACCGCCCTGTCGGTCGCCGGCCGGGGCAGGGCAAGCGTGCTCGCCGGACCCTGCGTCCAGGTGTGGTCCGGCTCGGGCTCGCTCCACCCGGTCTCGCCCCGGATCAGGAGCGGCGGCTCGATGGTGAACAGGCGCTCGAACAGCACGCGCCCCGCCCCGGCCGGGCCCGGCTCCCGGCCGGCCGCGCCCTCCCTGGCCGCGCCTTCCCTGGCGGCGCCTTCCCTGGCGGCGCCTTCCCTGGCGGCGATCGCCGGGCGCAGCGACGCGTCGATCTCGGCGAGGAACTCGTCGGCCGTGCGCACCGGGTCGCGCAGCACGAAGCTGTGGTGGAACGCGGGGTGCGCGGGCCCGGGCAGCAGGTCTCCTTCCGGGAACAGCGTCAGGCTGCGCCCGCCGTTGGCCTGGTCGAGCAGCCGCTGGTTGCTCAGCATGGTCGCGTTGAACGACAGCGCCAGCATGTCCCGGCCGGGCGCGAAGATCGCGGTGTGCATGGCCGAGCCGGCCCAGCCGGTGATCAGCGCGGTGTCGCGGAACAGCCGGACCTGCTCGGCGAAGTCGAGCTGCTCCGGGTAGACGATCTCCACCCCGCGCGAGGCCAGCCGGTCACAGAACTCCGCCTCGTTGGCGAGGTGCGTGACCCCTGCGCCCACCCTCGCCTTGGACAGGAACACCGGCGCCACGCGCGGGGCCGGGGGCAGGGGGGCGGCCAGCATCGCGCCGATCCGGTTGCACAGCTGCGCGAACACGCGGTGCGAGAAGTTGTGCTCCTCGATCGCCGGCGAGGGCACGACCAGGCGGGCGATGCGCGTCGGGCCGCTGAAGCAGACCAGGTTGTGCAGGCCCACCCCGAGCTGGCCCAGGATCTCGCCCAGGAACGGGGTGTCGAACAGCGACTCGAGCGGCGCGGGGTTGAGCACCACGAAGCGCATCCTCGGGTCCGGGGCGAAGCGCAGCGGCCACAGGCGGGCCATGCTGGCCAGGATGAAGTGCCCGAAATGCCCGGTCAGCGTGCCCAGGAACAGGTAGGTGAACCCGTCGTCGGCGAAGTCGAACCGCGTGGCGTCGAGCGTGGTGAACGCCGAGCCGAGCGGCAGGGGATCCGGCGAGGCGCGGAAGTAGCCGGCCGCCGTGACCAGCTTGCGGCCGCGGTCGTAGATGCCGGACGAGACGTCCCTGATCCCCGCCGGCACGCAGAGCACGTCGGTGTAGGTCTCGATCATCGGGTCGAGGTCGAGCAGGGTCGTGTTGCCGAACAGGTCGGTGCAGCGCGTCAGGGGCATGGGAACCGGTGCTCGCCTCGGATGGGGTGGGTATCAGCATACGCCATCCTGGCGCGGACGCGGGCGGCCGTGTGGCCCGGCCCGCGTCGCGTCCGTCGCCCCGGCCTTTCGCCCGCGGCACGGGTCCTACAGGAACTCCGTCAGGACGGGGAGGCCCTTTCCGGCGCCGCCGCGGTCCCGCCGGAGGCGCCTCCCGCTACTGGATGCGCAGCCCGTGCAGGTCGCGCCCGTTCTGGTCCAGCACCAGCGAGACCGCGCGGCCCCGCGAGTCGAAGGCGAAGTCCAGCCGCGCGTTGACCTGCTTGAAGAAGAACCGCCCGTCGCCGCCGTAGAAGATCTCCAGCGGCCGCTGCCCCGTGGTCTGCACGAACAGCCGGTCGCCGAGCCGTGCCACGTCGAGCATGAACACCGGCGCCACCGAGTACAGCCCCACGTAGGCGTCGAGCCGCGCCGGATCGATCGGCGCCTGGCGCGGCAGCACCGCGAGCGGCGAGGCGGGGTCGATCAGGTGCAGCCCGATGTCGTCCAGACCGGGAGGCACCTGCGCGTTGCCCAGCACCAGCGCGCACCGCCCCGAGCGCGGCGACCACCCGGCGTAGGACGAGAACCCCCCGGTGCCCCCGTTCTTCCACACCACCTCGCCGCCCGGCCGGTGCGTGACCATCCAGCCGAGCGCCGCCTCGGTCGAGGGCGTGTCGCCCCGCCGGCGCGTGCCCAGCAGGGCGTCGAACGCGGGTGCCAGCGGGGTGACGCTCCGCCCGCTGGCTGCGGACAGGAACACGAGCAGGTCGCGCGCCGTCGAGCGCAGTGCTGCGGCCCCCGCCAGCGTCGGCAGCGACCACGGCTCCACCGGCCCCAGCGCCGCGTCGTGCCCGATCGCGCGCCGCGCCTGCATGCTGGCGTCCAGCGTCACCGCGGTGCTCTCCAGCCCCAGCGGGCCGCAGATCCGCGCGCGCACCAGCTCCTCGAACCCCGACCCCGCCCTGCGCGCCAGCGCGTGCCCCAGCAGCCCATACCCGAGGTTGCTGTACTCGTACGCCGTGCCCGGCGTGCGGCTCAGCATCGTGGAGTCGAGGAAGTCGTAGAGCTGCCCGACCGTGTAGTCGGCATACGGGTCGCCCGGGTCGGCCGGGTGGAAGTTGGACGGCATGCGCGGCAGGCCGGACGTGTGCGTCGCCAGGTCGAGCAGCGTGATCTGCCGCTCGCCGAAGCGCGGCACGTGCACAGGGGCCGGCAGCAGCCGCGCCACCGGCTCGTCCCACTCGACCACGCCGCGCAGCACCATGTCGGCGAGCAGCAGCGCGGTGAACACCTTGGTGACCGAGCCGATCTCGAACACGGTGTCGATGTCGGGCACGCGCGGGTCGGACTGGTCGAGCCGGCCGCGCCCGACCACCTGGCGATCCCCCTGCGCGGTGATCACGGCGGCGAGAATGCCGACGCTGCGCCGGTCCGCCTCGATCCGCTCGCCCAGGATCGCGCCGATGGCGGCGTCGTCGGCAGGCACGCCCGAGTCGCTGGCGACGCCCAGCGCCGGCGCCAGGGCGGTCGACAGCCCCGAGATCAGGAAGGATCGTCGCCGCATCATCACGGGTGCCCCACAACACCGGCATCAGGACACGCCGGCCCTGGCCGGGGCAAGCATCTGGTGTGCCATACGGAGGCCAAGACAATCACTGTCGCGGGGGGACAATCACGCATGGATCCCAAACTGGGGTGCGCGCGGGATTTGTCCCGGCCGGATCAAGAAAGCCAGCCAGGCTGGGCTCTGCCCAGACCCGCAAAGAGTCCAAGGACCCTTTGATTCCGCTCCTTAAGAGAGGGCGATCCAAGGGCCCAGCCCTTGGCGGAGTTTGAGGCAGAGCCTCAACCTTGCTTGCCGGACCCTTCGGTTCGGTTCCTGTCGCCGGGCCGGCTACTCCGCCGCCTCGACCGGCACCGACTTGGCCGGCTTGGCGTGGCGCAGCTCGGCCATCTTGTCCTGGACGTGCTTGCTGAACACGAACTCGGCCGGCCGCTGGTTGTCGAGGCTGATCTCCGGCGCCATCGGCCCGTCGGTGCGCGGGCCGCGAAGGGCCACCATCATTGTCTTGATCGGGCTCTTCACCGCGTCCATCACCGCGGTGCTCTCGTAGCCGGAATGCACCATGCAGTCGGCGCACTTCTCGTAGTTCCCGGTCCCGTACTTGTCCCAGTCGGTGGTGTCCATCAGCTCCTGGAACGTGCTGGCGTAGCCCTCGCCGAGCAGGTAGCAGGGCCGCTGCCAGCCGAACACGTTGCGCGTGGGCTTGCCCCACGGCGTGCAGTGATAGGTCTCGTTGCCGGCCAGGAAGTTCATGAACAGCGGCGACTGGGTGAACCGCCAGCCCTTGCCCTTGCCGCGCGCCAGGATGTCGCGGAACAGCTGCTTGGTCTTCTGCCGCGACAGGAAGTGCGCCTGGTCCGGGGCGCGCTCGTAGGCGTAGCCGGGGGACGTCATGATCCCGTCCACCCCCATGGCCATCACCTCGTCGAAGAACTTCGCCACCCGGTCGGCCTGGGCGCCGTCAAACAGGGTGCAGTTGATCGACAGGCGGAAGCCGCGCTCCTTGGCCCGCTTGATGGCCGCGATGGCGCGGTCATACACCCCGTCCTGGTCGACGGCCGCGTCATGCATCGCCTTGTCGCCGTCGAGGTGGATGTCCCAGGAGAAATACGGGTGGGGCTCGTACTGGTCCATCTTCTTGTCGAGCAGCAGGGCGTTGGTGCAGAGATAGACGAACTTCTTCTTCGCCAGGATGCCGCGGACGATCTCCGGCATCTCCTTGTGCAGCAGGGGCTCGCCGCCGGCGATCGCCACCACCGGCGCGCCGCACTCGTCGACCGCGGCCAGCGAATCGGCCACCGAGACGCGCTGGTTGAGGATCTCGGTGGGGTAGTCGATCTTGCCGCAGCCGGAGCACGCCAGGTTGCAGCGGAACAGCGGCTCGAGCATCAGCACCAGCGGGTAGCGCTTGCGGCCGGCGAGGTGCTGGCGGACGACGTAGGCACCGACACGCAGCACCTGCTTCATGGGAACGGACACGACGTTTCTCCTGAGCCTCGACCCGCAGGGCGGGTTTTCGCGTGGATGACCCGGGCCGCGTCGCCGCGACGATGCCCGCCGACCGATCCGGCGGGCAGGAATGGAGGCGGGCCGGTGGCCGCTTCCCTGCGCCGGGAAGGCCGGCTGGCTTGCCGGCAGCGTTTTGTATGGCACCGCGGCAGGACTCCGGCAATGCCGCACCGCGGCACGAGCTACGCGCCGGGCAGCAGCCCACGGTGCTGGCATGATCGTGATGGCGCCGCGCCGCCGCCGCCAGCCGGGGTAGTGGCGGCGGCTTGCCCTGGCGCGACGGACATGGTTTCTGCGCCGCGCCCTCGCCTGGACGGGCCGGGCGCCGCTGCATCTCTCGTCACGGGCTGCCTGGACGCCGGCCGCCGGCGCGACGATCGGGCCCGCGCTGTTGTATTTCGGCATCATCCGTCTCCGGGGCTGGCCAGCCCTGCGTCGTGCCTGTTGAACAAGCCCTGCCAGGGTGCGTTGGCTCCACGGGCGGCACGGGACTCCGTGGCGGCACGGCCTTCCCCGGCCTGCGGCCTGTGTCTCCCGGGCGCAGGGTGCTTTGCGGGGAGCGGCCGTGGTGGCATATCGGGCGCCGCGTGCCGGGGCTGCAGGATGGGTGTTGGAGCGATGGCATTGGATTGGGTTGCATGACGCCTGTATTGGACCGTGTTCATGTCCCGTCTG
>CAXSFE010000159.1:0-6290 GCA_964236585.1 uncultured Acetobacteraceae bacterium
GGCCAGCAGCACCGACGCGGCCAGCGCGGCCAGCGGGTGCGGCCCGGGGGCGTGCAGCGAAGCGAGGGCGGCGGCGCCCGGCGCCAGGAACAGCGCCGCCCTGCGCCACAGGCGGCCGCGCCGCGGCCCGAACGCCGCGAAGTCCTCCACGCCCATCGCACACCCGCCGGTCGTCCCGCCGCATCGTGGGGCCGGCGGGGTTAGCATTCCGTTTGCGCGAGGCTGGTCGCAGAGCCCGGCCTAGGCTCCGGGCGCCGCCGCCAGCGCCGCCACCTCAACCACCGCCCCGGTCGGGATCGCGCCGCGCAGGTGCGGGAACGGCGCCTGGTCGGGCTCGCTGCGCACCCACTCCAGGACGGCGTCGCACCGGTCCGGGCGGAAGCGCAGCGCCAGCATGCCGGCGCGCCCGGCGAAGTGCCGCGCGGCCACGAAGCCGAGCTGCGCGCCGGTGCAGCAGTGCAGGAAGCCGTCGCGCGCCAGCTCCGGCGGGGCGTGGCGGCCGGACGCCTGCGCGGCGGCCCAGGCCGGGGCGTCGAGCACATGGTACAGCGTGTCGGGGGTGGGTTCCACCGTGCGGAGTGTTGCGGCGGGGCGGGCAGGACGCAAGGCCGGGCGCTGCCCAGACCCGCCAGGGGCGAGCCGCCCCTGGACCGGCCTTCCTGAAGGGATGGGTTCCAAGGGCCCTGCCTTTGGCGGAGTTTGAGGCGGAGCCTCAACCTTGCTTGCCTTCGCGCGCGCCGCGTTGCACGCAGGGGGCCCGATGCATCCGTCGGGGAGGCTTTCGCCATGGCATCCGCCGCGCCGCTGCGCATCGAGACCCTGTCGGGGGCCGCCCTGGTTCCGGTGCTGCCGGCGCTGCACGGGCTGCGGGCCGCGGTGTTCCGGGGGTGGCCGTACCTGTACGACGCGGACCCGGAGTACGAGGCGTCCTACATGCGGGTGTATGTCGAGAGCGAGCGCGCGGCGATCGTCGTGGCGTTCGACGGGGACCGGCCGGTGGGGGCGTCGACCTGCCTGCCGATGGTCGACGAGAGCGCGCAGGTGGTGGCGCCGTTCGTGGCGCTGGGGCTGGACCCGGATCGGTTCTTCTATTTCGGGGAGTCGGTGCTGCTGCCCGAGTACCGCGGCCAGGGGGTGGGGGTGGCGTTCTTCGCGGGGCGGGAGGCGCATGCGCGGCGGGTGTCGGACGCGGACTTCGCGTGCTTCTGCTCGGTGCGGCGGGCGGCGGACCACCCGCAGCGGCCGGCGGGGTGGGTGCCGCTCGACGGGTTCTGGGGGAGGCGGGGGTATGCGCCGGTGCCGGGGCTCGCCTGCGTGATGACGTGGCGCGAGGTCGGGCACGCGGAGGAGACGCCGCACGAGCTGGCGTTCTGGGCGCGGTCGCTGACGGGCGCGGTGCTGCCGCAGGCTGGGGCGCAGGCTGGGGTGCAGGCGGGGCCGGGGGCGCCGGCGTGACCGCGCTGCGGCTTGCGCTGCTGCAGCAAGGCGTCGCGCGGCCGGCGGACCTCGGGGCGTGGGCGGGGCTCCTGGATGCGCGGGTGGCGGAGGCGGCGGCGGCGGGGGCGGAGCTGCTGGTCATGCCGGAGTACGGGTGCGTCGAGCTGGCGGGGTGCGGCGCGGGCGAGGCGCCGGACGTGGCGCGCGAGCTGGACCTGGTGTGCGGCGCGGCCGGGGCGCTGCTTGAGGTGATGCGCGCGGCGGCGCGGCGGCATGGGGTTTGGCTGCTGCCGGGCACGCTGCCGATGCGCGACGAGGGGCCGGTGCGCGGCGCGGGGTTGGGCGGGCGGGTGCGCACCCGCAACCGGGCGCCGCTGATCGCGCCGGACGGGCGCTGCGCGTTCCAGGACAAGTCGGTGATGACGCGCTTCGAGTCCGAGGTGTGGGACGTCCAGCCGGGCGAGCCGCCGGCGGTGTTCGAGACGCCCTGGGGGCGCGTCGGCATCTGCATCTGCTACGACGTCGAGTTCCCGGCGCTGGCGCGCGCGCAGGTGGAGGCGGGGGCGTGGCTGATCCTGGCGCCGTCGTGCACCGACACGATGGCGGGGTTCAACCGGGTGCGGCTGTCGGCGCGGGCGCGGGCGCTGGAGAACCAGTGCTACGTCGCGATCGCGCCGACCGTGGGGGCGGCGCCGTGGCTCGGCACGCTGGATGCCAACCGGGGGTACGCGGCGGTGTTCGGGCCGGTGGACCGGGGGTTTCCCGAGGACGGGGTGATCGCGCGGGGCGCCCTGGACGAGCCGGGGTGGGTGTACGCGACGCTCGATCCGGCGCGGCTGGAGGCGGTGCGGGCGGACGGGGGCGTGCGGAACCACCGGGACTGGCCGGGGGCGGTGCCGGCGTGCGGCTTGGCGGAGTTCAAGTGAGGAAGGCCAGAGGCTCTGCCTCTGGACTCCGCCAAAGGCAAGCCTTTGGAATCTTATTCTTAAGGAAGGCCAGTCCAGGGCGGCTCGCCCTGGCGGGTCCAGGGCAGAGCCCTGGCCTTTCTTTCCTGTGACCACGATCTGGCTCCTCGCCGGCGAGGCCAGCGGCGATGTGCTGGGCGCGCGGCTGATGCTGGCGCTGCGGGAGCGGCTGCCCGGGGTGGCGTTCGCGGGCGTCGGCGGGTCGCGGATGGCGGAGCTGGGGTTCTGCTCGCTGTTCCCGATCCATGACTTGGCGGTGATGGGGCTGGTGGAGGTGCTGCCGCGGCTGCGGCTGCTGCGGCGGCGGCTGGCGGAGTGCGCGGCGGACGTGGCGCGGGTGCGGCCGGACGCGGTGGTGACGATCGACAGCCCGGGGTTCGCGCTGCACCTGCTGCGCCGGATCGCGCCGCTGGGGATCCCGCGGGCGCACTACGTGGCGCCGCAGGTATGGGCGTGGCGCGAGCACCGGGTGAAGCGGTTCCCGGGGCTGTGGGAGCGGCTGCTGTGCCTGCTGCCGTTCGAGCCGGCGTGGTTCGCGGGGCACGGGCTGGAGGCGCGCTTCGTGGGGCATCCGGTGCTGCAGTCGGGGGCGGATGGGGGGGACGGGGCGCGGTTCAGGGCGCGGCACGGGGTGGCGGGGGGGGCGCCGGTGGTGGTGCTGATGCCGGGGAGCCGGAGGAGCGAGGCGCCGCGGCTGCTGCCGGTGTTCGGGGAGGCGATGGCGCTGCTGGCAGCGCGGGTGCCGGGGGTGGTGCCGGTGGTGCCGGTGTCGCCGATCGTGGCGGGGGTGGTGCGGGCGCACGCGGAGGGGTGGGCGGTGAAGCCGGTGGTGGTGACGGAGCTGGAGGACAAGCACGACGCGTATGCGGCGGCGGGCGCGGCGCTGACCAAGTCGGGGACGTCGACGCTGGAGCTGGCGCTGGCGGGGGTGCCGATGGCGGTGACGTACCGGGTCAATCCGCTCAGCGCGGCGATGGCGCGGCGGATGATCCGGGTGCCGCACGTGGCGATGGTGAACCTGCTGGCAGGGCGCGCGGTGGTGCCGGAGCTGCTGCAGGGGGACTGCACGGCGGGGCGGCTGGCGGGGACGCTGGAGCGGCTGCTGGGGGACGCGGCGGAGGCGGGGGCGCAGCGGGCGGCGTTCCGGGGGGTGATGGCGGGGCTGCACCCAGGGGGGGAGAGCCCGTCGGAGGCGGCGGCGCGGGAGGTGCTGGGGATGCTGGGGTGAAGGCAGGAAGCAAGGCCGGGCTCTGCCCGGACCCGCAAAGGGTCCGAGGACCCTTTGATCCCTTGACTTAAGGGAGGCGATCCAAGGGCCCGGCCCTTGGCGGAGTTTGAGGCAGAGCCTCAACCTTGCTTCTCTTGCCGGCCTGCTGCTGCCCGCCTCGGGCGTGCATCGCCTGCGGCGGCCTTCGCGCCGGCTGCGGGTTCCTGGCCTGCGACGATGACGTTCCGCCGGCTCGGCGCGTCGGGGCCGGGTGCGGCTTGCGGGGCGCACGCGCCGCGGTGGAGTGCCCGGCTCGCGCTTGCCACCGACAAGCGAACTGCTAGGATTCGTCGCCCGCGCCGCGATCCGGACCAGAAGCCGGGCGACCCGGCCGGCGCGGGGGGATTTCGGCATGAGCGTGTCGCAGCGCAGCGTGTTCGTCGGGCAGGACAGCCGGCCGTATCCCGGCGACAACCTCGGCCTGTGGACCACGGACGGGGGTGTTCCCGTCGAGGGCGTGGCGCTGGCCGGCCCGCAGAATGGCCCGGCGCCCTCGCTCAACGGCGTGGCCGTCCTCGGGGGCTCGCTGGTGCTGGCCGTGGACGACGAGGCGGCCGGGCCGCTGTTCGTGACCGATCCCGTCACCGGCGTGGCAAGCGAGCTGGCCGTGCTGGCCGGCGCCTCGCCGAACAACCTGGTGTCCATCGGGGCCCTGGTGCTGTTCAACGCGGGCAACGGCGCGGGCAACGCGCTGTGGCGCACGGACGGCACCGTCGCCGGCACGGTGCAGGTGAGCGTTCCCGCGGCGCCGGCCGGGCTGGATCCGACCAACTTCTATGCCTACGACGGCGGCGCGCTGTTCACCGGCTACGGCGCGGACAACGACGTGGACGTGTACTTCACGGACGGCACGGCCGCCGGCACGCGCGAGATCGCGGCCTTCGGCCAGCCCATCCCCATCGATGGCCCGTTCATTTCGGAAGGAGCTCCCCTGCTGCCCGGCCCGTATTTCGACCCGGTCGGCACGCTGGGCGGACGGGTGGTGTTCGCGGGCCCCGGTTCCGGCGGCAGTCCCGGCTTGTGGTCGACCGACGGCACCGCGGCCGGAACCACGCCGATCGCGACAACCACCTTGCCTCCCACGGGAGCCTCCGTGCTCCTGAACGGCCGTCTTCTCTACGCCGCCTGGACCGACAACTTCGAGCTGTTCGCCGCCGACGGGCTCTATGCCACGGACGGCACCGCGTCCGGCTCCGGCGAGGTCAGCGCGCTGGACACCGACCCCGCCGGCGCCGCCCGAAGCCAGGCCAGCGACCTCACCCTGGCCGGCGACGTCGCGGTCTTCGAGGTCGAGACCGCCAACGGCATCAACAACGCCTTCCCAGGCGCTCCCGACGTCACCACCGCGCTCTGGTCCACCGACGGCACCGCCGCCGGCACCCACCTTCTCGTGCCGGACCTGTACGCCTCCGGCATCACGGCGCTCGGCAGCGAGGCGATCTTCTCCGGCACGAACGGTCCGGACGCCAGCGGCCAGACCGGCCTCTACGTCACCGACGGCACCGCCGCCGGCACGCGCGAGATCGTCGCCGGCCTCGCCCCCACCTCCATCACCACGCTGGCCAACGGCACGGCGGAGTTCGCCAGCGGCGGCGCCCTTTACGTCACGGACGGCACCGCCACGGGCACCCGGATGGTGCCGGGCAGCGCGGGCCTCAACCCGACGGCGATCACCGTCGCCCCCTCCCCGCTCGCCTTCACGGGCACGCAGGCGCAGTACGAACTGGCGCCCGCCGCAGACGGCTCGCTGCAGGCCCGCGACCTGTCGGTTGCCGGCGGGGGCGCCGTCGATCTGCCCGGTGCCCGGGTGCTGACGTTCGGCGACGGCACGACGGCGGTGTTCGATGCGTCCGGCAACGCGGAGGCCATTGCCCGGATCTATCTTGCCGCCTACGGGCACGCGCCGGACCTCGCAGGGCTGCTTGCCTACACGCAGCAGGCGGATGCGGGCACCGTGTCCCTCGCGCAGATCGCGGCCGCGGCGCCGGTCTCCGCCGAGTTCCTCGCCTCGGGGTCGCTGACCGACGCGCAGTTCGTGACCAGGCTCTACGAGAACGCCGACGGCCGCGCGCCCGATCCGGGCGGGTTGGCCGGCTACACCGCGGCGCTGGCGTCGGGCCAGACCCGCGGGCAGGTGCTGCTCGCCATCGCGGAGAGCCCGGAGGCGCGCGTGCACTCGCAGGCGGTGGCCGGCGACGCGAACGACGCCACCGTCGCCCGGCTGTACGAGGCGATCGACGCGCGTGCGCCCGACCCGGGCGGCCTGGCCGGCTATGCGTCCGCGCTCGACGGCGGGCAGAGCGTGGCGCAGATCGCCGCCGCCATGCTCGCCAGCCCGGAGTACGCGGGGCGGTTCGGGGCGCCGGGCGATGCGGCGTTCGTGGGGGATCTGTACCGGAACCTGCTCGGCCGGGCGCCCGACAGCGCGGGGCTGGCCGGATACACCGCGGCGCTCGGGGGCGGCGAGACGCGGGCGCAGCTGGTCGCAGGGTTCGTGGCGAGCGACGAGGCGCGGCTCGCCACGGCGGGGCTGACGCACCTGGGGTACGTGTCGCTGGCCTGAGCAAGGAAGGCCAGGGGCTCTGCCCCTGGACCCCGCCAAAGGGCGAGCCCTTTGGAAA
>CAXSFE010000160.1:0-6187 GCA_964236585.1 uncultured Acetobacteraceae bacterium
CCTTCTTGCCGCCCGGCCCGGTGCGACCGCGCAGGCCGGTGCCCGCCGCGGCACCGTCCCGCGCGCCCTTCGGCCCGGCCGCGGCCGGCAGGGCGGGCGCGGTCCCGTCGGCCGCGCCCTGCACCAGCCGCGCGATGATCCGCGTGGCCTGGTCGCACACCGCATCCACCGCGCCCGCCATCTCCTGGCGCCCGAGCAGCACGTCGTCGAGCAGCCGCTCCATCTGCGCCGTCACCCCGGGGTCGACCAGCGCCGGGTCCGCGCGCTCCAGCACCCCGTGCAGCACCAGGCCGCGCTCGGTGGGCACCACGGACTTGCCGTCGGCCGCGAGGAACTCCTGCGCCTTGAGGCCGCGGATCACCTCGGCGCGGGTCGCCGGCGTGCCGATGCCCTTCGCCTCGCGCAGCCGCTCGCGCAGCGCGGGGTCCGCCACGAACCGCCACGCGTTCTGCATCGCGTCGATCAGCGTGCCCTCGTTGTAGCGCGGCGGAGCCCGCGTCTCCTTGTCCTCCACCGCCGCGTCCTGCAGCCGCGCTGGCTCGCCGTCGCGCAGCACGGGCAGGGCCTGCGCGTCCTCGCCGCGCTCCTCGGCCGGCAGCCAGTCGGGGAACGCCGCGCGCCACCCCGCCTCGATCGGCTGCCGCCCGCTGGCGCGGAACAGGTGCCCGGCGACGTCCAGCTCGGCCACCGTCTGGCGGAAGCGGAAGTCGGGCATCAGCGCCGCGAGGTAGGAGCGCGCCACCACGTCGAACAGCCGCCGCTCGTCCGCGTCCAGCCGCGGCCAGATCGCCGCGAGGTCGTCCGCGGTGTTGGCGTTGGGGATCACCGCGTGGTGGCTGGCCCCGGCCAGGCCGCGGTCGCTGAAGGTGCCGCCCGCTCCGCGCCGGATCACCGGCGGGTCTGGCACGGCGATCGCGGCGAAGGCGCGGCCGCGCCGCAGCGCGGCGACCAGGCGCGGCGCGTCGGGGATCAGGCTCTCCGGCAGGCAGCGCACCTCCGCGCGCGGGTAGGTGATGATCTTCTTGCCCGCGCCGTCGTAGAGCGCCTGGGCCACCTCCAGCGTCCGCGTCGCGGTCCAGCCGAAGCGGGTGGCGCACAGCTTCTGCAGCGACGGCAGGTCGTGCAGGCGCGGCGGCGCCTGCCGGCGGTCCTCCACGGTGACCGCGAGCGGGCCGCGAAAGCCCTCCGCCAGGGCGGCCACGGCCTCGGCGTCCTCGCGCTTCGCGAGGCGCTGCTTCGGCGCGTGGCGCATGCGGAACTGCCCGGGGCCGAGGTCGCCAGGCGTGTCCCGACCCTCCGCGACGGCGCGGGCGCCGCCGGCCGCGTTCGTGCCCGCTTCGCCGTCGGAGGCACGCCCGGCCTCCGTCGACGCGGCCCCGGGCGCGGAGGCCTCGGGTGTGGAGACGTCGGGCACGGCGGCCTGCGCGGTGGCGACCACCTCGAAGTACGCCTGCGGCACGAAGGCGCGGATCTCCAGCTCGCGCCGGCACACGATCGCCAGCGTCGGCGTCTTCACCCGCCCCACGCCGATCACGGTGCGCGTGCCGCGCGCGAGCGTCACCGTCGCCGTGCGGGTCAGGGACAGGTTGTAGATCTGGTCCGCCTGTCGCCGCGCCACGGCCGCCGCATACAGCCGGGCATACTCGCGGTTCGGCTTCGCCCCCGCAAAGGCGTCGCGGATGGTCTGCGGGTCCTGCGCCGTGAACATCACCCGCATCACCTCGCCGCGGTAGCGCAGGTGCTCCAGGATCTCCTGCCCGATGAGCTGCCCCTCACGGTCGCAGTCCGTCGCCAGCCACACCCGCCCCGCCGTTCGCAGCGCGTCGCGGATCGCGCGCAGCTTGGCCGCCTTGCCGCCGCCGTCCGCCGCGCGCGTGCCGTACAGCCCGTCGGGCCGCAGCAGCGCCGTGCTCCAGCGCTTCCACTCCGGCCTCGCCTCCTCCGGCTCCTGCAGGTCGATCAGGTGCCCCTCCGCGGGCAGCACCAGGCCGTAGCGCCCGCCCACCGCGGCGCGGATGTCGCGCGCCTGGCTGGACTTCTCGGCGATGACGATCTGCTCGGCCATGGCGGCGGGTTGCCTGAACGTTCTGGTGCTGAGCGACTATCCCGGCGGGCGGCGAAGGAAGCAAGGTTGAGGCTCTGCCTCAAACTCCGCCAAGGGCTGGGCCCTTGGATCGCCTCCCTTAAGTCAAGGGATCAAAGGGTCCTCGGACCCTTTGCGGGTCCGGGCGTAGCTGGCCAAAGGTTCCGATGGCCCGCTTGGGCCATTGGAATGGCCAGCGGAGGGAGAGCCCGGCCTTACTTGCTGAAACTTGCCTTTGCCGCCGCGCCGACGATGCTGTGCGCTGCCCGCAGGAGCCTTGCCATGCCGCGCATCGCCTACGTCAACGGCCGCTACCTCCCCTTGTCCGAGGCCAGCGTGAACGTCGAGGACCGCGGCTACCAGTTCGCCGACGGCATCTACGAGGTGCTCGCCCTGGCCGGCGGCCGCTTCCTCGACGAGTCGCTGCACATGGCGCGCCTGGAGCGCTCCCTGGGCGAGATCGGCATCGCCCCGCCGATGGCGCCGGCCGCGCTGCGCCTGGTACTGCGCGAGGTGGTCCGGCGCAACCGGGTGCGCGACGGGCTGCTCTACCTGCAGATCACCCGCGGGGTGGCGCGGCGCGAGCACGCGTTCCCCCAGGCGGGGCACGCCGGGCACGCGGTGCCGCCGGCGCTGGTGGTGACGTGCCGGGCGGGGCCGCCGCCGCCGGCCGACGCGCAGGCGTGGGCGGCGTCGGCGATCACCGCGCCCGACGAGCGCTGGGCGCGCTGCGACGTCAAGTCGATCGCCCTGCTCCCCAACGTCCTGGCCAAGGAGCGGGCGCGCCGCGCCGGCGCGGTGGAGGCGATCCTGCTCGACCGCGACGGCCTGGTCAGCGAGGGCGCGTCGACCACGGTGTGGGTGGTCGACGCCGGCGGCACGCTGCGCACCCGCCCGCTCGGCCACGCGATCCTGCCCGGCTGCACCCGGGCCGCGCTGATCGACGAGCTGGCGGCCGCCGGGATCGGCTTCGAGGAACGCGCGGTGGGCGAGGCCGAGCTGCGCTCGGCGCGCGAGGTGTTCCTCACCAGCGCCACCTCCTGGGTGCGGCCGATCGTGCGGCTGGACGGCGCGGCGGTGGGCGACGGCACGGCGGGACCGGTCGCGCGCCGGCTGTTCGCGCTGCTGCGCCGGCCCGGGCGCGGCGCCGCCACGCCGTCCGGCGGCACGGCCCCTGGCGGCACGGCCCCTGGCGTCGCGAACCGCGGCCGGTCCCTCGCGGAGTCGCCGCGGCGGCAGGGCACGGCATCGCGTTGACCGGCGCCTCCGCCCGGCCGGCGGGTCGCCCGGCCGCCGTCTGGCTCACCGGCCTGTCCGGCTCCGGCAAGTCCACCATCGCGGCCCTGGTCGCGCGCAGGCTCGACGCGCTCGGCCGCCCCGTCTTCGTGCTCGACGGCGACACCCTGCGCGCCGGCCTGTGCCGCGACCTCGGCTTCAGCCCCGCCGACCGCGCGGAGAACATCCGCCGCGCGGCCGAGGTCGCGGCGATGCTGCTCGACGCCGGGCTCGTCGTGCTCGCCTGCTTCATCTCGCCGCTGCGCGCCGACCGGGCCCTGGCCCGCGCGCGCTTGGGCGACGCCTTCGTCGAGGCGTTCGTCGACACGCCGGTCGAGGAATGCCGACGCCGCGACCCGAAGGGGCTGTACCGCCGCGCCGACGCCGGGCTGATTCCGGAGTTCACCGGGGTGAGCGCACCCTACGAGGCGCCGGGGACGCCGGAGCTGCGGCTGGTGACGGCGGACGCGGAGGCGGAGGCGCTGGCCGACGCGGTGGTGGGGTTCCTGCTGGCCAGGAAGTAGGCAGGCAAGGTTGAGGCTCTGCCTCAAACTCCGCCAGGGGGAGCCCCCCTGGACCGGCTTCCCTCAAGTGGCGGGATCAAAGGGTCCTTGGACCCTTTGCGGGTCCGGGCAGCGCCCGGCCTTGCTTGCCTACGCGTCCTCCGCCTCCTCCCGCCGCAGCAGCTCGTCGTCGATCTGCGTGAGCAGCTTGGCGAAGTCCACCGGCTTGGGGTGGTAGGCGTTGCAGCCGGCGGCGAACGCGCGGTTGTCGTCGCCGGCCATGGCGTGCGCGGTGAGCGCGATCAGCGGCAGGGTCCGGGTGGCGGCCTCCGCGCGCAGGGTGCGGGCCACGGTCCAGCCGTCCATCACCGGCAGGTTCATGTCGAGCAGCACGATGTCCGGCTGCTCCGCGGCCACCTGGTCGAGCGCCTGCCGCCCGTCGTGGGCGAGCACGACCTCGAAGCCGCGGCGGCGCAGGCGGCGGGACAGGAAGTCCCACAGCTCCTCGTGGTCCTCGACGAGCAGGATCTTGGTCATGGCGGTCCCCGGAGATGGATGGCGCGGCCCGGGCGAGGCGGCAGCGCATGCTATCCCACAAAGCGTGCCCCGCGGGACCCGCCGCGCGAAGCCCGCCCGCCCCCCGGCCGCGCGACCGGCTCCGCGGAGCCGGGGTGTTGCGCGGCCCCGCACCTGCCATGATGCGCGGCCGCTCCGACCGCAGGACCCGCCATGCCCCTCGACGACGCCCCGCCCGCAGCACCGCCGCCCGCCGTGGCCACGCTCCCGGTCTCCGGCCTCGCGGCGCTGAACGCGGGCGCGGTGGTGGTCGTGGCGCTCTACCTCGGGCGCGACCTGTTCGTGCCCCTGGTGCTCGCGGTGCTGCTCGCGTTCGTGCTGGCGCCGGCGGTGAGCCTGCTGCAGCGCGCGCGCCTGGGGCAGGTGCTCTCGGTGGTGCTCGCGGTGCTGCTGGCGTTCGCGGTGATCGGCGGCGTGGGGCTGGTCGTGGGGCGGCAGATGACGCAGCTCGCGCGCTCCCTGCCGGGCTACCAGGCGACGATCCAGGACAAGATGCGCTCGCTGCGGGTGGGCGGCGAGGTGATCGAGCGGCTGAGCGGCGGCGTGCAGCGCCTGGTCGGCACGGCGGCGCAGGAGGGGCCGGCGGCGGTGCTGGCGCCGGGCGGGGCGGGCCCATCCACGAGCGTGGCGCTGGTGCCGCTGGGACGCGGCGCGGGCGGCGGGTCGGCGGGCCACGCGGCGGCGGGCGATGCGGCGGGGACCGCGGGTGCCGCGGCACCGGCCGCCTCGCCCGGGGCAGCCGCCGCGTCCACGGCCGGCGGGCTGGACGGCGGCAGCGCGCTCGTGGTGGTGCGCTCCGTGCTGCAGCCGCTGCTCTCGCCGCTGGCCACCGCGGGCATCGTCGTGGTGTTCGTGATCTTCGTGCTGCTCTACCGCGGCGACCTGCGCGACCGCCTCATCCGCCTCGTCGGGCGCGCAGACCTGCACCGCACCATCCTGGCGATGAACGACGCCGCCGCCCGCCTGTCGCGCTTCTTCCTGACGCAGGTGGCGATCAACACCGCGTTCGGCGGCCTCATCGGCGCGGGGCTGTGGCTGCTCGGCCTGCCCAACCCGGTGCTGTGGGGCATCCTCGCCGGGCTGATGCGCTTCGTCCCCTTCATCGGCACCTTCGTCGCCGTGGTGCCGCCGCTGCTGCTGGCGCTCGCCGTGGTGCCGGGCTGGTCGATGGCCGTGTGGGTGCTGCTGCTGTTCGTGCTCGGCGAGATGGTGATGGGCCAGGTGGTCGAGCCGCTGCTCTACGGCCACAGCACCGGCCTCTCGCCCGTGGCCATCATCGTCGCCGCCGCGTTCTGGACCTTCCTGTGGGGCCCGATCGGGCTGCTGCTGGCGACCCCTCTCACCGTGTGCCTCGTGGTGCTGGGCCGCCACGTCGAGGCGCTGGCGTTCCTCGACGTCATGCTCGGCGACCGCGCGCCGCTCGACCCGCCCGAGACGTTCTACCAGCGCGCCCTGGAAGGCAACCGCCGCGGCCTGGCCACGGACGCCCTCGGCCGGCTGCGCGGCCACTCGCTGGCGGAATACTACGACCACGTGGCGCTGCCCGGCCTGGCGCTCGCCCAGGCCGACCTGTCGTCGGACAAGCTGGAGTTCGAGCGTCTGGACGCCATCCACCAGCAGATCGAGGGGCTGCTCGGCCAGCTCGCCGCACGCGCCGCCTCCGGCCCCGCGGCGCCGGCCACGCGCGGCGGAATGCTCGGCCGCCTCCTGCACGCGCGGCGGGGCGGGACGCAGCCGCGCGCCGCGCCGG
>CAXSFE010000161.1:0-6166 GCA_964236585.1 uncultured Acetobacteraceae bacterium
CCCAGGGCCCGGGCGCAGGCCGCCGCCCGGCGCCGCCTCGCCTGGCGCGCCGGCCGCCTCGCCCTCGTCGCCGCGATCTGGTCCGGCCTCGCCCTCGTCGTGACGCTCCTGTGGTTCGCCCGCGACCTGCCCCGCCCCGAGGCCGCGCTCGACGCCGTGCGCCGCCCCGCCCTGGTGCTGCAGGACCGTGCCGGCCGCACCATCGCCCGCTTCGGCGACCTGGTCGGCGAGCCCCTGCGCCTCGCCCAGCTCCCCCCAGCCCTGCCCGCCGCCGTGGTCAGCGTGGAGGACCGCCGCTTCTGGCACCACGCCGGCATCGACCTCGTCGGCATGGCCCGCGCCCTGGCCGTCAACATCGCGCATGGCCGCGTCGTCCAGGGCGGCTCCACCCTGACCCAGCAGGTCGCGAAAACCCTGTTCCTGTCCAACGCCCGCACAATCCGCCGCAAGGTGCAGGAACTCCTGCTCACCCTCTGGCTCGAACGCCACTTCACCAAGGCCGAGATCCTCGAGATCTGGCTCAACCGCGTCTACCTCGGCTCGGGCGCCTGGGGCGTGGACGCCGCCGCCCAGCTCTACTTCGCCACCTCCGCCCGCCACCTCTCGCTCTGGCAGTCCGCCATGCTCGCCGGCCTGCCCCGCGCCCCCTCGCGCTTCAACCCCCGCACCGACCCCGAGGCCGCGCTGGCCCGCACCCGCGAGGTCCTCGCCGCCATGGTCGCCACCGACGCCATCACCCAGCCCCAGTCCGACGCCGCCGCCACCGACGCCGCCGCCCAGCTCGGCCACGCCGCCCGCACCGCCTCCGACGGCTGGTTCGCCGACTGGGCCGCTGGCGAAGCCGCGCGCGTCGTCCCCCCCGGCACCGACGCGACCCTGCGCACCACGCTCGACCCCCGCCTGCAGTCCCTCGCCGAGACCCGCCTCGAAGCCCTCCTCGACGGCCCCGGCGCGAAGGCCGGCGCCACCGAGGGCGCCGTCGTGGTCATGGACGCCGCCACCGGCGCCGTGCGCGCCCTCGTCGGCGGCCGCGACTTCCGCGCCGGCTCCTACAACCGCGCCGTGCTCGCCCGCCGCCAGCCCGGCTCCGCCTTCAAGCCCTTCGTCTGGCTCGCCGCCCTGGAGCACGGCGAGCACCCCGCCGACACCGTCCTCGACGCCCCCCTGCGCATCGGCGCCTGGTCCCCCGCCGACTTCGAGCTCCCCTACCGCGGCGACGTCACCCTGGAGGACGCCCTCGCCGGCTCGCTCAACACCGCCGCCGTGCGCCTGGAGATGCGCGACGGCGGCCCCGCCGCCACCGCCGAGGTCGCCCGCCGCCTCGGCATCGCCGACCGCCTGCCCGAGACCCCCTCGCTCGCTCTCGGCACCGGCGAGGTCTCGCTCCTTGAGATGTCCGCCGCCTACGCCACCCTCCTCAACGGCGGCCTGTCCGTCACCCCCGCCGCCATCGAGTCCGGCCGCGCCGACAACCGCCCCCTCGCGATCCCCCACGCCCCCCCGAGCCAGGTCGTCGACCCCGACCACGCCGCCGAGATGGTGCAGATGATGCGCGCCGTCGTCACCCGCGGCACCGGCCGCGCCGCAGCGCTCCCCGGCCGCGCCGTCGCCGGCAAGACCGGCACCACCCAGGACAGCCGCGACGCCTGGTTCATAGGCGCGGTCGGCGCCACCGTGATCGGCGTCTGGCTGGGCAACGACGACGACCACCCGATGCACGGCGTCACCGGCGGCAGCCTGCCGGCCCGCCTGTTCCGCGAGATCGGGGCGGCGACGTAGCAAGAAGGTCGGGCTCTGCCCGAACCCGCAAAGGGTCCGAGGACCCTTTGATCCCTTGACTTTAAAAGAGGATTCTCAAGGCAATCGCCTTGAGCGGGGTCCAGGGGCAGAGCCCCTGGCCTTCCTTCCTCTCGCAGCCTGCTTTCCCAAGCACTTGGGTTCTGCTACGCCAACGTCGTGCCAACGGTCCTGCGCATCGACGGCCTGAGGGTCGTCGTCTACCCGAACGACCACTCTCCCGCCCACGTGCACGTCATCGGCCCGGGGTGGGTCGTGGTGGTCAACCTCGCGGGCCCCGAGGCGAGGGAGGCCATCGGCTGCAACGAGCAGGAGGCCAGGCGTGCCCTGGCCCTGGTCGCCGACCACCGGGAGGCGCTCATGGAGGCCTGGAGGCGGCATCATGGCTGAGCTGACCAAGGAGCAGTTCGAGGCGGCCAAGGCGCGCGGCGACGAGCGCCTGCAGGGCCCGAGGGCGGAGAGCGCGCACTACGACGCCGGCCGCGACCGGGTCATCGTGCGGCTCACCACCGGCGTCGAGATCGGCTTCGCCCCCCGCGACGCCCAGGGCCTGCAGCAGGCCTCGCGTGAGGACCTAGAGACGGTCGAGGTGGACGCGCTCGGGCTCGGCATCCACTTCCCCCGGCTCGACGCGGACCTCCACGTGCCCGCCCTGCTCCAGGGTCTGCTCGGCTCGCGGAGCTGGATGGCGGCCCGGCTCGGCGCGGCGGGCGGACGGACGCGCGGCGGCGCGAAGGCGGCGGCGGCACGGGCCAACGGCAGGCGCGGCGGACGGCCCCGCAAGGCGACCATCACCGGCTGAGGACGACCAGCAAGGCAGGAAGCAGGCCTGGGCTCTGCCCAGACCCGCAAAGAGCTGTGAGGCCCTTTGATCCCTTGACTTAAGGAAGGGATTCTCAAGGCAATTGCCTTGAGCGGGGTCCAGGGGCAGAGCCCCTGGCCTTCCTTCCTTCCTCGGAGCCCCCATGCGCATCACCGACGTCCGCGAGGTCACCCAGCCGATCGCCTCGCCGATCCGCAACGCCTACATCGACTTCTCGAAGATGACGACCAGCCTGGTCGCCGTCGTCACCGACGTGGTCCGCGACGGCCGCCCCGTCGTCGGCTACGGCTTCAACTCCAACGGCCGCTACGGCCAGGGCGGCCTGATCCGCGAGCGCTTCGCCCCCCGCCTGCGCGAGGCCGACCCCGCCACCCTGCTCGACGACGCCGGCACCAACCTCGACCCCGACCGCATCTGGTCCACCCTGATGCGCAACGAGAAGCCCGGCGGCCACGGCGAGCGCTCCGTCGCCGTCGGCACCCTCGACATGGCCGTCTGGGATGCGACCGCGAAGATCGCCGGCCGTCCCCTGCACCACCTGCTCGCCGAGCGCCACGGCCTCACGCCCAACCCCCGCGTCTTCGTCTACGCCGCCGGCGGCTACTACCACCCCGGCAAGGACGACACCGCGCTGCGCACCGAGATGCGCTCCTACCTCGACCGCGGCTACACCGTCGTGAAGATGAAGATCGGCGGCGCCCCCCTGCCCGAGGACCGCCGCCGCATCGAGTCCGTCCTCGCCGAGATCGGCCCGCACGCGCAACTCGCCGTCGACGCCAACGGCCGCTTCGACCTCGACACCGCCATCGCCTACGCCCGCGCCCTGCGCGACTACCCCCTGTTCTGGTACGAGGAAGCCGGCGACCCCCTCGACTACCGCCTGCAGGCCGCGCTCGCCGAGTTCTACCCCGCCCCCATGGCCACCGGCGAGAACCTGTTCAGCCACCAGGACGCCCGCAACCTCCTGCGCCACGGCGGCCTGCGCCCCGACCGCGACTGGCTGCAGTTCGACTGCGCCCTCTCCTACGGCCTGTGCGAGTACCAGCGCACGCTCGCGGCGCTCACCGACGCCGGCTGGTCCTGGCGCCGCTGCATCCCCCACGGCGGCCACCAGATGTCGCTCGCCATCGCGGCCGGCCTCGGCCTCGGCGGCAACGAGAGCTACCCCGACCTGTTCCAGCCCTACGGCGGCTTCCCCGACACCGTCCGCGTCGAGGACGGCCACGTCACCCTGCCCGACCTCCCCGGCATCGGCTTCGAGGGCAAGGCCGACCTGCGCCGCGTCATGCAGGACCTCGCGGCGTAGGGACGAAAGCAAGGTTGAGGCTCTGCCTCAAACTCCGCCAGGGGCAGCGCCCCTGGACCGGCGCAGGTCAGGGCAGGCATCGTGCCAGGATCCACGCGAACCACCCGCACGGGGAAGAACCATGCCGGACGGCCTGTACGAGCGAGACGCGCTGGCCTGGGCCGAGCACCAGGCCGCCCTGCTGCGCCGTCTCGCCGCCGGCGAGCGCCTGAACGAGGCCATCGACTGGCCCAACGTGATCGAGGAAGTCGCCGAGGTGGGTCTTTCCGAGCTTCGCGCCTGCCGCAGCCTGCTGCGCCAAGCCCTGATCCACCTCCTCAAGCTCCACGCCGCCCCGGACAGCCAGGCCGCCGTCCATTGGCAAGGCGAGCTGGCCGGCTTCCTGACCGACGCCCGCGACGCCTTCAGCCCCTCCATGCGCCAGCGGATCGACCTGGCCGAACTCTACGCCGACGCCCTCTACCGAACCGGCGCAACACCCGGCAACGGCCCGGATTGCCCACCGCGGACATGCCCCTTCGTGCTCGACGACCTCGTCGCCATCCGTCCCGACATCACGCTGCTCGCAGCCAGGCTCGCCGACGCCGCCCCGCCCCCCGCATCCGGCTAGCCTCGCCCCTGTGCGCCTGCCAGTCTCCGGCGTGATCTCCCTCGAACCCCTCCACCCCGATCACGCGCCCGCCCTGTTCCCCGGCCTTTCCGACCCCGCCGCCTACGCCTTCCTCCCCGACGACCCGCCCGCGGACCTCCCTGCCCTCCAGGCCCGTATCCTGCGCCAGACCGCCGGCCGCTCCCCTGACGGCACCGCCCTCTGGCTCAACTGGGTCATCCGCCGCGACGCCGACGCCACCCTCCTCGGCCATACCCAGGCCACCGTCACCGGCGACCTGGCCACCGTCGCCTACCACGTCTTCCCGCCCCACTGGCGCCAGGGCATCGGCCGCGCCGCCCTCTCCGCCACGCTCGACCTCGTGTTCGCCCCGGGCCGCGTGACCCTGGCCCGCGCCCTCGTGGACACGCGCAACCAGGCCTCCCGCGCGCTACTCGCATCGCTCGGCTTCACCGCGGTCCGCACGATCGAGCGCGCCGACTTCTTCAAGGGCGGCGCCAGCGACGAGACGCAGTTCGAACTCGCCCGCGGGCGTCATCAAGTTGATGGTCGGAGCGACGCCAAGGGTCTGTGATCATCAGGCCCCTGCATCGCGCACGCCATGCCCACCGCTTCGTGTCAGGTGCGGAAGGCGGTGTCGCAGGCGGCGCGGTTCGGATCGGCGGTCAGGCGGTAGCGGCGGAGCCGGATGCGGCCGCGGGCTGAAAGGAGGCGTGGGCATGGCACGCTGACTTGCAGCCCTGCATCCGCCGCTCTCGTCACCGTGTCGGCTGGTGTGACACCCCAGCTCTGTTGTTCAGGCAGCGGCTCTGCCGGTACTCGACGCCGCGCAGGATCTCCCGCGTCGCTGCGCAGCTTGTCGGTGACGATCACGCGGGGCGCACGCTGCAAGCCATGGAGCAATCTGCGGAAGAACCGTCTGCAGCCTTGGCGCTGCGCCGGCCCTGCACCACGATGTCGAGCACGTCATTCCAGGAGAACCGGGCGTTGCTGGGTGCGCGAAAGCAGCTCAAGCTCGAGATCATTGACCTGAAGCAGACTGCGCGCGGACCGCTGTGCGGCTTCGGGCCGGAAGCCGGCAATGTGAGTCGCGGCAAGCTGTCTGCGGGTATCCGCTGAGCAGCAAAGTTTTAGGACCCCATGTCCCGCAACCAGATGCTGAATGTTGTCAACGTCGACGAGGTCCCTGAGGAAGCCGAGGAAGCGCCCGAAGGATGGGTCAGTTTCAGCAAAGCTCTTACTCCGGCTCTCCCGCGCAGGGGCCATCTTGGCATGAACTTGACCCGCGTCCCTCCCGGTCAGAGCGCCTGCCCCTTTCACACTCACCAGATCGAGGACGAGATTTTCTTCATAACCTCGGGCCGCGGTGTCTTCCGCTACGGCGACCGCCCCATCGAGGTGCGGCCTGGTGACACGCTGTCGTGCCCCGCCGGCACGGGTGTCGCTCATCAGATCGCCAATCCATTCGAGATCGATCTTGTCTACCTGGCTGTCGGCATGAACGACCCGAACGAAGTCGCAACCTACCCTGATAGCGGTCAGGTTTTTGTGCGCAGCTTGAAGCGGGGTGGCTTTCTAATACCAACCGCCCTAATCCGTGACCGTCGCCCAGGTGCGCTGCGTGATTGAT
>CAXSFE010000162.1:0-6076 GCA_964236585.1 uncultured Acetobacteraceae bacterium
ATGGGTTTCCAAAGGCCCCTGGCCTTTGGCGGGTCTGGGCAGAGCCCAGCCTTGCTTTCCTGCCGGCGCCAGGTTCACCCCAGCGCCGCCGCGCGGATCGCCAGCAGCATCGGGCTCGCGACTGCGTCGGGGATCGGGCGGCGGCCGCACAGCCAGTCGGCGAGGTCGACGTCGGGCAGCTCCATGACCTCCTCCAGCGCGTCCAGCTCCGACTCGGTGAAGCTGTCGATGCGGGGCGACACGTAGCCGCCGATCAGCAGGTCGGTCTCGTGGGTGCCGCGGTGGGTGGAGCGGAACAGCAGGCGGCGGCGTCGCGGGTCGGTGGGGGCCATGGACGGCCATATCGTGTCACGGGGTTTTGAGTCCAGCGCACGGCTGTCCTATCACCGCGCCGTGTCGTCGACCCAGCCCGCGGACCCCGAGCCGGACCTCGCCCCGCTGATGCAGCCGGTCACCGCGCTGCGCGGGGTGGGCGAGGCGGTGGCCGGGCTGATGGCCAAGGCGGCGGGGCCGCGGGTGATCGACCTGCTGTTCCACCTGCCGGAAAGCTTCATCGACCGCAGGCACCGGCCGAGCCTGCGCGACGCGCGCGCGGGGGAGATCGCCACGCTCGCCGTGGAGGTCGTGCGGCACGTACCGCCGGCGACCGCGCGCCAGCCGTGGCGGGTCACGGTGCGCGACGAGACGGGGACGGCGGAGCTGGCGCTGTTCAGCCAGGCGCGGCTGAGGCAGATGCCGCCGGGCGCGCAGGTGCTGGTGTCCGGGCGGGTGGAGCTGTTCGGCGGGCGTGTCACCATGGCGAACCCGGACCAGGTGGTGCCGGCGTCGCACCCGGAGCGGATGCCGGCGGTCGAGGCGGTGTGGCCGCTGACGGCGGGGCTGTTCGGCGGGCACCTGCGGCCGGCGCTGCGCCAGGCGCTGGCGATGCTGCCCGAGGTGGCCGAGTGGCACGACGCGGCGCTGATGCGGCGCGAGGGGTGGCCGGGGTTCGCCGAGTCGCTGCGCGCGCTGCACGCGCCGGGGGAGATCCCCGGGGCGGCGCCGCGGCGCAGGCTCGCGTACGACGAGCTGCTGGCGCACCAGGTGGCGATCGCGTGGGTGCGCAACCGCAACCGGCACCGTCCTGGCCGGGCGCTGCTCGGCGACGGGACGTTGCGGGCGCGGGCGCTGGAGCGCTTCGGGCACGTGCCCACGGAGTCGCAGGTGTCGGCGCTGGCCGAGATCGATGCGGACCTCTCGGCGCCGCGCCGGATGCTGCGGCTGCTGCAGGGCGACGTGGGGTCGGGCAAGACGCTGGTGGCGCTGCTGGCGATGCTGCGCGCGGTGGAGGCCGGCGCGCAGGCGGCGATGATGGCGCCGACCGACGTGCTGGCGCGCCAGCACCACCGCACGCTGACGAAGCTGTCGCCGGTGCCGGTCGGGCTGCTCACCGGCAGCGTGAAGGGGGTCGCGCGGCGCAACGTCCTGCTGTCGCTGCAGGCCGGGCGGCTGGGGATGGTGGTGGGCACCCACGCGCTGTTCCAGGACGGGGTGGCGTACCGCGACCTCGGGCTCGCGGTGATCGACGAGCAGCACCGCTTCGGGGTGGAGCAGCGGCTGCAGCTCGGCGCCAAGGGGGAGCGCTCGGACGTGCTGGTGATGACGGCGACGCCGATTCCCCGCACGCTGCTGGTCACGCAGTGGGGGGAGATGCAGGTCTCGCGGCTCGCGGGCAAGCCCGCCGGTCGGCAGCCGATCCGCACCACGCTGCACTCGAAGGCCACCATGGCCGGCGTGGTCGACGGTCTGGCGCGGGCGCTGGAGCGGGGCGAGCGGGCGTACTGGGTGTGCCCGATGGTGCACGAGAGCGAGCTCTCCGATTTGGCCGCGGCCGAAGTGAGGTTCGCGGGGCTGCGCGAGCGGTTCGGCGCCCTGGTCGGCCTCGCGCACGGGCAGCAGGACCAGCCGGTGCGCGACGCGGCGCTGGCGGACTTCGCGGCAGGGCGCACGCGGCTGCTGGTCGCGACCACGGTGATCGAGGTGGGCGTGGACGTGCCCGAGGCCAGCGTCATGGTGATCGAGCACGCCGAGCGCTTCGGGCTGGCGCAGCTGCACCAGCTGCGCGGGCGGGTCGGGCGGGGGACCGCGGCGTCGTACTGCCTGCTGATGCACGAGGACGGGCTGACCGAGAGCATGCGGCGGCGGCTCAGCCTGCTGCGCGACACCGAGGACGGGTTCGCCATCGCCGACGAGGACTTCCGCATCCGCGGCGGTGGGGACCTGCTGGGGCGCAGGCAGTCGGGGGACGCAGGGTTCCGGCTGTCCGACCCCGTGGACGAGGGGCTGCTGCACATGGCGTCGCGCGACGCGGCGGCGCTGCTGGACCGGGACCCGAGGCTCGAGAGCGCGCGGGGGCGGGCGGTGCGGGTGCTGCTGCGGCTGTTCGAGCGGGGGGCGGCGCTGCGGACGCTGCACGCGGGGTAAGGCAAGGCCAGGGCTCTGCCCTGGACCCGCCAGGGGCCCTGCCCCTGGACCGGCCTTACTTAAGGGAAGCCATCCAAGGGGCTTCCCTTGGCGGGGTCCAGGGGCAGGGCCCCTGGCCTTGCTTCCTGCGGCGCGGCACAACCCAGCCATGCCGATCCTCCAGACCCTCGGCCTGTCCCGGCGCTTCGGCGCGCGCGCGGTGGTGCATCCGCTCGACCTTGCGGTCGGGGCCGGCGAGGTGGTCGGCCTCGTCGGGCGCAACGGCGCCGGCAAGACCACGGTGCTGCGCATGGTCGCGGGCGTGCTGGCGCCGTCGGGGGGCACGGCGCTGCTGTGCGGCCGGGACGTGCGGGGGGCGTCTGCGCGGCGGGCGCTGGGCTACCTGGCGGAGGGGGCGCCCTGCTACGCGGAGATGGAGGTGGCGGGGCTGCTGCGGTTCGTGGCGGGGATGCACGGGTTCCGGGGTGGTGCTGCGGCGGAGCGGGTCGGGCGGGCGGTCGCGCGCAGCGATCTCGCGTCGGTGGCGGGGTGCCGCGTGGGCACGCTGTCGAAGGGGGTGCGGCGGCGGATCGGGCTGGCGGCGGCGAGCCTGCACGAGCCGGCGCTGCTGGTGCTCGACGAGCCGCAGGACGGGCTGGACCCGGCGCAGCGGCAGGGCCTGCGCTGGGCGCTGGCGGCGCTGTCGCCGGGGCGGGCGATCCTGCTCAGCACGCACCTGCTCGACGAGGTGGAGGCGGCGTGCACGCGGGTCCTGGTGCTCCACGCGGGGCGGATCGTCGCGGACGACACGCCGGGGGCGCTGGCGGCGGCGCACCCGGGCGGGCTGGAGGCGGCGGTGCTGGCGCTGACCGGGGAGTGACGGAGCCCTGGCTTCCCTTCTTCATTGGCGCCGGTCCAGGGGCGGCTCGCCCCTGGCGGGTCCGGGCAGAGCCCGGCCTTTCTTGGCTTTTGCCATGAGGCCGGTGCTGCTGGTGGCGCGGCGCGAGTTCTCCTCGATGTTCGCGACGCCGCTCGGGGTGTTCGCGCTGGCCGCGTTCCTGGCGGCGCAGGGAACGCTTGCGTTCACCCTGGGGGGCTTCTTCGCGCGCGACCAGGCGGACCTCGCGTCGTTCTTCGCGCCGCTGCCGTGGGTGCTGCTGCCGTTCACCGCGGCGCTGACCATGCGGCTGTGGGCGGGGGAGCGCGGGGCTGGCACGATCGAGCTGCTGATGGCGCTGCCGGTCGAGCCGGAGCAGGCGGTGGCCGGGAAGTTCCTGGCGGCGTGGGGGTTCTGCGTGCTGGCGCTGGCGCTGTGCGCGCCGTTCGTGGCGACGGTGAACCTGCTCGGGCGGCCGGACAACGGCGCGATCGCCTGCGGCTTCGCGGGGGCGGCGCTGCTGGCGGCGGCGCTGGTGGCGATCGGCGAGGCGACGTCGGCGGTCGCGCGCAGCCAGGCGGGGGCGTTCCTGGCGGCGCTGTGCGTGGGCGGCGCGCTGCTGGCCTGCGCGACGCCGATGGCGGCCGACGTGCTGGCGCCGGTGCCGGCGCTGTCGTGGCTGGCGGGCACGCTCGGCCTGCTCGACCGGTTCGACCGGATGGCGGACGGGCTGATGCGGCTGGCCGACGTCGCGGCGCTGGGCAGCGTGGCTGCGGCCTGGCTGGGGGTGGCGGGGCTGGCGCTGCGACGCTGGCCGGGACCGTGAGCGGGGTGGCGCGGCGCGGACGGGGGCGCTGGCGCGACGTGCGCCTGTCGTCGGCGGTGCTGGCGCTGGCCGTGCTTGTGGGCGGCAACCTCGCGCTCGGGCGGGTGTGGCCGGACGCGGCGCTCGACCTCACCGAGACGCGGCGCCACACCACGCCGGCCGGCACCCGCGCCCTGCTCGCCGGGCTGACGCGGCCGGTGACGCTGCGGCTGTTCCGCTCGCCGCGGCTGGGCCGGCTGGTGCCGGCGTATGCCGCTCAGGCCGACCGGCTGGACGCGGTGCTGCGGCGCGACGTGGCGCTGGCGCACGGGATGCTGCGGGTCGAGCGCCACGCGCCCGAGCCGTTCGGCGACGACGAGGCGCTGGCGCTCGGGCTCGGGCTTGAGTCGATCCCGGTGGGCGCGGACGCGGAGCCGGCGTTCCTGGGACTTGCCGCGAGCGGTGCGGACGGGGCCGCCGGGCGGATCGCGTTCTTCCGCAACAGCCGGGCGGGGCTGATGGAGTACGACGTCGCGCGGCTGATCCAGCGCGTGTCGGGGGCGCCGCGGCCGGTGGTGGGCGTGATGTCGTCGCTGCCGCTGCGCGGGGCGGCCGACCCGCTGCGCCGGCTCGGGCCGGACCGGCCGTTCGCGGTGCTGTCCGCCCTGGAGGATGCGTTCGAGCTGAGGTTCGTGGCCACGGACGCCGCGCGCATCGACCCTCAGGTCGACGTGCTGATGGTGGCGCAGGCGCAGCACCTGGCACCGGCCACGCTGTACGCGATCGACCAGTTCGTGATGCGCGGCGGCCGGCTGCTCGCCCTCGTCGACCCGCAGAGCGAGTTCCAGGCGGCGCGGCCCGGGCCGGACGGGCGGCCGGACACCGACACGGCGAGCGACCTGGCGCCGCTGCTCGCGGCCTGGGGGATCGGCTTCGATCCGGGCGCGGTGGTGGGCGACCGCGACGGCGCGTGGCAGGTGCGCGCCCCACCGGGAGCCGCCCAGGCCACGGTCGGCTACGTGGCCTGGTTCAACGTGGCCGCCGCTTCGGGCGGAGACGCTCCGGGCAGAGACGGGCCGGGGCTGTCGCGCACCGATCCGGCCACGGCGGGCCTGGGGCTGGTGAGCCTGGCCAGCCCGGGGGAGCTCGTGCGCGTGTCCGGCGCGGCGTCGCAGGCGGCGCGCGGGCCGGACGGCGACCCCGGCGCGGGCTCCGGCTTCGCGCCGTTCCTGCGCAGCGGCCCGGACTCGGCGCTGCTGCCGGCCTCGACGGTGCGCGGCGACCCGGACGCGGCGGCGATCCTGGCCGCGTTCCGGCCGCGGGGCGGGCCGCGCGTGCTCGGCGCCAGGGTGGAGGGGGCGTTGCGCTCCGCCTACGCTGCGCCGCCGGCCGGCGCCGACGGTTCGGTGCCGCAGCTGTCGGAGACGGCGCGGCCGGCGCGGCTGGCGGTGCTGGCGGACAGCGACCTGCTCGACGACAGGTTCTCCGTCGAGGACCGCCCGCCCCCGGGCGGGACGGACGCCGTGCCGTTCAACGACAACCCGGCGCTGGTGGTCGATCTCCTGGCCACCCTGGGCGACGATGCGGCGCCGCTGCTGATGCCGGGGCGCGAGCAGGCCAGGCCGCTGTCAGTGATGGACCGGATCGCCGCCGCCGCGCAGGCGCGGTTCCAGCAGGTCGAACAGGAGGCGGGCGCGTCGCTGCCCGCCACCGCGGACGAGGCGCAGCGCCCTGGGGCGGCCGACAGGCTGGCACGGCTTCGCGCGAGGCTGGGCGCCGCATGGCGGCGCCAGCAGTCGGCCGTGCAGCGCGCGCAGGCCCTGGTGGAGGCCGCGGACGTGGCCGCGGTGCCGGTGCTGCTGCTCCTGGCCGCCGCTGCCGCAGCACTTCGCCGCCGGCACCGGGCCCGGCCGGGCGCGCGGGCCGTGGCATCGGAGGCCGCGCTGCCCGAC
>CAXSFE010000163.1:0-6029 GCA_964236585.1 uncultured Acetobacteraceae bacterium
GACACCGCCCCGCGCGCCCCCGCCGCCGACGCGCCCTGGCCCGTCGACGCCACGCTGTCCACCCCCGCCGGCGACCGCCTCCAGGCGAAGGGCGCCGTGACCCGCGACGGCGGCTACGACCTGGCCCTGCACGGCGCCGTCGCCGACCTCTCTGCCCTGGCCCCGTTCCTCCCCCACGCCCGACTGCCCCCGGTGAAGGCGCTGCGCCTCGACGGCCACATCGCGGCAGCGCCCGGCGCCGCGCCCACAATCTCCGCGCTCACCCTCACCGCAGGCGCCTCCGACCTCGCCACGCTGCGCCCCGGCCTCGCCCTCGCCGCCGCAACCCTGGAGCAGCGCGACGCCACCGGCCCGACCCGCCTGTCCCTGCGCGGCGCCCAGGACGGCACGGCCCTGGCCCTGGACGGCACCGTCGGCCCCATGGCCGGCCCGGACGCCGCCACGCTCCCCCTCGACCTCACCGCCAGCGCCGCCGACGCCGTCGCCACCCTGCGCGGCATGGTCGGGCGGCCCACACAGCCCGGCGGCGCGCTCGACCTCGCCGTGTCCCTGCACGCGCCGCAGCTCGCCGCCCTCTCCGCGCTGGCCGGCGCCGGCCTGCCCGCCCTGCGCGACGTCGCCGCCGAGGCGCACCTGTCCCGGCCCTCGCCCGACATCCTCGCCGTGCGCGCCCTGCGCCTGGCCTCCTCCGCCGGCGACGTGTCGGGCGACCTCGCTCTCGGCCGCACCCCGCGCCCCTCCCTGCGCGGCACCCTGGCCTCGCAGCACCTCGACGGCGACGCCCTGGTCCTCGCCCTGCAGCAGACCCCCCGCCTGGCCGTCACCTCCGCCCCACCCCCTGCGCCGGCCGCCCCGCCTCCGCCGCCACCCGCCAGGGCAGGGCAGGGCGCGCGCCCGTCCGCCCCGCCCCCCGCCCCGACGCCCGCAGCCTCGCCAACCGCCGTGATCCCCGATCGCCCGCTCCCCTTCGCCGCCCTCGCCGCGCGAGACCTCGACCTCGCCTTCACCGTGGGCGCGCTGTCCGCCGGCGGCGTGACCTGGAGCGGCACCGCCGGTCACCTCGTGCTCGACGACGCCCGCCTGACGCTCGACCCCCTCACCGCCACCGCCCCAGACGGCCCGCTGTCCGTGCGCCTGCGCATCGACGCCCGCGCGGCCCCGCCCGCCGTGTCCGTGGCCGCCCGCATCCCCGACCTGCCGCTCGCCCCGCTCCTGGCCGCCGCCGGCCACCCCGGCGCCGCCTCCGGCCTGCTCGGCCTCGACGCCACCCTCGACGCCGCCGGCGCCACCCCCCGCGCGCTGGCCGCCACCGTC
Source organism: uncultured Acetobacteraceae bacterium (assembly GCA_964236585.1). Lineage (GTDB taxonomy): Bacteria > Pseudomonadota > Alphaproteobacteria > Acetobacterales > Acetobacteraceae > CAXSEF01. The sequence goes on from CAXSFE010000163.1 coordinate 1,315, forward strand.
ACCGGCCACCTCGGCCTCGCCGTCGTGAATGGCGACGTCCAGGACAGCGTGCTGAAGGCCGCCTTCGCCCCCGCCCTGCGCGCCGCCGGCATCCCCTCGCCCGCGCTCGACGGCACCACCGCCGTGCGCTGCCTCGCAGGCCGCCTCGACCTCGACTCCGGCCAGGGCACCCTGAGAACCCTCGCCCTCGACAGCGCCCGCCTCCGCCTCGACGGCGCCGGCACCCTCGACCTGCGCGCCGAGCTGCTCGCCCTGACCTTGCGCCCCACGCTCCGCCTCGGCGGCACCGCCGTCGGCGTGCCCGTCTCGCTCGACGGCCCCCTCGGCGCCCCCCGCGCGAAGGTGGACAGCACCCGCGGCGGCGGTCTGACCATCGGCGGCGGCGACGGCCCCGACCCGTGCCCAGCCGCCCTCGCCATCGCCCGCGGCGGCATGTCCGGCCCGCAGCCCGCCGCCTCCGCCCCGGCCAAGGCTCCGAAGCCGGCCGACCTCCTGCGCAGCCTTCTGCGCTAGGGGAAACAAGCAAGCCTGGGCTCTGCCCAGACCCGCCAGGGGCGAGCCGCCCCTGGACCGGCCTCACTGAGGGAAGGCGGTCCAGGGGGCCTCCCCCTGGCGGAGTTTGAGGCAGAGCCTCAACCTTGCTTCCTTCCTCCCGCGTGACCCTGTCCCTACACCAATGGGTCCTTGCGCCCAGATCGGCCTAGACTGCAGCGCGATGGGATGCGGAGGCGGGATGCTCAGGTTCTGGGACGAGGCAAGCGTGCGCCACGCCGACGACGGCTTCGAGGTCCTCCTCGACGGCAAGCCCATGCGCCTGCCCGGTGGCCCCAGCCTCCGCCTGCGCTCCCGCGCCCTCGCCGACGCCATCGCCGCCGAATGGCAGGCGGCCGGCGGCACCAAGGGCGGCGAGATGAGCCTCGACCACGTCCCCCTGACCCGCCTCGCCGGCACCGCGCAGGAGCGCGTCTCGCGCGACCCCGGCGCCAGCGTCACCGCCCTCGCACGCTACGGCGAGGCCGACCTGCTGTGCTACCGCGCCGAGCGCCCCGCCACCCTGGTCGCGGACCAGTCGCGCTCCTGGGACCCCCTGCTCGACTGGGCCGCCGACGCCCTCGGCGCCCGCCTGCGCGTGACCGCCGGCGTGATCCACGTTCCCCAGCCCGAGCCCGCGCTCGCCGCCCTGACCCGCGCGGTCGCCGGCTTCGGCGCGGACGGCCTGGCCGGGCTGGGCATCGCGGTGCCCGCGCTGGGCAGCCTGGTGCTCGGCCTCGCCCTCGCTCTCGGCCGCCTCGACGCGGTCACCGCCACGACGCTCGGCACCCTCGACGAGTGCCACCAGATCGACGCCTGGGGCCACGACGACGAGGCCGCGCGCCGCCTGGAGCTGCTCGCCGTCGACGTCGCGCTGGCCGCGCGCTTCATGACGCTGGCGGCGGCGCCGTGATCGCCAGGCGGGTGGTGATCGGCGGCCGGGTGCAGGGCGTCGGCTACCGCGCCTGGATGGTGCGCGAGGCGCAGTCGCTGGGCGTGTGGGGCTGGGTGCGCAACCGCCCGGACGGCACGGTGGAGGCCGTGGCGCACGGCAACGCCGACGCGGTCGGGGAGCTGCTACGCCGCTGCCGGCGCGGCCCGCTGCTGGCCGCCGTGCGCACCGTCGACGAGTTCGAGGCAGAGCCCCCCGCCGACGAGGGCTTCCGCCAGACCGGTTGAGGCGGGATCGAGGCTCCGCCGGAGGCCCGATCCGGGACCGACTCCGAAGGCGCCCTTCCATGCGCCGGCCCGGAAGCACCGCCCCTTGGCAGGTCTCCGCTTTCAGGCATGGGGCAGAGCCCCGGCCCTTCTTCCGTGTCCCGTCCTGCGCGACAGCGCCCGCCTCTCGCGACATGCGATCCCGCGGCATGATCCGTGCGTGTCCTGCCGCGCAGGACACGGCCCCTTCCGGACCCCTGTTTTGTCCTGCGCCGCAGGACGCCGGTGTCCTGTCCCGCAGGACACCCTCCCGACCCCCGACGACGAGCGCCATGACCCGACCGAACGACCCCGCCCCGACCTACGGCGTCCCGATCCCCGAGGCCCCGGGCATCGTGCGCGTCGTCGCCCCCAACCCCGGCCCGATGACGCAGCACGGCACCAACAGCTGGATCCTTGCCCACGCGGACGGCGCCACCGTGATCGACCCCGGCCCCGACGACCCCGGCCACATCGCCGCCCTGCTGGCCGCGGCCGGCCCGATCGCGCGCATCCTGCTCACCCACGGCCACGCCGACCACGCCGGCGCCGCCCCCGCGCTGCGCGACGCCAGCGGCGCCCCGGTGATCGCGCACCACGCCTTCGCGTCGGCGCGGCTGCGCCCCGACCGCACGGTCGGCGACGGCGACACCCTGGGCGGCCTGGGCGTGCTCCACACGCCCGGACACGCCTCCGACCACCTGTGCTTCGCGGCCCCGGACGGGGTGCTGTTCAGCGGCGACCACGTGATGGGCTGGTCGAGCACCGCGGTCGCGCCCCCGGACGGAAACATGGCCGCCTTCCTGCGCAGCCTGGAGCGACTGCAGGCCCGCCCCGACCGCCTCCTCCTGCCCGGCCACGGCGCCGCGATTCGCGACCCGGCCGCGCTGCTGCCGACCCTGATCCGCCACCGCCTGCTGCGCGAGGCCGGCCTGGTGGCGGCGCTGCGCCGCCGCCCGGCCTCCCTGGAGGCGCTGGTGGCGTCCGAATACCCGGTGCTGGAGCCCGGATTGTCGCGTGCTGCGGGTGCCACCCTGCTCGCCCACCTGCATAAGTTGCGCGACGAGGGCGCGGTGGCCGAAAGCGGCGGACTCTGGCGTCTGTGCGGCCCGGAAAGCGGCTGAGGACGCTTGCGCCCTGCCTGGGCGGGGCCGATCCTGACGCATCCTGGAGGGAACCGTGGCAGGGGCAACCGAGCCGGACGACCAGCTGACGGCGGAACGACGCCGCGCGGCGACGGCGGCCCTGTTCCCGAAGGCGCGGGGCAGGGCGCCGCTTCTGCTCTGCGCCCTGCTGGTGGTGGTCGCCTCCGCCCTCGCGGCGTGGTGGCTCGGCGTCGTCGCGGCGTTCGCGGTGTATGCGACGGGCACGCTGATGCTGGTCGCGGCGCTGCTCCGCATGGCCCGCCGCGCCGACGGGCGCTGACCCCGGGAAACCGCGTTCGACGGCGTGCCGGCACCCTCCGGCCCCTTGACGCGATGGCCCGCGTCTTCCATCTGCAGGTCAATCCGGACCGCCAAGGTCCGCATAGGACCAGGTCGATGCTCAGGCTGTCCAAACTGACCGACTACGCGGTCGTGGTGCTGGTCCGTCTCTCCGACGAGGCCGGCGGCACGGTGCAGACGACCCCCGGGATCGCGCAGGCGACCGGCGTGCCCGAGCCCACGGTCGCCAAGGTGCTCAAGGCCATGGTCGGCTCCGGCCTGGTGGCCTCGCAGCGCGGCGCCCGTGGCGGCTACCGCCTGGCGCGCCCGCTCTCGGCCACGCCGATCCGCGACGTGATCGAGGCGATCGACGGCCCGATCGCGCTGACCTCATGCGTCGAGGGCGCTGTCGGCGGCTGCGAGGCCACCGCCCTGTGCCCGGTCCACGGCCGCTGGGACGTGGTCAACGAGGCCGTCAGGGAGGCGCTGGGTGCCATCACCCTCGCCGAGATGCAGGGCGCCGCCATCCCGCGCGCGTTCAGAACCCCGGGCCGCACCCTGGGCCAGGCAGCCGCGCTGCCCGGCCAGGTCGCGTCCCACACCGCAGATTGAATGAGGCGACATGCCAGCCGTTGTAGAGACCCTCGACACTGTCCAGTCCGTCACCCAGTCCGGCTACAAGTGGGGGTTCGAGACCGACATCGAGATGGACCTCGCCCCCGTCGGGCTGAACGAGGACATCATCCGCCTCATCTCCGACCGCAAGGGCGAGCCGGAGTGGCTGCTCGCGTGGCGTCTGAAGGCCTACGCCGCGTGGCTCAAGATGGAGGAGCCCGACTGGAGCAAGCACAAGTACCCCCCGATCGACTACCAGGCTCTCCACTACTACGCGGCCCCGAAGAAGAAGGCCGGCCCCGCCAGTCTTGACGAGGTCGATCCCGAGCTGCTGCGCATGTACGAGAAGCTCGGCATCCCCCTGCGCGAGCAGGAGATGCTCGCCGGCGTCGAGGGCGCCGTGCAGCTCGACCCGGAGACCGCCGTCGGCCGCAACATTGCCGTCGACGCGGTGTTCGATAGCGTCTCCGTCGCCACCACCTTCAAGTCCACGCTGGCCAAGGCCGGCGTGATCTTCTGCCCGATCAGCGAGGCCGTGCGCGAGCACCCCGAGCTGGTCCGCGAGTACCTCGGCAGCGTGGTCCCCGCCGGGGACAACTACTTCGCCGCCCTGAACAGCGCCGTGTTCACCGACGGCTCGTTCGTGTTCATCCCCAAGGGCGTGCGCTGCCCGATGGAGCTGAGCACCTACTTCCGCATGAATGCCAAGAACACCGGCCAGTTCGAGCGCACGCTGATCATCGTCGAGGACGGCGGCTCCGTCTCCTACCTCGAGGGCTGCACCGCGCCGATGCGCGACGAGAACCAGTTGCACGCCGCCGTGGTCGAGCTGGTCGCCATGGACGACGCGACGATCAAGTATAGCACCGTCCAGAACTGGTTCCCCGGCGACGCCGAGGGCAAGGGCGGCATCTACAACTTCGTCACCAAGCGCGCCGCCTGCCGCGG
>CAXSFE010000164.1:0-5864 GCA_964236585.1 uncultured Acetobacteraceae bacterium
AGGGATCAAAGGGTCCTCGGACCCTTTGCGGGTCCAGGGCAGAGCCCTGGCCTTTCTTCCCCGTTAACCCGCCCCCCTCACACTGCCCCGATGGACCCCACCGCCCTCCTCCTCGCCGGCATCGCCGACCAGCGCGCCGGCCGCCTCGCCGAGGCCGAGCGCGCCTACCGCGCCGTCCTCGCAGCCAGCCCCGACTGCGCCCCCGCCCTGTTCGTCCTCGGCCTCCTCGCCCTCGCCACCGCCCGCGCCGCCGAGGCCGCCTCTCTCCTGTCCTGCGCCAACGCCCTGCGCCCCGGCCACCCCGGCCAGCGCCTCGCCCTGTGCCGCGCCCTGCTCGCCGACGGCCGCCCCGCCGAGGTCCCGTCCTTGGCCACCGCCCTGGCCGCCGACCCCGCCCTGCCGCCCGCCCCCCGCGCCGAGGCGCACTTCCTCCACGGCTCCGCCCTCCGCGCCCTGGGCCAGCACGACGCCGCCGCCCGCGCCCTCTCCCTGGCCGTCGCCGCCGACCCCTCCCACGCCCCCGCCCACGCCAACCTCGGCAACGCGCTGGCCGACCTCGACCGCCCCCGCGCCGCAGAGGCCGCCCTGCGCGAGGCCACCCGCCTCGACCCGACGCTCGCCGAGGCCCACGTCAGCCTCGGCCACGTCCTGGGCGAGCGCGGCGCCGACCTCGAGGCCATCGCCGCCTGCCAGCGCGCCATCGACCTCGACCCCGACCTCCCTGCCGCCCACTGGAACCAGGGCATCGCCCACCTCCTCGCCGGCCGCCTGGAAGAAGGCTGGGCCCGCTACGAGTGGCGCAAGCGGCGCTTCCCCCACGCCTACACCGCGCTCCCCGGCCCCCACTGGCGCGGCGAGCCCCTCGCCGGCCGCCACATTCTCGTCCTCGCCGAGCAGGGCTTCGGCGACGCGATCCAGCTCGCCCGCTACCTTCCTCTGCTGGCCAAGCGCGGCGCCCGCGTCTCCCTGCGCTGCGCCCGGCCTCTGCGCCCCCTGCTGCGCCAGCTCGACGGCGTCACCGTGCTCGACGACGGCCCGCTCCCCGCCCACGACCTCTGGGCCGACCAGATGAGCCTGCCCGGCCTGTTCGCCACCACGCTCGACACCATCCCCGGCCCCCACCCGTACTTGCGCGCCCACCCCGCCCTGGCCGCCTCCTGGCGCCGCCGCCTGCCCCCAGGCCGCACCACGGGCCTGGTCTGGGCCGGCAACCCCGCGCACTCCAACGACCGCCGCCGCTCCCTGCCGCCCGACGCCGTATCCGCCCTCGCCGCCGCCTGCGCCCCCCGCCTGGTCGGCCTCCAGCTCGGCCCCCGCGCCGGCGAGCTGGCGCCCCACCGCATCCCGGAGCTGGGCCGCGCCCTGGCCAGCTACGCCGACACCGCCGCCGTCCTCGCCAACCTCGACCTGCTGGTCACCGTGGACACCTCGGCCGCCCACCTCGCCGGCGCCCTCGGCGTGCCCACCTGGCTGATGCTCCCCAACGCCCCCGACTGGCGCTGGATGCGCGACCGCGCCGACTCGCCCTGGTACCCGTCGATGCGCCTGTTCCGGCAGGAGAGGGCAGGGGACTGGGACGGCGTGGTGCGGCAGGTCACGGCCGCGCTGGTTCGCGAACGAACCCTGGCGACGGCAGACTAGATCCGCATCCTGTTCGGACAAGGAAGGAAAGCAGTTCTTTCTTGAAAGAAAGAACCAAAGAACTTTCCAAATTGGCCCTGTGCCAAACAGGAGTCCCGAACCCGATGTGCAAAGTCTTTTTGCTTCTTTTTCTTCAGAAAAAGAAGGCCTTCCTTCGCTAGGCCGCGTCCCGCCGCCGCCGCACCGCCGCCGCCGGCAGCGGCCCCACCGTATCCGGCGCCGTCAGCGCCCGCAGCAGCGCCTCGCGCAGCAGCGCCAGCTTGCGCTCGTTCTCGATCTTCAGCCCGAACACGTCCTTGACGTAAAACACGTCGACCGCGCGCACCCCGTAGGTGGTGATGTGCGCCGACGCGATCTGCACCCCCTGCTCGCTGATCGCCGCGGTGACGTCGTGCATCAGCCCCGGCCGGTCGCGCCCGTTGACCTCGACCACCGTGTGCGTGTTCGACGCCCGGTTGTCGACCACGACCCGGGGCGGCACGTGGATCGCGCGCATCCGGCTGCCCAGCAGCGCGCGCCCCGCCTTCAGGATCGCGGCCTCCATCGCCAGCTCGCCCGCCAGCGCCTGCTCGACCAGCACCGACAGCTTCGCCAGCCGGTGCGGCGCATCGAACGCACCCCCGGCCGCATCCTGGATCCAGAACGTGTCGAGCGCCCGCCCGTTGGTCAGCGTGTGCACCCGCGCGTCCACGATCGAGGCGCCCGCCACCGCCAGCGCGCCGGCGATCCGGCTCACCAGCCCGGCGTGGTCCGTCACGTACACCGTGACCTCGGTGACCGCGCGCGCCGGCAGCGGCTGCGTCTCGACCAGCAGCGGCGCCCCGCGCGCCTCCGTGTCGCGCACCATCTGCGCATGGCGCACGTGCGTCTCCGGGTCGAACGACAGCCAGTAGCCGCCATACCCCAGCGCCAGGAACGCGTCGCGGTCCGCCTTGGGCCAGCCCGCCGCCGCCAGGTTCTCGTCCAGCGCCTCCTTGGACCGCGCCACCCGCACGTCGCGCTCCGTCGTTGCCAGCCCCCCCGCGAGCACCTCCGCCACCCGGCTGTACAGCTCGCGCAGCAGCGTCGCCTTCCACCCGTTCCACACCCGCGGGCTGACCGCGCGCATGTCGGCGACCGTCAGCACCAGCAGCAGCTTGAGCCGCTCCGGCGACTGGATGGTGTCGGCGAGGTCGAGGATCGTCTTCGGGTCGTCGATGTCGCGCCGGAACGCCGTCGTGCTGAGCAGCAGGTGGTGCAGCACCAGCCAGGAGACCGTCTCCGTCTCCTCCGCCGACAGCCCGAGCTGCGGCCCGATCTCCAGCGCCAGCTCCGCGCCCAGCTCAGAGTGGTCGCCGCCGCGCCCCTTGGCGATGTCGTGCAGCAGCGTCGCCACGTACAGCGCCCGCCTGGACTGCAGGTTCTCCACGATCGACGTCGCCACCGGCAGCACGTCCGACAGCTCGTTGCGCTCGAGCCGGTTGACCACCGCGATCGCCTCGATGGTGTGCTCGTCGACGGTGAACACGTGGTAGGTGTCGAACTGCATCTGCCCCACGATGCGCGCCCAGTCCGGCAGGTAGCGGCCCAGCAGCCCCGTCTCGTTGAGGATGCGCATCCACTGCGCCCCGTCCGCCCGGTTGTGCGCGGCATCGCGCCCGCACAGCAGGTCGAGGAAGATGCCCGACGCCGCCGGATCGCCGCGCAGCGACACCGCGCAGCGCTCGTCGCGGATCAGCGCGCGCAGCGTCAGCGGGTGCAGCGACACCTCCCGCTCGCGCGCCACCTCCAGCACCCGCAGCAGCGCCAGCGGGTCGGCGCGGAACGTGTGCCCGGGCGCCAGCACCAGCTTGCCGTCCGCCATGCCGAAGCCCTGCGCCAGCAGGGCCGAGTCGGCCACCGCCGCGAGCGCCGGCGCGCCGAGCGCGTGGCGCAGGATCGCGGGTTCCAGCACCAGCGTCAGCCGCCCCACCTCGCGCGCGGTCAGGAAGTAGTGGCGCATGAACCGCTCCACCCCGTCCTGCCGCCCGTGCCGGGTGTAGCCGATCCGCGCGCCGACGACCGGCTGCAGGTCGAAGGTCAACCGCTCCTCCGCCCGCCCGGACACGTAGTGCAGGTGGAAGCGCACGCTCCACAGGAAGTCCCACGCCCGCCTGGCCTGCGCCACCTCGCGCGGGTTGAGCATCCCGCACGCCACGGACTCCGGATGGTCGAGCCGCTCGAAGGACGGCCCGAGCACGTAGCGCATCATCCAGTACAGCGTCTGCAGGTCGCGCAGCCCGCCGCGCCCCTCCTTGATGTTCGGCTCGACCAGGTAGGCGCTCTCGCCGAACCGGCGGTGGCGCTGCGCCCGCTCCGCCTGCTTGGCCGCGAGGAAGCTGCCGGCGTGGTCGCGGTTGCTGTCGGCGAACCGGCGGCGGAACTCGTCGAACAGGGCCGCGTCGCCATCGACCAGGCGCGCGTCGAGCAGCGTCGTGGTCACGGTGACGTCGCGCGACGCCTGCTCCAGGCACTGCTCGACCGAGCGCGTGGCGTGCCCGACCTTCAGCCCGAGGTCCCACAGGAAATACAGCATGTACTCCACCCGGCCGAGCAGCCGCGCCGACGGCTCGTCGGGGGTGAGGAACAGCAGGTCGATGTCGCTGAACGGCGCCAGCACGCTGCGCCCGTAGCCCCCGGTCGCCACGATCGCCAGCGCCTCTCCCGGGCCGGCTTCCATGCCGGCTCCCGGGCCGGCTCCCGCGCCGAACGGGACGTCCTCGCCCCGCTGCAGCGACGCGGCATGCTCGTGCAGCGCCACGATCAGCCCGTCGGCGTGGCCCGACAGCATCCGCGCCGCCTCCAGCCCGCTGACGCGGTAGGACTCGAAGTCCTCGCGAACCTGCTGCTGCACGCGGGTCAGATGGCGGCGGAACAGCGCCAGCGTCGCATCGCGAGGCGGCGGCCGGCCATCCTGCGCGGCCGCGAGCGTGGCCATTGCCGCCGCCAGCGACGGCGCGGCTTGCATCCCGGAAGTCAGATCCTGTGCGACCATCGAGAACAGAGTAAACCCGGATCGCGCAGCGCGACAGGGATGTTATCGCGCGGGTACAGGCGCCGGCAGACGAGGACGGCAACCCCGCCAGGGCTCGCCCCCTGAAACCACTTCCAAAATGCCGGTCCAGGGGCGGCTCGCCCCTGGCGGGTCTGGGCAGAGCCCAGCCCTGCCTGCTGCCCCGAACTTGCCCGCTCAGGGCGCCCCCCGCCCCAGCGCCTTGAGCCGGTAGAGCGCCTCCAGCGCCTCGCGCGGCGACAGCGCATCCGCATCGATCCGCGACAGCGCCTCCAGAACCGCCCGCGCCACTCCCGCCGCCTCGCCCCCGTCCTCCTCGCCCCCGTCCTCCTCGCCCCCCGCACCCTCCGTCCCGTCCACCCGCACCTCGAGCCCCGCGAACAGCGGCAGCTCCTCGCGCGGCCGCTCGCCCTGCTCCAGCCGCGACAGCAGCAGCCCCGCGCGCCGCACCACCGCCGCCGGCACCCCCGCGAGCCGCGCCACGTGCACCCCCCAGCTCCGCCCGGCGGCGCCTTCGGCCACTTCGTGCAGGAACACGACCCCGCCGCGCCACTCCTGCACCCGCATGGTGTGCGGCCGCATCCGCGCGAGCCGCCCGCCGGCCACGCCGCCGACCGCCACCGGCCCGCTGCCCCCGCCCAGCTGCGCCAGCTCGTGGAAGTGCGTCGCGAACACCGTGCGGCAGCAGCACCGCTCGTGCAGCGCCTCCAGCACCGCCCAGGCGATCGCCAGCCCGTCCAGCGTCGCCGTGCCCCGCCCGATCTCGTCGACCACCACGAGCGAGCGCGGCCCCGCCTGGTGCAGGATCGCCGCCGTCTCCGTCATCTCCACCATGAAGGTCGAGCGCCCCCGCGCCAGGTCGTCCGACGCCCCCACCCGGCTGAACAGCCGGTCCACCACCCCGATCCGCGCCGAATCCGCCGGCACCGGCAGCCCCGCCTGCGCCAGGACCACGATCAGCGCGTTCTGCCGCAGGAACGTCGACTTGCCCGCCATGTTCGGCCCGGTCAGCAGCAGCACCCGCCGCTCCGGCGACAGGTCGCAGCCGTTCGGCTGGAACACCCCCGCCTCCGCGCGGTCCGCCACCGCGGCGCCCTGGCCCGCCGCCTCCCCGCCAGCCCCGTCCAGCCCACCCGCGCCCGCCCCGGCCCCGTCGCCCCCCGCCGCTCCGGCGTCCGCACCCACGCTGCCC
>CAXSFE010000165.1:0-5861 GCA_964236585.1 uncultured Acetobacteraceae bacterium
CAAAGGGTCCTCGGACCCTTTGCGGGTCTGGGCAGAGCCCAGCCTTGCTTTCTTCTGCGGAGGTCCGGCGTGACGCGGCTTGGCTGGGGGATCGCGGGCTGCGGCTGGGTGGCGCGTGACTACGTGGCGCCGGCGATCCTGGGGTCCGAGAACGGGGCGCTGCTGGCGGTGTACGACCCGTCCGAGGGGTCGCGGGCTGCGGCTGGGGCGGCGCTGCCGGGGGTGGCGTGCCACGGGTCGCTGGGTGCGTTCCTGGCGACGCCGGGGCTGGGCGCGGTGTATGTCGCGAGCCCGAACGACTCGCACCGGGCGCTGGTGGAGGCCGTGGCGGCGGCGGGGCTGGCGGTGCTGTGCGAGAAGCCGATGGCGACGACGCTGGCCGACGCGGAGGCGATGGTGGCGGCGTGCGCGGCGGCGGGCGTGGCGTATGCGACGGCGTTCGATCAGCGGTTCCACGCGGCGCACGTGCAGCTGGCGCGGATGGTGGCCGACGGCGCGGTCGGGCGGCCGGTCGCGGTGCGGATCGTCTACGCGTGCTGGGTCGGCGACGGGTGGGCGGCGGACAACTGGCGGGTGGACCGGGCGCGCGCGGGGGGCGGGGCGCTGTTCGACCTGGCGCCGCATGGGCTCGATCTCGCGGCGATGATCCTGGGCGAGCGGATCGGCGCGGTGGCGGCGCTGGGGCAGGCGCGGGTGCACCGCTATGCCGTGGAGCACGGGGCTGTGGAGGACGGGGCGCTGCTGATGGCGCGCTCCGAGGGGGGCGTGCTGCTGCAGATGCACGTCGCGTACAACTGCCCGGAGACGCTGCCGCGGCGGCGTTTGGAGGTCGTGGGCGACGCGGGGCAGATCGTCGCGTTGGACACCATGGGGCAGGTCGCGGGCGGCGCGCTGTGGCTGACGCGGGCGGAGGACGGGGTCGCGCGCGAGGTCGAGGTGGCGGGGGCGGCGCGGTCGCCGTTCCTGAACCAGGTGGAGGCGTTCGCGGCGTCCGTGCTGGCGGGGCGGGCGTTTGCGTTCACGCCGGAGCACGACCTGCACACAATGGCGCTGCTGGCGAAGGCGCAGGCGATGGTGACGCCGTGAGGGGAGGCAAGGCCAGGGGCGCTGCCCCTGGACCCCGCCAGGGCGAGCCGCCCTGGACCGGCGCACGGGGTTCCGTGTCGGCGTGCGGCTTTCTTTCAGGTGGACTGCAAAGGCTCTGCCTTTGCTGGGTCCCCGCTTTCAAGGAATGGGGCGGCGCCCTGGCCTTGCCTTCCTCCCTTTCGGACGACGCGCCATGACCTCCCCTGCCCTGCCGCCCGCCGCCCAGGCCTACGTGGACTCGATGCCGCCCGGGCGCGTGGAGCTGTTCCCGCTGGCCGGGCTCGACGTCACGGGCATCCCCTGCTGGAACGCGATCTTCCACGACGCGGCGGCGCGGAGCTGGGTGGGGGTCGCGCCGCACGGGGTCGGGTACGGCAGCACGGACGACGAGGCGATCGTCGGCACCACGGGCGAGCTGGCGGAGGCGGTGCACTCGGCGGCGGGCATCTGGCGGATGAAGCGCAGGCGGGGGAGCTTTGCCGCGCTGTCGCGGGAGCTGGGCGAGGGGGCGGTGGCGGACCCGCTGACGCTGTGCCTGCCGGCGGGGTGCGACGTGGACGCGGAGACGGCGCTGGAGTGGGTGCCGGCGCGGCGCTGGCCGGACGGGGCGGCCGTATGGGTGCCGATCGACATCGCGGCATGCTCGTACGGGGACCTGGGCGAGGGGTACGAGGCGTTCACCAGCCCGATCACCAACGGGCTGGGGGCGGGGCCGACGCTCGACTTCGCGGTGGGGCACGGGCTGTGCGAGCTGTTGCAGAGGGACGGCAACGGGCTGGGGTTCCGGGCGATGGACCGCGGGATCGTGCTCGACTTCGCGGGCGAGGACGGGGCGGACACGTATCCGCGCGACCCGAGGACGCGGGCGCTGCTGGCGCGGCTGCGGGGGCTGGGGATCGACGTGCTGCCGAAGTTCGCGTCCGACGAGTTCGGGGTGTGCAACGTGTACTGCGTGGGCGATCAGCCCGAGGGCGCGGCGTTCCCGCTGATGGTGACGGCGGCGGGGGAGGCGGCGTCGCTGGACCGCGAGCATGCGCTGCGCAAGGCGATCCTGGAGTTCGCGGCGGCGCGGGCGCGGAAGACGTTCAGCCACGGGCCGCTGGCGCGCGTGGGGACGGTGGCGCCGGAGGGATACTTGGACAGCTACCGGGCGCGGCACACGCTCGTCGGCGAGGAAGGGCGCACGATGGCGGCGATGCGCGGGTGGCTGGGGCTCGATGCGGCGGGGCTGCGCGGGCAGATCGCGGGGAGCGTGCTGTCGCGGCGGGAGACGCGGCGGTTCGACACGCTGCCGCAGTGGGGCGGGGCGATGTCGGGGACGGGGCTGGTGGAGGAGCTGCACGCGCGGCTGGCGGCGGCGGGGATGGAGGTGCTGGTACTGGACTGGTCGCCGCCGGGGCATGCCGGGGTGCACGTGGTCAAGGTCGTGGTGCCGGGGCTGGAGGTGGAGACGATGAGCTACCACCGCATCGGCGCGCGGGGGGTCGCGAAGCTGCTGGCGCGGGGGTCGCCGCTGGTGGGGTTCGGGGCGGGGCCGGCGGGGGCGAGGCCGGTGCGGCTGCCGACGGCGGCGGCGGAGCGGCTGGGGGGCGTGCCGTGGCTGGACGTTGTGGAAGTGGACCGGGTGGTGGGGGGGCTCTACCCGCTGTACCGGGAGCCAGAGGCGCACTCGGCGCCGATCGCGATGGAGGCTTGAGGGAAGCAAGGCCAGGGGCTCTGCCCCTGGACCCCGCCAGGGCGAGCCGCCCTGGACCGGCGCTTGCCTTCCTTGTGTGTGCAGGTCCAGGGGCGCTGCCCCTGGCGGGTCCAGGGCGGAGCCCTGGCCTTTCTTCTTCCGGGGTCGTGCGATGAGGTTCGCCTTCAACACCAACGGCTGCGCGCATCACCGGCTTGACGATGCGCTCGGGCTGATCGCGGACAGCGGCTACGACGGCGTGGCGCTGACGCTGGACATCCACCACCTCGACCCGTTCGCGGGCGGGTTCCGCGCCGAGCTGGCGCGGGTGGCGGCGCGGCTGCGGGCGCTGGGGCTCGGGTGCGTGGTGGAGACGGGGGCGCGGTTCCTGCTCGACCCGCGGCAGAAGCACGAGCCGACGCTGGTGACGGCGGACCCGGCGGGGCGGGCGCTGCGGGTGGAGTTCCTGACGCGGGCGCTGGAGGTGGCGGCGGAGTGCGGGGCGGAGGCAATGAGCTTCTGGGGGGGCGTGGCGAAGCCGGGGGTCACGGCCGGGCAGGCGCGGGCGTGGGTCGCGGAGGGGGCGGCGGAGGTGGTGCGGCGGGCGCAGCGGCTGGGGACGGTGGCGGCGCTGGAGCCGGAGCCGGGGATGGCGATCGAGACGGGCTTCGAGTGGGAGGCGCTGGGGATCGACGGGCTGCGCCTGGCGCTGGACACGGGGCACTGCGTGGTGACGGGGGAGATCGACCCGGCGGAGGCGGTGCGTCGCTGGGCGGGGCGGCTGGGGACGGTGTCGATCGAGGACATGGCGCGGGGCGTGCACGTGCACCTGCCGTTCGGCGAGGGGGACATGGACGTGCCGGGGGTGCTGGGGGCGCTGGGCGAGTCGGGGTTCGCGGGGCTGGTGTGCGTGGAGCTGTCGAGGGAGAGCCATCGGGCTGACACAATGGTCCCGCAGTCTCTGGCGTGGCTGAGGCGGCACCTGCCGGACGGTGTGGCGCCGGTCGCCAGTATAGCCCGGGATGTGGGGAAGGAGGGCGCGTGAGGATCTGTTTCGTCAGCCGTCGCTACTTCCCGGCGATCTCGGGAATGAGCGTGTATGCGCGCAACCTGCTGCACGAGCTGGTGGGCGCGGGGCACGAGGTCACGATGATCAGCCAGTATCGCGGGGATGCGTTCGGGCGCGCGGTGTACGGCGGCGGGCCGCCGCCGCCGGTCGCGGGGGTGCGCGTCGTGGGGCTGGAGCAGCTCGGCGAGCAGACCACGGGCGACTTCGAGCGCGACATCGAGACGATGGTCGAGGCGATCGTGCGCGAGCATGCGCGCGCGCCGTTCGACGTGCTGCACGCGCAGTACGGGTATCCGACGGGGTGGGCGGTGCTGCTGGCGTCGCGCGTGCTGGGAGTTGCGAACGTGGTGTCGATCCAGGGCGGCGACGGGCACTGGGTGGGGTCGTGCTGCGAGACGCACCGGCTGGCGATGACGCGGGTGCTGGACCACGCGGGCGCGGTGCTGATCGGGTGCCGCTCGTTCGCGGACGAGGTCGAGGGGCGGCTGGGCACCGATCCGGCGCGGTTCTCGATCGTGCCGGGGGCGGTCGACGTCGGGCGGTTCACGCCGGCGGAGGGGCGCGCGCCGGCGCTGGGGTTCGGGGCCGTGCGCGACGCGGGGCCGCCGGTGCTGCTGTACCACGGGCGGGTGGACGCGCGGAAGGGCGCGATCGACCTGCTGGCGGCGGCGAGGCTGCTGGCGGACGAGGGGGTGGCGTTCTCGCTGGTGTACTCGGGGATCGGTCCGGACTTCGACCTGGTGGCGGAGCGGATCGTGGCGCTCGGGCTGTCGGAGCGGGTGCGCATGACCGGGCACGTCGCGTACGACCATGTGCCGGCGGTGTACCGCCAGGCGGACGTGTTCGTGTCGCCGACCTACGCGGAGGGGTTCTCCAACACGATCCTGGAGGCGATGGCGTCGGGGCTGGCCTGCGTGTCGTGCCGGGCGGTGGGGGTGGTCGACTGCCTGCGCGACGGGGAGAACGGGCTGCTGAGCGAGCCGGGGGATGTCGCGGGGCTCGCGGACTCGCTGCGCCGGGTGATCGCGGACCGGGCGCTGCTGGGGCGGCTGGCGGCGGCGGGGCTGGAGGAGTGCCGGCGGGTGTACTCGTGGCGCTCGGTGGGGCGGCAGATCATGGACGTGTACGCGGCGGTGGTGCGGGCGCCGGTGGACCGGGACGTCGACCCCGCGCTGCCGGCGACGCCGTGCCGGTTCAGGGCGGAGCCGCACCTGCTGTGAGCGCGATCCTTCCCGCGGGGACGGGTGCGCCGTGCGCGCTGTTCCTGTCGCCCCACCTCGACGACGTGGCGTTCTCCTGCGGGGCGCTGGCGGCGCTGCTGGCCGACGCCGGGTGGCGCACGGTGCTGGCCACCGCGTTCACCCGCTCGGTGGTGCCGGCGCAGGGGTTTGCGCTGGCGTGCCAGCTCGACAAGGGGCTGGACGCGGGGGTCGACTACATGGCGCTGCGCCGCGACGAGGACCGGGCGGCGGCGCGCGTCCTGGGGTTTGCGGAGTGCCTGCACCTCGACCTGGAGGAAGCGCCGCACCGGGGGTATGGCAGCGCTGCGGAGCTGTTCGCGGGGGTGCGGGAGGACGACGGGGCGTGGCGGGGGCTGGCGGCGCTGGTCGGCGGGCTGGCGGAGCGGGTGTCGCCGGCGCTGGTGCTGGCGCCGCAGGGGCTCGGCGGGCACGCGGACCACCTGCAGGTGGTGCGCGCGGTGCGGGACGCGGTGACGGCGCCGGTGTGGTGGTACCGCGACACGCCGTATGCGATCCGGCACGGCGAGGCCCCTGCCCCGGCGTGGCTTGCGGGGTTCGAGGGCGTCGCGGTGGCGGCGGGGGCGGCGATGGCGCGCAAGGTGGCGGCGGCCTGCGCCTACCCTAGCCAGGTCGTGTTCCAGTTCGGGGGAACCGGGGGCGCCGCGGCGGCGCTGCACGGGTTTGCGCGCGACGAGGCCGTGCGGGCGGAGGCTGCGGGCGAGGCGGCGGCCGGCGGGTCCGGTGGCGGGCTCGACGACGGGTCCGCGGCGGAGCGGTTCCTGTGCGCGCA
>CAXSFE010000166.1:0-5789 GCA_964236585.1 uncultured Acetobacteraceae bacterium
GGCCGCGCGCCGGCCGGCACCGTGCTGTCCGGGCCCGCCTGCGCCAGCCGCGCCGCAGGGCCGGCCAGCCCCCGTCCCGTCATCATCAAGGTGCAGCACCCCTTGGTTCTGCAATCCGGAGTAGCATTGCAGCCCCAGTTTTTCTACAACAACCACCGGGCGGGCAGGATGCCGTCCGCATCGACGGAGGGCCGCAATGCAACGTGTCGTCGTGCTCGGCGCCACCGGCTTCCTCGGCAGCCGCGTGCTGGCCGCCCTCGCCGCCAGCGGCTGGGCCGCGCCGGTCGCCGTGTCGCGCCGCCCCTACCGGCCTGCCAGAACGTCCTCGACGCCGCACGGCCATGCGGCCGGCCTGCCGCCCCCCGCCACCGAGCGCCTGGCCTGCGACGCCGCCGACGCCGGCAACCTCCTGCGCCTGCTCGGCACGGCCGACGCGGTGGTGAACTGCACCGCCGGCACGCCGGGCAGCACCGTGGCGGTGGCGCGCGCCCTGGCGCAGGCGCCGGCCACCTGCCGCGTCGTGCACGTCAGCTCGATGGCGGTGTACGGCGACGCGAGCGGCCTGGTGGACGAGGACGCGCCGCTCGCGGAGGGCCTTGGTGGCTACGCCGGCGGCAAGGTCGCGGCGGAGCGCGCGCTGTCCGGCCACCCCGGCGCGGTCGTGCTGCGCCCCGGCTGCCTGTTCGGCCCGGGCAGCGAGCAGTGGACGGGGCGCATCGCCCGCCTGCTTCGCACCCGCCGCCTCGGCGACCTGGGCGCCGCCGGCGACGGCGCGTGCAACCTCGCCCCGGTCGCGGACGTGGTGGCGGCGGTGCTCGCCTCGCTGCACAGGCCGGTGGCCGGCGCGGCGTTCAACCTGGCGCTGCCCGACCCGCCGAGCTGGAACGCGGTCCTCATCCGCTACGCGATCGCGCTGGGCGCCGCCCCTGTCGCCCGCATCCCGGCGCGCCGGCTCCGCGCCGAGGCCCGCCTGGCCCTGCCGCTGCACGCCGCGGCGCTGGTGCTGGGCCGCGCGCCGCCACGGGTCGGCGCATGGCTGCCGGACGCCCTCACCCCCTCGCTCCTGTCGCTCATGCGCCAGGACATCACCCTGGACCACCGCCGCACGGACCGGAGACTGGCCATCCGGCGCACCGGCCTGGACGAGGCGCTGCGCGACGCCGCCGCCTCGCTGCGCCTCACCGGCGACCGCGCGCCCCCAAGCGTGGCCTCCCCAGGCCTGATCCCCCCAGGCCTGGCCGACGAGCCGTCCGCCCCGCACCCGGCGCACGCCGCATGAGCGAGACCCCGGCAGCGAGCGCCGGCCTGCCGTCGCTGCGCGAGATCGCGACCTCCGCGTGGGCCGACCGCCGCCGCATCCGCCGCGCGATGGCGGCCACCCTCGCCCTCGCCGCCCTGGTCGCGGTGGCGGTGCCGGCCCGCTACGTCACCTCGGCCTCCCTCGTCGTGCTGCTCGGCTCGGAGTTCACCTACCGGCCCGAGGCCGGCACCGCGCCCAACGTCAGCTCCGCGCTCGGCGCCGACCAGATCATGAAGGCGGAGGTGGAGATCCTCGGCGCCGACGACCTGCACGAGGCCACGCTGCGCCGCGTCGGGCTCGACCGCGTCTACCCCGGTTTCGCGGATCCGCCGGGCCCGCTCGGGCGCCTGGCCGCGGCCGTCGCCGGCCTGCCGCGCGCCGCCAGCGAGGCCGTCGGCCTGACGGTCCCGGTGCTGCACGACGCGGACCCCGTGGCGCTCGCCGTCGCCCGGCGCTTCGACAACGACCTCACCACGGAGGCGGCCAAGGACGCCAACGTGCTCACCGTGACGTTCCGCAACCGCGACCCCGACGTCGCCGCCGAGGTCGTCAACACCCTGGTCGCGCTCTACCTGGAGCGTCGCCACGCGCTGTATGGCGACGTGCAGTCCGCCACCGTGCAGACCCAGGTGCACGGCCTCGCCGACACGCTGGGGCAGGCCGACGCCGCGCTCGCCGCCTTCAAGGCCTCCCACGACATCGACTCCTTCGGCCTGCAGCGCGACCTGCTGCTCCACCGCCGCGACGACCTTGCCCGCGCGACCGCCGACTCCGACGCCACCCGCGCCCAGCTCTCGGCCCGCACCGCGTCGATCACCCGCCAGCTCGCCGCCACGCCCGCCTCCGTGCGCGGCTACACCGAGGACGACCCCGACAGCCGCGCCGCGACCCTGACCGCCGGCCTGCAGGACCTGCGCGGCCGCCTCGCCGACCTCGCCACCCGCTACCTGCCCGCCAGCCGGGTGATGCAGGACGCCCAGGCCCAGGTCGCCGCCCGCGAGTCCGAGCTGGCCCGCCTGCGCGCCGACCGCTCCAGCTCGGTGCAGCGCCAGACCCGAAACCCCACCCTGGACGCGCTCGCCATCGACGGCGACCGCGCCGCCACCGACCTGCGCGCCGAGACCGCCCGCGGCGCGGCCCTCGCCTCGGACGCCCGCGCGGTCGCCGCCGCCCTGCACGAGCTGCAGGACAGCGACGAGGCCCTCCAGCAGCTCGAACGGCGCCGCGAGGTCGCCGACAGCGCCTTCCGCGGCTCCGCCAAGGTCCTGGAAGACCGCCGCATGGTCGAGGCCGTCGCCGCCGAACGCGCCACCAACGTCCGGGTGATCCAGCCGGCGCGCGTGCCGCTGCGGCCGCACCGCCTGACACTGCCGATCCTGGCCGCCGGCGTGGTGTTCAGCCTGCTCGCCGGCGCGGGCACCGCGATCCTGTCGGACGCGACGCGGCCCGGCTTCCTGTCCCCGGAACAGGTCGAACGGCGGCTCGGGCTGCCGGTGCTGGCGTGCATCCCGGAGCTGTAGGGAAGCAAGGCCAGGGGCCCTGCCCCTGGACCCCGCCAGGGCGAGCCGCCCTGGACCGGCACACATAAGCACAGGCCCCGTCGAGGTTTCCAAAGGCTCGGCCTTTGGCGGAGTTTGAGGCAGAGCCTCAACCTTGCTTTCTCAAGTCCGCCGCCACCGCCGCCAGGAACCCCACCGACGCCCCCGCGTAGCGCGACGCCAGCCGCCGCGGCTCCTGCGCCAGCCGCCACAGCCACTCCGCGCCGAGCGCCGAGGCCAGCGCCGGCGCCCGCCGGGTCACGCCCGCCTCGATGCGCAGCGCCTGGCCGACGCACAGCGCCCAGCACGGCGGCAGGCTGGCGCGCCGGCCGTGCACGAACACCTCCGAGCGCGGCGCGCCCACCCCCATCAACAGCAGCGTGGTGCCGTGCGCCGCGATCCGCCCGGCCATCGCGTCGCACGCGGCAGGGTCGTGCTCGAAGCCGTGCGGCGGCACGTGCAGCGCGATCTGCCCGTCCACGCCCCGCCGCTCGGCCCAGCGCCGCAGACCGTCCGCCGTGGCGTGGCTGTCGGCCACGAAGAACATCCGGTGCCGCCCGATCGCCCCGTGGCGCAGCAGCGCGCGGGCGAGATCGCAGCCGGTGACCCGCCCGGCCGGCGCGCAGCCCCGCAGGCTGGCGTAGCGGTGCACGGGAAAGCCGTCGCAGGTGATGATCGCCGCCGACGCGTACGCCGCAGCGAACGCCGCGTCGCCCCGAAGCCGGCGCACGTGGTCGATGTTCGGCGTCACCACCAGGCCGACGCCGCAGCCGTCGTCCGCAGCTCCGCGCGCCGCGCAGGCGTCGCCCCGGGGCCCGGCCGGCCGGCGCAGCGTGGTCGCGATGCGGTCCGCGATCGCCTCGGCGTCGAGCGTGGACACCGCGAAGCCGAAGATGCGCGGCCGGGACGGGACGGCCGGCTTCGCGCTGCCCGCGGCATCGGCAGGCGCCGCGGCCGTCACGACGCGCCGCACCGGGACGACGCCACCGGGCAGCCGAGGCGCGCGAACAGGGCGAGGTGCTGCGCCACGGCGTGCTCCGCCGTGAAGGCCGCGGCGCGCGTGCGCAACGCCGCTGGATCATGCCCGGCGGCAAGCGTTGCGCGCATCGCCGCCGCCAGCGCCGCCACGTCGCCGACCGGCACCAGGGCCCCGTGGCGGCCGCCCTCCAGGATCTCGCGCGGCCCGTGCGGGCAGTCGGTGCTGACCACCGCCGTCCCGCACCCCAGCGCCTCCACGATGACGTTGCCCAGGCCCTCGTAGCGCGACGACAGCACCAGGGCGTGCGCCTCACGGATCCACGGCAGCGGGTTGGCCTGGAACCCCGCGAACCTGACCCGCCCCGCCAGGCCCAGCGCCGCCGCCAGCCGCTCCAGCTCCGGCCGCAGCGCCCCCTCGCCGAGCAGCAGCAGCCGGGCCGGCGCGGCCACCTCCGCGAAGGCGCGCAGCAGGGTGTGCGGGTCCTTCTGCGCCACCAGCCGCCCCACCCAGACCAGCACCGGCGGCGCGCCGTCGGCAAGCCAGGGGTCGCCCGCGGGTGCCGAGGCGCGGGCCACGAAGTCGCCGGAGATCACCGGGTTGTGGATCACCGTGACCCTGTGCCGCGCGATGCCCGCGGTGCGCGCCAGGTCGTCCGCAACCCCCGACGAGACCGCCACGATGCCGTCTGCCGCCCCCTGGAGCATCCGGTAGAGCAGCGGCACCGCCCGGTACTTCAGGCCGCGCATGTGCTCCGCCTCCGCCGACAGGGCGTTGTGCTGGCAGATCACCAGCCGCGTCCGCCCGCCCGCCAGGCGCCGCGCCAGCATCGCCGCGACGTTGTTGTGGTCGAGGCTCGCCAGCAGCACGTCGGGCCGCTCGCGCCGCAGGAACCGCGCCAGCCCGGGCACGTCCTGCGCGGTGCGCCGGCCGCCCAGCACCACCACGCGGCAGCCCTCCGGCACCGCCCGCGCGAGCACGCCCGCGCGGGCGTGCAGCACCAGCGTCACCGCAAGGCCGCGCGCCAGGAACACCCGGATCAGCTCGAGGCGCATGCGTTCCACGCCGCCGCCCGACAGATCGTGCATGTAGACCGCGAGGTGCCGCAGCGTGCCGGGATGCCGGACCCGGCTGCCCGCCGGAACCTGGCCGCCGGGATCGTCCGGATACGCCGCGTCCTGGCAGGACCGCGTGCCCGCATCCGCCGACGAGGCGCGCACGACATCCTGGTCGAAGGCCGCGTCGGCGCGCGCGGGCGGACTGGGGAACGGCACCACCAGGCTCATGCGGCACCGCTCCCGGCGCCACCGGGGAGCGGGGCCCGCGGCGGCCACGCCATCCAGGCGATCACCCCGGCGTTGGTCACCGCCCACGCCGCGGCGTAGAGCCCGATCGCGAGGTCGGGTCCGCCGCAGGCCGCCCCCGCGCACAGCGCCGCCGCCCGCGCCAGCAGCGACGCCGCCTCGATGCCCAGATACGCCCGCTGCCGGCCCAGCACGGCCACCAGCACCGCGCTCGGCATCTGCATGGTCTCCAGGCACCAGGCCCCCGAGATCAGCGCGGCGTCGTGCCCGGCGCCGCGCCACGCCGGCCCGAACACCAGGGCGAACAGAGCCGGACCCGCGAGCGCCAGCACCGCCACCACCGGGACGCACAGCACGCCGAGCAGCCCCGCCAGCCGCAGCGCCGCGCGCCGCACGTCCCCGCCGGCCGCGTGCAGCGCCGCCGCCCGGCGGAAGAACACCGGCCGCAGGCTCTCGGTCAGCACCTGCTGCGGCAGGATCAGCATCCGGTAGGCCAGCCAGAACAGCCCCGCCTGCGCCGCGCCGAACGACAGCGGCAGCAGCATCGCCGGCAGCGACGTCGCCAGCAGCCGCAGCAGCACCTGCGGCGCCCCGTACAGGGCGAAGCCGTGTTGCCGGCGCGGGGCACCGCGCAGCCGCGCCGGGCTCCTGCCCTCGTGCAGCGCCGCCCG